>NZ_CP007440.1:1737449-2044899 GCF_001579845.1 Rhodoplanes sp. Z2-YC6860
GGCGCAGCCGTTCTGCTGTGTGCCGCGCTGACGCCCGCCGCCGCGCAGTTCCCGTCGCCTCCCGGCCAGACCTCCTCGGCGTCGCAGGGCACCAGTCCGTTCCCCCCGCCCCCCGGCCAGCAGCAGCAGAAGCCGGCCAACAACCCATTTCCCGCGCCCGGACAGGCATCGGTCTCGCCCGGCGGTTTCGGCAGTCCGGCGCCGGGCGGCTTTGCCCCGGCACAAGGTGGTTTCGGGACCCCGGCGCAAGGTGGCTTCGGCAGCGCGCCGCAAGGCGGCGGCTTTGGCGGCGGCCCGGCGCAGGGCGGTTTTGTGCGGCCGGGCGGCTTCAGCCAAGGCGCGCCCCAACAGGTGCCGGAAGCGCAGAAGATCTGCCTGAACTTCCCGGCCATCCGCGAGGAGGTCGAAAAAGGCGCCGCCGGCATCCGGGCGGCGGGCGATCGCAAGGCGAGCCGCGAGGAGGTCTGTCCGCTGTTCAAGGCGTTCGCGGCCAAAGAAGAAAAAATGCTCAAGTTCCTCACAACCAACCAGAAGCTCTGCGGCGTGCCGCCGAACATCGTCACGCAGATGAGGCAGAACCACGCCAAGACGATTCAGATTCGCAACAACGTGTGCAGCACAGCTCCCGCTGGCCCCGCTGCCGTGCCCACGCTCAGCGATGCGCTGGGCGGGCCGATCCTTCCCGACGACACCTCGGTGAAATCCGGGCGTGGCACCTTCGACACCCTGACCGGCAACGTCCTGCAACGGTGAGCCGACCGAGGAGGCAGCCATGAGCGACGCCTCGGGACGCGTCGCCGATGCCATCGGAAACTGGGTCGATCACAGTGCGCCCGGCTGGCTGAAGCCCTACCTGCGGCTCACCCGTCTCGACCGGCCGATCGGCTGGTGGCTTTTGCTGTTGCCGTGCTGGTGGTCGTCGGCGATGGCCGCCGTCGCCGACCGGGCCTGGGGCCCGAGCCCGTGGCACATCTTTCTGCTGTTCGTCGGCGCCATCGTGATGCGTGGCGCGGGCTGCACCTGGAACGATCTGGTCGATCGCGACATCGACGCCCGGGTCGAGCGCACGCGTTCGCGGCCGATTCCATCGGGGCAAGTGAGCGCGCGCGCCGCGCTGGTGTTCCTGGTGGTGCAGGCTCTGGTGGGTCTGCTGGTGCTCGTGCAGTTCAATCGCTTCGCGATTCTGGTGGGCATCTCCTCGCTCGCGGTGGTCGCGGTCTATCCGTTCATGAAGCGCGTCACCTACTGGCCGCAGATTTTTCTGGGCCTCGCCTTCTCCTGGGGCGCGCTGATGGGCTGGGCCGGCGCGCGCGGCGCGCTCGAACTGCCTGCGTATCTCCTTTACGCCGGCTCGATCGCGTGGGTGATCCACTACGACACGATCTACGCGCACCAGGACCGCGAGGACGACGCGCTCGTGGGTTTGAAATCCACCGCGCTGCTGTTCGCCGAAAAGACCAAGCCTGCGTTGATGGCGTTCTCGACTGCGGCGGTGGTGCTGATCGGGCTCGCCGGATATCTCGCCGGCGCGGGCGTGGTGTTCTCTCTCGGCTTGGCAGTCTTTGCGGCGCACCTCGCCTGGCAGATCGTGTACATCGACCTCTCTAATCCGGACTCGTGCTTGAAAATGTTTCGCGCCAATCGCGATGCCGGTCTGATCCTGTTCGGGGCTTTGCTGCTGGACGCGGTCGCTCATCGCATGTTCTGATCCGCGTCATGACCGTCATCGACATTCACACGCACATGATTCCGCAGGCTTGGCTGGACCTCCTGCAGCAGGACGGCGGCGGCTACGAGTTGAAGAAGACCCGCGCCGGGCAAACCGCGATCCATCTGGCCGGTGCGCCCTTCGTGACGCTGATGCCCGAGATGTTCGATTACGCGCTGCGGCTGCAAGCCATGGACGCCGCCGGCGTCGACATGGCGATGCTGTCGCTCACCGGCCCCAACGTGTTCTGGGGTTCGCGCGAGACCGGTGTGAAGGCCGCGCGCATCGCCAACGCGGCCTATGCGGAGGCGCAGAAGCAATATCCCGACCGCATCCGCTGGGTTGCTTCGATCCCGTGGGAATATCCCGACGATGCGCTGGCCGAACTCGCCCGCGCACGCTCCGATGGCGCGCGCGGCGTCGCGATGCTCGCCAACATCCGCGGCCGCGACCTGATCGATCCGCTGTTCGAGCCGGTCTGGGCCGAGATCGACCGGCAAGCCTTACCGGTGTTCGTGCATCCGACCATTCCGCTCGGCGGCGAGGATATGCGGCTCGACGAGTTCAGCCTCGCGACGCCTGTGGGCTTCATGGTCGACACGACGCTATCGTTCACGCGGCTCATTCTCTCCGGTTTCCTCGATCGCTATCCCAACCTGAAGCTGATCGCGCCCCACGGCGGCGGCACGATGCCTTATCTCAGCGGCCGGTTCGACCGCTGCTACGACACCATTCCGGCCTGCCGCGCCGCGATCAAGGAAAAGCCAAGCGCCTATTTGCGCCGTATCTTTTACGACACCGTCGTCTATGAGCCCCGGGCGCTCGCGATGTGCATCGATATCGCCGGCGCCGACAACGTGCTCTACGGCACCGACTTTCCGCACAATGTCGGCGACATGGCGGGTATCCTCGCTATGGTACGGGACTTGCCTCAAGATCAGGCCGGAAAGGTCGCAGGCGGCAACGCGCGGCGGATTTTCGGACTCTGATTGATCGTGCGACGCGACGAGGGGTGACGACGAGGGGTGACATGGCGCGCTTCAAATTCCAATCATCGGTGCTGACCATCGCGGCGGTCGCTCTGGCGCTGCTCGCGCAACATCCGGCCCGCGCGGAAACCTATCCGACCCGCACCATCAAGCTCGTGGTGGGATTCGGCGCCGGTGGCGGCGTCGATATCGTGGCGCGGCTCGTCGCGCAGAAGATGCAGGAGTCGCTCGGCCAGAACGTCATCGTCGAGAACCGGCCTGGCGGCAACGCCATGTTGGGTCCCGACATGGTCGCGAAGTCGGCGCCCGACGGTTACACGTTGCTCTATGCCGCCGCGGGTCAGATGTCGGTGAGTCCTGCGATCTATACGAAGATTCCCTATCAGCCGCTTCGTGACTTCGTGCCGATCTCCATGGTCGCAAGCTATCCGTTGCTGCTGATCGTCAGCCCCAATCATCCGGCGAAGAACCTGAAAGACTTCATCGCCTGGACCAAGGCCAATCCCGACAAGACCAACTACGGCGCAGCTTCCGCGGGCTTTCAGCTTTCGACCGAGCTGTTCAAGCTGCGCACCGGCGCGGCCGGCCAGCCGATCGTGTTCCGCAGCACCAACGAGTCGGTCACCAACGTGATCGGCGAGCAGGTGACCTATGGTTTTGCCGAGCCGCCACCGAGCCTGCCGCAAGTGCAGGCCGGCAAGGCGCGGGCGCTGGCGGTGACGGCGCCGAAGCGAATTCCCGAGTTGCCCGATGTGCCGACCTTGCACGATGAAGGCATCGATGTGGATGTCCGGCTGTGGTCGGGACTTTTTGCTCCCGCCGGAACGCCGCCGGACATCATCAAGAAGCTCGAGGCCGAGTGCATGCGCATCGCGCAATTACCGGACGTCAAGGAGAGGCTCCGCGCGCTGTCGAGCGACGCGGTCGGCAGCAGCTCGGCCGAATTCACCAAGGAGCTCGGCGCCGAGATCAAGATGTGGACCGATGTGGCCCGGCAGGCAAAGCTGTCGTTCGAATAGGGTGTGCTCAGTCGCGCGCGATGATCTCGCGCTCGTCGCGATGCACGGTGGCGCCAGGCGTGGGCCGTCCGGGCTTTCGTCGCATCAGAATCGAAGGCCTGCGCCAGCGGATCGCAGCGCGGCGCTTCTTGCGCGGCGCGGCGGTGCCGACGCTGATCTGTCCGAGCCGCTGGAACGGCTCGCGCAGCGCGCCTTCGCCGTCGTCGACCAGCAGCGGCACGCCGAGCACCCGGCTCCAGGATTTCCATTCGACCATCGCCTCGTCGCCGCGGTCGGCGACGAACAGCGGAACCGAGAGCGCGCTGTCGCGATGCTCGAGCATCACGGCGACGGCCGCCGGCTGGTCGCCGTCGGGCGGCAGGGTCTTGAGAGTGACCCCGCGGAATTCACGGATCGGCACGCCCACCTTCATGGGAATGCCGCGCACCGCGCGGCGCAATACGACGCGCTCGCGGTCGAGTTCGATGTTTCTGACCTGCCCATCCGCGCCGCCGTCGCGTGCTTCATAACGCGCAGGCAGAGCGTGAGGGTCGAGCCGCAACGCGCGGCTCGACCCCGAGGCACCTTCGGCACCCATGTTTTGACGCCTCAAACTCTTCCCAGCCGGACTTATTCGCCCGGTCATGCCGCAATGATGCCGCAGGCCTGTCTGGATAAGCTTAAGGGGTGCGGTTAACCCGCATTAGCGAAATGGGCTTTCCCGGCCATGCTTGACGAGACCTTTCGGGGCAAGGTGCAAATTTTGCAAACGCTCTCGAATTGCCAGGGATTCGGCCTTATCTCTGGATGGCCAGCGGCCAATCCCTTGTCAGAGTTGGCCCCCCCACCTAAACCGTCAGTGCCTCATGGATTCTCTGTTCGATCAATCCGCCCTCCAAACGCTCGCCGACCGGCTGATCAAGGCTGCGCGCGCGGCCGGCGCCGATGCCGCCGACGCGGTCGCGATGCGTTCGGTATCCCAATCCGTTGACGTTCGTGACGGTGCTGTGGAGGAATCCCAGCGCGCCGAAGGCAATGACGTCGGCCTTCGCGTCATGGTCGGCAAAAAGCAGGCGGTGGTCTCGACCAACGATCTAAGCAGCGATGGCGTCAACGCCCTGGCCGAGCGTGCGGTGGCCATGGCGCGCGTTGCGCCGGAGGATCGTTACGCCGGTCTTGCCGACCAGGATCTGCTCGCCAAGAGCTTCCCCGATCTCGATCTGATCGACCGTGAGCTGCCCGACACCGCGGCCCTTGAGGCCATGGCGCGCCGCGCCGAGGAGGCCGGTCGCGCCGTGAAGGGCGTCACCAAGTCCGGCGGCGCAGGCGCCTCGGTCGGCATCGGCGGCATGGTGCTGGTGACGAGCCACGGCTTCTCCGGCTCCTATCTCGGCTCGCGCCACAGCGTCTCGATGCAGGCGATCGCCGGCGAAGGCACCGGCATGGAGACCGACTACGATTTCTCCTCGGCGCTGCACGCGACCGACCTCGACGATCCCGAAAAGATCGGCAGAACGGCCGGCGAGAAGGCGGTGGCGCGGCTCAACCCGCGCAAGGTTTCGACCCGCAAGGTGCCGGTGGTGTTCGACTGGAGCATCGCGGGATCGATCGTCGGCCATCTGGTCAGCGCCATCAACGGCAGCGCGATCGCGCGAAAGACGAGCTTCCTCAAGGACAAGATGGGCGAGCGCCTGTTCGCGGCCGGCATCAACATCATCGACGATCCGCTGCGAAAGCGGGGCTTGCGCTCGCGGCCGTTCGACGCCGAAGGTGTCGCCGGCAAGCGCATGGCGTTGATCGAAGACGGCGTGCTGAAGACCTGGATTCTGGACAGCGCGACCGGACGCGAGCTGGGCCTTGCCACCACGGGCCACGCCGGCCGCAGCGCGTCGTCGACGCCGTCGCCGTCGCCGACCAATCTGCATCTCGAAGCCGGCAAGCTCAGCCCCGAAGAGCTGATCAAGGACATCGACGAAGGCTTTTACGTCACCGACCTGATCGGGTCCGGCGCCAACATGGTCACCGGCGATTACAGCCGCGGTGCTGCGGGCTTCTGGATCGAGAAGGGCCAGCGCACCTATCCGGTCAGCGAAGTGACGATCGCCGGTCACATGCTTGACATGTTCCGCACCGTGACGCCGGCCAACAATCTGAGATTCCGCTACGGCACCAACGCGCCGACCGTCCGGCTGGAAGGGCTGACGATTGCAGGCGTCTGAGACCTCCACCGATTATCTGCGCGATTGCGAGAGGCTCGCCGTCGCGGTCCAGGAGGCTGGCGCCATCGCCATGAAGTTCTTCCGCGGTCCGCTGAAGAGCTGGACCAAGGGGGCGGGCGATTCCCCGGTCAGCGAAGCCGACATCGCCGCGAACGATCTTCTGCACAGGCACTTGCTCCGGGACGGCGACGGCTGGCTGTCGGAGGAAAGCGAGAATGACCCGAATCGTCTCGACGCTCGCCGGGTCTGGGTGATCGATCCCATTGATGGGACGCGGGCCTTCATCGCCGGTCGCGAGGACTGGACGATTTCGGCCGCGCTCGTGATCGGCGGGCGGCCGGTTGCCGCGGCGCTGTTTGCACCGGCGACCTCGGAACTGTTTCTGGCAACCGCGGGCGGTGGCGTCACACGCAACGGCGCGCCGGTCCATGTCACAAATGGCGGGTTGGCCGGCACCCGGATCAGTGGGCCGAAACGCGTGCTGGAACGCATGGCCGCTCATGACACCGGAATTGTCGTGATGCCGCGCGTGCATTCGCTGGCTTTGCGGCTGGCGCGTGTGGCCCATGGCGAACTCGACGCCGCGATGGCCGGCGGCAACGGCCACGACTGGGACCTTGCGGCTGCCGATCTTTTGGTGCACGAAGCCGGAGGCGTGATGACCGCACTCGACGGCGGGACGCTCGTTTACAACCGGCCCGATCCGGTTCACAGCGTCCTTATTGCTGCGGGACGCGAGCGGCACGCCGCGCTGGTCGATCTTGTGCGCGCCCAGACCAGCGAGCCGGGATAACCCGCGCGCGCTCATCGCGCATGGCGAACGAACGGCGAAGGATTGAGGCTATGTCCGCAGCACCCAGCAAGCAGCTTCTTCATCTTGTCATCGGCGGCGAACTGACCGGCATCGACACAACCGAATTCAAGGACCTGGACAAGGTCGACATCGTCGGCGTCTATCCGAACTACGCTGCGGCCCACGTGGCCTGGAAGGCCAAGGCGCAGCAGACCGTCGACAACGCCCAGACGCGCTATTTCATTGTCCATTTGCATCGTCTGATGGATCCTGAAGCGACCGGCCCAGGCTCGGGTCGCTGAGCCGGCCGCTGGTCTGGCTTTGTCGTATGGTGTCATTCCGGAAGTTAACCCACGCGCCTTGGTTCCAAAGGGCGGCCGGCGTTACCGCAGCGCACTATCTGCAACTGGTCTGGCACACGACGCGGTTCGCCGTTGAGCCGCTGGATGCTCTGGAGCGGATTCCGCAGCATGCTCCGCTGATCCTTGCGTTCTGGCACGGGCAGCACTTCTTGACGCCGTTCGTCAAGCCGCCGAACCTGCGCGCCAAGGTCTTGATCTCTCGTCATCGCGACGGCGAGATCAATGCGGTCGCTGCGGAGCGGCTCGGCATCGAAACGATCCGCGGTTCAGGCACGCATGGCACCGACTTCGCGAAGAAGGGTGGCGTGTTCGGTTTCAGTGAGCTGGTTCGAGCCCTCAAAGAAGGCTGCAACGTTGCCATGACAGCCGACGTTCCCAAGGTGTCCCGGGTTGCAGGGTTTGGTATCGTCAAGTTGGCGCAGATGTCCGGCCGGCCGATCTATCCGGTGGCGATCGCGACGCGGAGGCGCTTCGTGCTCGACAACTGGGACCGCACCACGATCAATCTCCCGTTTGGCCGCGGCGGCGGCGTGGCCGGCGCGCCGATCCACGTGCCGCTCGATGCCGACAGCCAGACACTGGAACTCGCGCGCCGCGCTGTCGAGGACTCGCTCAACGCCGTGACGGCCCGGGCTTATGAACTCGCCGACGGCACCACCGGGGAGCAGGCCGGTGGCTAGTCGGACGCCGTTCACGCTGCGGGTCTATCAGGGGCTGACCTCCGCCTCGGTGCCGGTCGCCGATCTCGTGCTCAAGTCCCGTCTCAAGCGCGGCAAGGAGCATCCGACCCGTTGGCCGGAGCGGCGCGGGCAAACCGAGGCGACGCGGCCGGACGGCCCTCTGGTGTGGATGCATTGCGCAAGCGTCGGCGAATTTTTGGCGATCCTGCCGCTGATCGAGCGGCTTGATGGGCGCGACATCCATCTGCTGGTGACGTCGGGCACGGTGACCTCGGCCGAGGTGGCGAAGCAACGGCTGCCGGAGGACGTGATCCATCAATTCGTTCCGATGGACGTGCCGCAATTCGTCGGTCGCTTCCTCAACCATTGGAAGCCAGATCTTGCGCTGTTCGTCGAATCCGATCTGTGGCCGAACTTGATTACGGCGAGCGCGCGCCGGAAGATTCCGCTGATCCTGATCAACGGCCGGCTGTCGGAGCGCTCGTTCCGCCGCTGGCGGCGCACGCCGCGCACCATCGGCGCGCTGCTCAGCCATTTCGATCTGTGCCTTGCGCAATCGGCCGAGGACGCCGCGCGCTACGCGGGCCTCGGCGCGCCGCGCTATGTCACCACCGGCAACCTCAAGCTCGATGCGCCGGCGCCGCCGGCCAACCCCGAGAAGCTCTGGGCGCTGCAAGGCGCGATCGGACAGCGTCCGGTTATCGTCGGAGCCTCCACGCATCCGGGCGAGGAGGCGGCGCTGATCGATGTTCACCGCCGCCTGCGGCACAGCTTCCCGGGGCTGTTGACGATTCTCGTGCCGCGGCATCCGGAGCGCGGGCCCGGCATTACCGAGATCGCGCGCGTCGCAGGCCTCAACCATGCGCAGCGCTCGGTTGGCGAGATGCCCAACCGCGACACCGAGATCTACATCGCCGACACGCTCGGCGAACTCGGCCTGTTCTATCGCCTTGCGCCGATCGTCTTTGTCGGCGGTTCGCTGGTGCATCACGGCGGGCAGAACCCGATCGAGGCCGCGAAGCTTGGAGCCGCGATCCTGCACGGGCCTCATGTCTGGAACTTCGGTGAAATCTATACGGCGCTCGACGCTGCGGGCGGGGCTGAACTGGTCACCGACGTGGGCAAGCTCACGGTTCGCATCGGCTCCTGGCTGAAAGACAACGAGGCGCGCAAGAAGGTGGCACAGACCGGCCTGAAGGCCATGGACACGCTTGCCGGCGCACTCGACCGCACCGTTTCTGCGCTCGATCCTTATCTGATGCAGTTCCGCCTGGAGCGGCAAGCGGGCGAAGGGGCCTGAGACCACGATGCGCGACCCGGCGTTCTGGTGGCGCCCGGCGGGACTTGCGGCGGGCCTGCTCGCGCCGCTCGGCGCGATCTATGGCGCGGTGGCGGGCGCCCGTATGGCGAAGCCGGGCCGCGGCGCAGGCGTGCCGGTCGTCTGTGTCGGTAATCTGACGCTGGGCGGGGCCGGCAAGACGCCGGCCGCGATTCTCGTGGCGCAAATTCTCACCGAAGCCGGCCGCAAGGCATTCGTGCTGAGCCGTGGCTATGGCGGCACGCTCGCGGGACCGGTGCGCGTCGAGCCGGAACGTCATCGTGCGGCCGAGGTTGGCGACGAACCGTTGCTGCTTGCGCGCATGGCGCCGACCATCGTGGCGCGAGATCGTGGAGCGGGTGCCGAGGCTGCGCGTGCGGCAGGCGCGGCCGCGATCGTGATGGATGACGGCTTCCAGAGCCCGAACCTGCACAAGGACATCTCGATCCTGGTGGTCGATGGCCGTCGTGGCATCGGCAACGCGCGGGTGTTTCCCGCGGGGCCCTTGCGCGCGCCACTCTATGCGCAGCTTCAGCGCGCCGGTGCTGTGCTGGTGATCGGGCAGGGCACCGCGGGTGATGCGGCGGGGCGGTTGGCGCTGGCGCGCGGCTTGCCGGTGTTTCACGGCCGGCTCGAACCTGATGGCGAGACGCTCTCGGCCCTTCGGAGCAAGCCCGTGCTGGCTTTCGCGGGGATCGGCGATCCGGAAAAATTCTTCGCCACGCTTGCGGACGCCGGCCTCGATGTGCGCGCCCGGGTGTCGTTTCCCGATCACCACCGCTTCAGTCGCGAGGAAGCGGACAGCCTTGTCCGCCGTGCGACGCGCGAAGGTCTAGTGCCGCTCACGACCGAAAAGGATATGGCGCGGCTCTCAGGAGATCCCGGCGCGACGGTGCTCGCGGGCACTGCGGAGGTTTTGCCGGTGCGGCTCGTCGTCACCGAACAAAGCGAATTCCGGGATTTGATCTTGCGGGCGGTTGGCGCCTGACAGCTACTTGGCCTGCTCGCTCTGGAGCCGCTGCAGCACCGCCTCAGGGGACGAATAGGCCTCCTGAAAGTCCACGCTCCAGTATTTCAGCTCTTCCAGCGGGATCGGCACGCTCGTGACGGCGCAGCGGACGAAAGCGCCCGGGCGCACGATCCTGAAATCCCCATCGAGGAATTTGACCTCGGCTTCTCCCGCCATGGGCGGCGGACGGTCGTAACGGTTCAGCACATCAATTCTCCGCCGTCATAAAAAATGGCAATCATGGCCATTCTAAGCGCGTGCGAATTCGAGATCGGGGCACTGGCTTGGCCCCAAGATATTCGTTCGGCGCCGCGTATCAAACCCTTTCTATGGTCGCTTCATCTGCGGTTCAGCAAGCCGTGTGATATCATGCGGCGGAACGGGCCGGGGGGATCCGTTCGCGGGATATCGGCCACCATGCGAGCGGTTTTCGCGGTTCTGATTGCCGCAGCGGCGAGCGTCGCTGCCTGGCCTGCCCTGGCGGCGGGCAATCCCGAAATCGTTGAAATTCCTCGCGACGAGCACCTCAAGCTCAAGGCCGCGCTGTACCGCCCTGAGGGCGCAGGCCCGTTTCCGGCGGTGATTGGCCTGCACAACTGCACCGGTCTGAAAAACAACTCCGGCGAAATTGGCGTTCGCTACCGCGACTGGGGCCAGCGCCTGGCCAAGCAAGGCTTCGCGGTGCTGTTTCCCGATAGCAACGGCTCACGCGGGCTTGGCAGCCAATGCGGCAATCCGGGCCAGCGTTCGCTGCGCAACGATCGCGAGCGTGTGACGGATGCCGCCGCGGCGCGGAAATGGCTGCAGCAGCAGTCGTGGGTTCAAGCCGACCGGGTGTCGCTCATGGGCTGGTCGAGCGGCGGGATCGCGACGCTGTGGACGGTGCGGACCGCCAGGATGCCGGTGGAGGGCACCGACTTCCGCTCAGCGGTCGCGTTCTATCCGGGATGCCGGCGGCTGACCAATGCGGCGTGGAGCGCGCGAGTGCCCACGCTCATTCTGATCGGCCGCGCCGACGACCAGACGTCGGCTGCCGCCTGTCAGCAGATGGTGGCCGGCGCCCGCGGCCGCAGCGCCCGCGTCGTGATCCAGGTCTATCCCGGCGCCTACCACGATTTCGATCACCCGAACCGCCCGCTGCATGTGCGGTCCGGCATGGCGTTCTCGAGCGACGGCTCCGGCAAGGTCCACACCGGCACGCACCCTTCGGCGCGTGCCGATGCCTTGAGCCGTGTGCCGGACTGGTTCCGGCAGTAGCTTACTTGAGCGCGATCTTTTCCGAAAACCGCTTCACGCTTTTCGGGATCATGCTTTGAAATCGAACACCGCGACCGCACGGATCGGCGAGCCGGTGCCGCCGCGCCACTTCATCGGCAGGCCGATGAAGGTGAACTGGCCTTTGCCGAGCAGCGCCTCGAGATTGCAGAGGCTCTCGATGTGCGTGATGTCGAGCTCGAGGCAGGCCTTGTGCACGAGCGAGTTCACCTTGCCCTCCGGGCCCGGCCGCATCGAGTCGATGCCGAAATGCACCACGCCCTGTTTGGCAAGCCACTCGGTTCCGGCGACGTTGATGCCGGAATTGTCGGTCGCGTACTCCTTGCGCGGAAAGGTGCGCTCGTGGTGGCCGGTGCAGAGCAGCACCGTGCCGCCCTTCGGCACCGGCACGCCGGCCTTCTTGACCGCCGCCTCGAGTTCGGCCGGGCCAAACTCCGCCTTTGGCGCAATGTGGCGCAGGTCGATGCAGATGCCCGGCACGATGCAGTTTTCCAGCGGGTATTCGTTGATCGGTGTGCCGGTGATGCCGAAGTGGCGCGGCGCATCCATGTGCGTGCCGCCGTGGTCTGGCATCGAGAAGAACATCACGCTGTTGCCCTGGATGTTGCCGGAGTCGGCGAAGGCCTCCTCGTGGGTTTTCCAGACGCCGTGGATGATGGGAGGCTGACCCGGATAGCTCGGGGTGCGGTGATAGAGCTCGCGGCTGAGGTCGACGATTTTCACAGGGTTATCCTCCCATTCTGACTGAAACGGGCGGCACTTTACGATTCCCGATGGGACGGCGCTAGCTCTTGAGAATGGGCCGCAGCGGCCGCACGAAGCAGAGGATCACCAGGCCCGCGATCCCCGACACCGCCGCAATCATGAGGAAGAACGAACCTTTCTCCATGCCCGACCAGAAGCTGCCGAGATAGCCCGCTGCGAAATTGCCGGTGAAGCTTGTGGCGAGCCACACGCCCATCATCAGCGAGACGGTGCGGGCGGGCGCGACTTTCGTCACCAGCGAAAGGCTGGTCGGCGAGATGTAAAGCTCGCCGACGGTGATGACGGCGAAGTAGGCGAACAGCCAGAGCCAGCTCGCTTTGCCGTCACCTGCATGCGCAGCTGCGGCGACCATGATCAGGTTCGCGAGCGTCACGCCGAAGCAGCCGTAGGCCATCTTGGTCACGCTCGAGGGCTCGCGGCCGCGCTCGGCCTGCATGCGCCACAACGCCAGCACGACGGGCGTGAAGGCAAAGATCATGAACGGATTGAACGCCTGAAACCAGGTGACTGGAATCTCGCCACGCCAGACCAGGAGATTGATGGTGCGGTCGGTGTATTCGTCCGCCCAGAGCGAGAGGGTGTTGCCCTGCTGCTCGTAGGTGGCCCAGAAAAAAGTCACCGGCAGCGCCAGGATGACGATCGCAATGATCGCCCGCCATTCGTCGCGGCCGAGCGGCTGCTTTGGCCCCGCGGCCCGGACGCGGCTTCGCACATCGGGCGGCAGTGTGCGGGTGGCGTAGAGATAGATCAGGAGCCCGATGGTCATGCCGACGCCGGCCGCGGCAAAGCCATAGTGCCAGCCGAACTCTTCGCCGAGCGTGCCGCAAACGAGCGGCGAGAAGAACGCGCCGATGTTGATGCCGACATAGAAGATCGAGAAGGCGCGATCGCGCCGTGGATCGCCGGGCGCGTAGAGCGTGCCGACCTGGGTCGAGATGTTCGGCTTGAAGGCGCCGTTGCCGAGGATCAGCACGAACAGCGCCAACAGGAACAACCGCTCGAACGCCATCATGAAGTGGCCGAGCGCCATCAGCGCCGCGCCGATCACCACTGTGCGACGCTGGCCGAGCACGCGATCGGCGAGGAGTCCACCGAGGATGGGCATGAAGTAAACGAGCCCGGTGTAGAGCCCGTAGATCTGCGACGACAGCGGCTGGATGCCGAGCGGGCCGAACAACGCTTCGAGCCCGGACTTGAGTGTGGAGAATCCGATGATGTTCTGGGCCTGCTCGGGCTGCAGCGCGTGCTTGATCATGTACAGCACCAAGAGCGCGCGCATGCCGTAATAGGAGAAGCGCTCCCACATCTCGGTGCCGAACAGATAGGTGAGGCCGCGTGGATGGCCGAACAAGTCGCCTGATACGGTTTCTGGCAATGGTGCGTGGCCGGTGACTGTGCTCACAGGTCTGCCAGTTCGTCTGCAATCCAGTGCATGCGCATTGACATCAGCCTCGCGACGCGATGCTGCCATTGAAGCGCCGACCGCAACCTGCGGTCAATCGGTCCGACAGCTTGGACGGGTCAATCGTCGGGGCCAAGCAACAGCAGGATGGCAAGGAGGTGCAGCGGGTAGAACGCATAAAAGGTCATGCCCGGCAGCCGTGGAACTCTCACGGCCGGGATCTGGCTCAGCAGGATGATCGGAACGGCGGCGAGAGTCGCAGCAGCCCCTGCCCAATCAAGCGGCGGGCTCAACAGGTTTTCGATGGTGGCTGCCAGAACGACAAGCGCAAGCGCTGCAGTTTGCGACCGCCGGAACAGCAAGCAGCCGGCTGCCATCGCGAGAGGGGTCGCTGCTCCATCGAGGAGTTGTAGAACAAAAGGCAACGGTGCCACGATGACCGCGGCCCAGAAATATCGCGCCGTTTTCATGCAGTAGGTCAGCGCCACAGCGATCGCCAGGGTGAGCAGGACATTCAGCTTCAGCGAGAAACCGCCACCCAGCCAATAATAAATCGGTTGCGCCGCGACGCCCCAAAGCAGGAGGCGGGCGAACATTCGCGCGCTGCGCTCCGGTCCGTCTTGGGCGAGCCTGGTCACGATGATGAAGACGAAAATCGGAATGCAGGGCCGCCCGGCGAGGTAGCCGATCGTCTGCCACGGCTCGTGCAGGGCGTACAGAACGTGGTCGACGACCATCAAGACGATGGCGGCAAGCTTGGCGGCTTCGAGTGTGTCTCCGGTGCCCGCCGGCGGTTTGAGGTTTCCGAGCAGCGCGTGACGAAGCCAAGTAGCGGCGCGAACGATCGTGGCCGGTGCGTTGCCGACATTATCAACGGGTGCCGGCCGGATTTGGCTCACAGCTTTGTCTAGCCGAACAGGCTTCCCTGGCCTGAACCGCCGCCGGTGCCGGTCTTCGGCTTGCGTGGTTTCCACGACGCCGGAATGCTGGGCTGCACCTGCGCCGGTTCGCCAGCCTGGCGCACGCTTTGCGCGGTCGCGCCGACGCAGCCGTCGGCAAGCTCGATGTCGAGCGGCATACCGGGCGTGACCGCCGCAGCCGAGCGCAGTGGATGGCCGGAGCCGTCGCGCACCAGCGCGAAGCCGCGTTCGAGCACGCTTTGATACGAGAACGCCCGAAGGAGCTGATAGGAGCGCTCCAGCCGCGCCTCGCGTGTCGCGATCAGCGCCTGCAGGGCCCGGTGCGAGCGCTCGGCCAGCGCAGTGACGCGGTCGCGTGCGTGCGTCACGCGATTGAGCTGCGTCTCGCGGTAGGTCTTGAGCGCCGTGCCGAGCCGCTGCGTGCAGGCGTCGAGCCGGACACGGCGGCGCTCCACAGCGGTGCGCAGAAGCTGCGGCGACAGCCGGCCGCTCACCCGCGAGAACTGCGTATGATGGATCTGCGCATTGGCGCGCAACGCGCGGGGGAGGCGCTCGGCACAGGCATCGAGCCGCTGTCTTGGTCCTGCAAGAAGCTCTTCGGCGTTCGGAAGCGCCCGCGCCGCGGCGCGAAGCTCGGTGCGGCGGTGATCCTGCGCGCGTTGCCAGCAGGCGAGCGCCCGGCGCGCTTTGCTCATGAGCTCCGCGATCAGATCGGCGCGCACCGGCACCGCCATCTCGGCTGCGGCCGTCGGCGTCGGCGCACGCTTGTCGGCGGCGAAATCGATGAGCGTAAAGTCGGTCTCGTGGCCCACGGCGGAAATCAGCGGGATCATGCTGTCGGCCGCGGCGCGCACCACGATCTCCTCGTTGAACGACCACAGATCCTCCAGCGAGCCGCCGCCGCGCGCGACGATCAGAAGGTCCGGTCGCCGGATACGGCCATCTTCGGACATCGCGTTGAAGCCGCGGATCGCGGCCGCGACCTGCTCGGCCGAGCCGTCGCCCTGCACTTTCACAGGCCACACAATAACGTGGCGCGGGAAGCGGTCGGCCAGGCGATGCAGGATGTCGCGGATCACGGCGCCGGTCGGCGAGGTCACCACGCCGATCACCTCGGGCAGATACGGGATGAGCTGCTTGCGCGCCTCGTCGAACAGGCCCTCGGCGGTGAGCTTGCGCTTGCGCTCTTCGAGCAGCGCCATCAGTGCGCCGACGCCCGCCGGCTCGATCGCCTCGATGACGATCTGGTATTTCGACGAGCCCGCGAAGGTGGTGAGTTTGCCCGAGGCGATCACCTCGAGGCCTTCCTCGGGCTTGAACCGCAGCCGGCCGAACACGCCCTTCCAGACCACGGACTCGAGCACGGCCTTGTCGTCCTTGAGGCGGAAATAGACGTGGCCGGACGGCGAAGGACCCTTGTAGCCCGAGATTTCGCCGCGCACGCGCACATAGCCGTAGGCGTCCTCGACCGTGCGGCGGAGCGCGGCGGACAGCTCGGAAACGGTGAATTCGGCAACGTTGGCTTGCGATTCGGGCATCGGACTAACTTAAAGACTGCATCGGCCGGATTGAAGCGCTGCGGCGGATTAAGTCTGGGGCCGTTTGAAGAGCATCGCGCCGGAGGCTGCCACAATCGCGACCGCGAGCGCAACGAACAGGCCGCCGACGCTCGCCGCGGCCGCAACGAGGCCGGCGCCGAATGGCATCACGAACTGCCCGATGCGGTTGCTCATGATGCGGAGCGAATTGGTGGTGCCGCGCGCGCTGACGCTCGTCATATCGACCACGATGGTGATGCTGAGTGTGGTGGCAAGGCCGAACGAGAAGCCCATCATGGCGATGGCGATATGCATGGCCCAAAGCGGCAATGGCAATGCGAACACCGCATAGCTGAGCCCGCAGACACAGGTGCTCGCCGTCATCAGGGGCCAGCGGCCGAAGGCGGTGACCATGCGGGAATAGAACAGGCGCGCTGTCATCGAGGCTGCGGCTCGCACGGTGAGAAGCAGGCCGATGTCGTGAACGTCGATGTGGCGCTCGGCGCCGAGCAGCGGGATGTAGACAATCACGGTGTCGGAGGCCGCGACGAGGATGACGCCCGCCATGATCACGGCGATGAGGCCGGGAATGCGCAGGATTTGCGACACCGGCACGATCTCGGCTTGCCCTTTACCAGCGCGCGTCTCGCCGCTTGGCCGCAGCATCAGCGAGACGGCGAGCGCCACCGCTGAGCATGCCGCGCCGACCACGAACAGCTGTCCGGTCGGTGGTACGTGGGCATTGCCGCCGAGCCAGCCGACCACATAGGGGCCAAGCCCCTGTCCGACGGAGTTGGCCACCATGAAGTTGCCGAACACCCCTTCGAGGCTCTTGGGGCCGGCGGCCCGCACGCAGAGCATCTGCTGACTTGCCATCAGCATGATATGGCCGAGGCCCATCACGGCGGAGAAGACGAGCAATCCGGCAGGCGTGGCCCAGACCGCAAAGCCCGCAATGGAGATGAGAAAGATCGCGGAACCGACCCAGGTGGTTCGGGCGTCATGACCGCGATCGATGTAGCGGCCGACCTGCACGGCGATGAGAATCGGGAAGATCGCGAAGGCGCAGGCGATGAAGCCCAGCCCGATGATCGAGAGCCCGAGCTCGACGGCGCGATACGAGATGGTGACGCGCACGAGCGCCGTGACCATCTGGATCAGAAAGCTTGAGACGAGAAGCGGGACCAGCAGCGGGTAGTTGATGTCGCTATTGCGGAAATGTGCGGCGAGCTTCTCGAACATCAATGCGACATTAGCGCATTTTCAAAATGAGACGAGGCCGCCGGCAGCGTAACCGCTCCGCTTGGGGCGAAGATCAGTACCAGTCGACGAAGGCGGCCAGCGGTCCGCCCCACGGACCACCCCAGCGGCCGGAGTTGCGCTGGCAGGCGCGGACGCAGTTGTCGAGGTGCGGCCGGCAGGTGTCGGCCGTGTTATCGCCGCGGAGGCAATATTCCATCTTCCAGGTGCAGCTGGAGTTGCAGTCGCGGAAATTGGCGTCGGACGTCCAGACCGAGGTGGAGCGCTTGCCCTGCGGATAGGGCGTCATGCGTTCGGTGCCGCCCTTGAACACCACGGCGGGTCGGTTTTCGAGCGTATAGCCTTCGCCGGCCATAGCCGGGGCGAGAAAACCGAACAAAAGCAACAGGACTGCCGCAACGCGTTTCATGGCCATAGCAAACCACGTCGGAGCAGGCTCGTCGAGGCACCTTGTGGACGCTGTGGGCATCCGGCTTCGGAAATCGCCATCCGTGTGCTTTTTCAGCTTGGTCGCATTTTCCTGCGGCGAACCGCTTCACACTTTGCCGGAAAATGCTCTAGTGCTTGCCGCCCATGAACATCCTCCTCCTCGGTTCCGGCGGCCGCGAGCACGCGCTGGCCTGGAAAATCGCCGCAAGCCCGCTCACGGACCGCTTTTATTGCGCGCCGGGCAATGCCGGCATCGCGCGCGAAGCCGAATGCGTGGCGCTGGACATCACCGACCACGCCGCGATCGTCGCGTTCTGCAAGACCAACAAGATCGATTTCGTCGTGGTCGGGCCCGAGGCGCCGCTGGTTGCCGGCGTGGTCGACGACCTTGCGGCTGCCGGCTTCAAGGCGTTCGGGCCAGGCCGGCTCGCGGCGCGGCTCGAAGGCTCGAAAGGTTTCACCAAGGACCTGTGCCGGGCGAATAACATTCCGACCGCGGCCTATGAGCGCTTCACGGCGCCCGGCCCGGCCAAGGAATACCTGAAGACAACCGGCGCTCCGATCGTGATCAAGGCCGACGGGCTGGCCGCCGGCAAGGGCGTGGTCGTCGCCCAGACACTCGCCGAGGCCAACGCCGCGATCGACATGATGTTCGAGGGCGGGCTCGGCGCAGCCGGCGCCGAAGTCGTCATCGAGGAATTCATGGTCGGCGAAGAAGCGTCGTTCTTCGCGCTGTGCGATGGCGAGACGGCGCTGCCGCTCGCCTCCGCCCAGGACCACAAGCGCGTCGGCGACGGCGACACCGGCCCCAACACCGGCGGCATGGGCGCCTACTCGCCTGCGCCGGTGATGACGCCGGAGATCACGGCGCGCACCATGGATGAGATCATCCGCCCGACGCTGAAGGCCATGAAGGCCATGGGCTGCCCCTACAAGGGCGTGCTGTTCGCGGGCCTGATGATCACCAAGGACGGCCCGAAGCTGATCGAGTTCAACGCCCGCTTCGGCGATCCTGAAACCCAGGTGCTGATGCTGCGGCTGATGTCGGATCTCGTCCCGGCGCTGGTCGCGTCCTGTGACGGTCAGCTCAAGGCTTTCGATTTGCGCTGGTATCCGGACGCGGCGCTCACCGTGGTGATGGCGGCGAAGGGCTACCCTGGCGATTACAAGCGCGGCTCCGCGATCAAAGGACTCGATGCCGCAGCCGAGGTCGAAGGCGTCGAGATTTTCCACGCCGGCACCAAGGAGGCCGATGGCCGGATCGTCTCCAACGGCGGCCGCGTGCTCAACGTCTCGGCGATGGCGAAGACCGTCAGCCAGGCCCAGCGTCTTGCCTATCAGGCGATTGATCGGATCAAATGGCCCGAAGGTTTCTGCCGCCGCGACATCGGCTGGCAGGCGGTGAAGCGAGAGCAGGGCGGCTGAGCAGCGGTTGACCGCGCGTGGGCATCACAGTCTGATAGCGCATCATGCCCGATCTCGCCTACCTCTATCCCGGTTACGAATCGCATTGGGTCGATACGTCGGCCGGGAAACTCTTTGCGCGCTCGGGCGGCAAGGGCCCGCCGCTGCTGCTGCTGCACGGCTATGCGCAGACCAATGTGATGTGGCATCGCGTGGCGCCGGCGCTGGCTGAGCATTTCTCGCTCGTGATCGCCGATCTGCCCGGCTACGGCTGGTCGTCCGTGCCAGAGGCGGGCGCGGATCACGCACCTTACGACAAGCGCTCGATGGCCAAGGCGATGGTCGAGGTGATGGAGAAGCTCGGCCACATCCGCTTTCGCCTGGCAGGCCATGATCGCGGCGGGCGCGTCGCTTACCGTCTGGCGCTCGATCATCCGCACCGGTTGGAGAAGCTTGCGACGCTCGACATTATCCCGACCTACGACATGTGGCACGGGATCGACGCCAAGCTCGCCTTCCGCATCTGGCACTGGACGTTCCTGGCACTGCCTGCGCCGTTTCCCGAGGAGATGATCGGCCGCGACCCCATCGCGTTCTGGAACCGCAAGACCGGGCCGGGCAGCAGAGCGAAATCGCTCGGCGCATTCGATCCGCGCGCAGTCGCGCACTACCACGCCTTCTTCAACGATCCGCTGCGCATTCATGCGACCTGCGAGGACTATCGCGCCGGCCGCACCACGGACCTGAAGAACGACGAGGCAGATCGCGCCGCTGGAAACAAGATCACATGCCCGCTGCTCGCGCTGTGGGGCGCGGCCGGCATTCCAAGCGAGGCGGAGAGCGATCCGCTGGCAACCTGGCGCCAATGGGCGACCGACGTGCGCGGCTTTGCCATCGACTGCGGGCACTACCTGCCGGAAGAAAACCCGGACGCGGTGTCGAAGGCGCTGATCGAGTTCTTCAAATAGAAACGGGAAGGGTTGCATGCCTCCAGTGTTGAGCCTGTTCGAAGATTCATTGAGCGGCGGTGCGTCGCTGAGTCTGCCGCCGCTGCCGCGAATGATCTTCGTGGTGCACGGCGCGGTCGGCATCGATGGCAAGACGTTCGCTGACGGCGAGGCCTGGAGCGGCGAGGGCGCGGTGTCGCTCACGCCGGGCCAGGATGGCACCACGGTGTGGCGCTATGAGCTTTCGGCTGCGGGCGCAAAGCCCGGCATCGCGGGCGGCGCGGGCGTGCGCTCGCGCGAGAAGCTTTCGGCCGATCTGAAGACCATTCCACAGGGCGAGCTGCTGTTGCGCGGCGACAGCGTCGCGTTTCCACCGGGCGGCTGCGCGTTCCTGCACAAGCATTGGGGGCCGGGACTGCGCTGCTTGATCGACGGCGGCATCCGGGTCGACACGCTCGGTCATTCGACCAGTTACGGTCCCGGCAGCCCCTGGTATGAGACCGGCTCCGATCCGGTGTTCGCCCAGGCCGCGATGGACCGGCCGAGCCGTTTCATTCGTGTGATGATCCTGCCGCGCTCGCTCGTCGGCAAAAGCTCGTTCCAGTTCGCCAACGAAGAGGACAAGGCGAAGCCTCGAGTGCAGCAGTACAAGATCTTCGCCGACATGCCGATCGCGACGCCGTAGCCTTTGCGATCTGGCTTCGCATGTGATTCCCGCGATAGACTGACATCCGTCGCAGGGGCGACCACTCAGGGGGAAGTACAATGGCGAAAGCCCGCAAGAAGACTCGCAAGGTCGCGAAAGGCCCGGCCAAGAAGCGCAAAGCCGTGAGCAAGGCGAAGGCCCGCCGGCCGGCCAAGAAGAAGACGCGTAAAGCCAAGGCGCGCAAAACCAAGCCGCGTAAACAGAGCTCCATCATCGACACGGTGGCGGACACGGTGCTCGAGACCGGCGCCTTGCGCCGCAGGCTGGCCGGGCCGAACACCTTCGAAGACTGAGACATCCTGTCATCAAGGCGTCGCTTGACGCCTTGATGTTTGTCTTGTATTTAACCAATCTGTTATTTAACAGAATAGCTAAATACCAATGGCCCCCGACCGTCTCAGCGCCACCTTCGCAGCTCTCGCCGACCCGACGCGGCGGGCGATCCTGGCCCGTCTGGCGCTTGGCGAGACGTCAGTTTCGGAACTCGCCGAACCGTTCGACATCAGCCTGCCGGCGGTATCGCGGCACCTGAAGGTGCTCGAGGGCGCGGGCCTGATCGTGCGCGGCCGCGAGGCCCAATGGCGGCCGTGCCGCCTGGAGCCTCAGGCGCTCAAGGGCGTTGACGATTGGCTGGAGGAGTACCGGCGGCTCTGGGAGCAGCGGCTCGATCGCCTGGAGGATTATTTGCGGACGCTGCAGGCCAGCGAAGAGAAGACCGAAAAGAAATCGGACGGGAAAAATGTCCGAAAGAAATAGCATCGATCTCAGCGATCCCGTGGCGATCGCCGGCACGCGTCTGCTCGACGCGCCGCGCGAACTCGTTTGGCAGGCCTTCACCGATCCCAAGCACCTGGCGCAGTGGTGGGGACCGAATGGTTTCACCACCACGACCAGCGCCTACGAGTGCAAGCCTGGCGGCGTCTGGCGCTTCGTGATGCACGGCCCTGACGGCCGCGACTATGAGAACCGCATTACCTTCGAGGCCGTCGAGCCACCGAAGCGGCTGGTCTATCGCCATGGTGGCGAAGGTGACGTCGAGCCGGTGCAGTTTCGCACCACCGTCACGTTCGAGGACATCGGCGGCAAGACGAAGCTCACCATGCGCGGCGTGTTCCCGTCAGCGGCCGAACGGGAGCGCGTCATCAAGGATTACCACGCCGCCAACGGCATGATGCAGACGCTCGCACGCCTCGACGACTACGTTTCGAAATTGGCGACTTGATCAGTTCCAAGCACTGCAACTTCACCCCCCCGCGTAAAGGAGAGTCCAATGCAGGTTCAGCCGTATCTGTTCTTTGAAGGCCGCTGCGAAGAAGCGCTCGACTTCTACAAGAAGACGCTCGGCGCCAAGGTCGAGATGATGATGCGCTACAATGAAAGTCCGGAAAAGAATCCGAACTGCATGCCGGCCGACGACAACAAGATCATGCATGCCGCGTTCAAGGTCGGCGATACGGTGGTGATGGGCTCCGACGGCTTCGCGTCCGGCAAGCCGGATTTCAAAGGCTTCTCGCTGTCGGTCACCGCCAAGGACGAGGCCGAGGCCGACAAGACCTTCTCAGCGCTGTCCAGCGGCGGCAACGTGACGATGCCGCTGACCAAGACGTTTTTCTCGCCGAAGTTCGGCATGCTCACCGACAAATTCGGCATCGGCTGGATGGTCCTCGTCGCGCCGTGACCGCGGTGTCTCCGTAACCGTAAATGCGTGGATGGAAACGATGACCATGACTGCAACCGCGACCAAGAGCTCCGACTTCGTGATCTCGCGCGTGTTCGACGTCTCGCGTGAGATGCTCTGGAAATGCTTCACCGAGCCGGAGCGCATGAAGCAATGGTGGGGTCCGAAGGGCTTCACCGTGATGGTGTCGAAGATGGATCTTCGTCCCGGCGGCACCTACCTCTATGGCATGAGGTCGCCGGACGGTCAGGACATGTGGGGACGCATGGTCTACCGCGAGATCGTGCCGCCGGAGCGGCTCGTCTTCGTCAACTCATTCTCTGACGAGAAGGGTGGGCTGACGCGGCATCCGATGGCGCCGCAGTGGCCGATCGAGATGCTCTCGATCTTCACCTTCGAGGAGCTGCCCGACGGCAAGACCAAGTTCACGGTGCGCTGGTCGCCGCTGAACCCGACGCCGGAGGAGCAGAAGGCTTTCGACGAAGGGCATGGCAGCATGAACATGGGCTGGAGCGGCACGCTCGAGCAACTCGGAGCCTATGTCGCCAAGCTTGCGTGACAAGACTGGCGATGGCCGGCCTGGCCATCGCCACCATTCCCCCACCAACTTTTCCCAACGCCGGAGCGCGTTCCGATGAAAATGTTCGCGATCTTTTTTGCCGTGTTCTTTGTCGCGGTCGGCGCCGTGCTGGTCTTTGCAGCGACCAAGCCCGACGTCTTCGAGGTGCGGCGGACCATTGTGGTCAACGCCGCCCCGGACAAGATCTTTCCCTACATCAACGACTTCAAGCGCTGGATGGTCTGGTCGCCCTACGAGAACAAGGATCCGGCGATGCAGCGCACCTACAGCAGCACGACCAGCGGCAAGGGCGCGACCTACGCGTGGAACGGCGACAAGAATGTCGGCAGCGGGAGCATGGAGATCATGGATGCGCCGTCGCCGTCGCGCGTCACCATCAAGCTCGACTTCACCAAGCCGTTCGAGGCGCACAACATTGCCGACTTCCGGCTCGAGCCCGCCAATGACGGCACGCAGGTGTCATGGTCGATGTCGGGACCGACGCCGTTCTTCGGCAAGATTCTTCATGTGTTCATCGACATGGACAAAATGGTCGGCCGCGACTTTGAAGCCGGCCTCGCCAACCTGAAAGCCGTCGCCGAGAAGTGATCTTGTCCGCGAGTCCGGAGTACGAAGGATGCAAAAGATCACCCCGTTCCTTGTCATCAACGGCCGGGCCGAAGAGGCGATGAACTTCTATGCTTCGGTGTTCAAGAACTCGAAGGTCGTGTACCAGTCGCGGGCCGGCGACAAAGGACCGCTGTTCAGCGCCACGGTCGAACTCGACCGCGAGCGGTTCATCCTGCTCAACACCGGACCAAAGGCCGAATTCACGCCCGCGGTGTCGTTCTACGTCGATTGCGAGGACCAGGCCGAGGTCGACGACCTCTGGGACAAGCTCGTGGCCGGCGGCGCGCCGCTGCGCTGCGGCTGGCTGAAGGACAAGTTCGGCGTGCACTGGCAGGTGATCCCGTCGGCGCTGCCGCGCTATCTTCGCGACAAGGACAAGACAAAGTCGCAGCGCGTCATGGAAGCGATGATGCAGATGATCAAGATCGATATCGCGACGCTCGACCGCGCCTATCAGGGCGCTTGAGGCAACCAGACGGAGTGCCGCCATGGCTTACACGCTGCTCTATCATCCGCTGTCGTCCTACTGCATGAAGGTGCTGACGGCGCTTTACGAAAGCGGCACGCCGTTCACGCCGAAGAGCGTGAATTTACAGGACGAAGCCGAGCGTGCGGCTCTGCTCAAGCTCTGGCCGGTCGGTAAGTTTCCGGTGCTGCGCGACGAGGATCGCGATCTCACCGTGCCGGAATCCACGATTATCATCGAGCATCTGGCGCATCAGCATCCGGCCGCGGCGTCGCTCCTGCCATCCGATCCGAAGCTCGCGCTTGCGGTGCGGGCGCAGGACCGCTTCTACGATCTCTACGTCCACAACCAGATGCAGGAGATCGTTGGCGACCGGCTGCGTCCGGCCAATGCCAAGGACCCGACCGGCGTCGAATCCGCCCGCAAGCGGCTCGCCACATCCTATGACATGATCGAGCGCGACATGGCTTCGAAGGCCTGGGCCACCGGTGGCCAGTTCACCATGGCTGATTGCGCTGCAGCACCGGCGCTGTTCTACGGCAACAAGGTGCAGCCGTTCGAAGCGACGCACCCGAAGCTTGCGGCGTATTTCGGCCGGTTGAAAGAGCGGCCGTCGTTCAAGCGTGCGCTGGAGGAGGCGCAGCCCTATATGAAATTCTTCCCGACGGAGTAGGCCGTTCGCGGCTTTTTGGCCTGCACGGCTGAACCATTTCCCAGGCCGCTCGTTGTCTTCCGAACATTCCGGAGGAGGCCCGCGATGCCCATGAAGCGAGCGACCACCAAAATTCGGCCCATGCGCACCCGCGCCGGCGGTCTGACCGGCCGCGACGGTGCGATCGACTTTGCCACCAGGACAGCGGGGCTCAGCGAGCGTGAAGTCGCGAGCCCCGACGACCACATCTATCGTGTGATCGAGATCGTCGGCACCTCGCAGGACAGCATCGAGGACGCGGTCTCGTCGGCGGTGGCGCGGGCGGAGCAGACCCTGCGCAATCTGCGCTGGTTCGAGGTGGTGCGCACCAGCGGCCACATCACCAATGGAGTGGTGGAGCATTTCCAGGTGACGCTGAAGGTCGGCTTCACCATGGAGGCGCCGCACTGAGGCGGCGCGTCACATTGGCTTGTAATTGCGCTCCATATCCACGTCGATCAGGAAGGGCGTGCCGTCCTTGAGCGCCTTGGCGATCAGGTCGGTGGCGTCCTTCACGGTCTTGGCGCGCGCGCCTTCGATGCCGAGCGAGCGCGCCAAGCCGACGAAATCGATCGCCGGATCGGTCAGCTCCATGCCGACGAAATTGTCGGCCTGCTCGGCAAGGCCGCGCATCGCCACCAGCCGCTGCTTGAGGATGCGGTAGCTGGTGTTGTTGAAGATCACCCAGATCACCGGCAGCTTGTAGTGAGCCGCGGTCCACAGCGCCTGCATGGTGTACATGGCGCTGCCGTCGCCGACCAGCGCGACCACGGGCCGGTCCGGTTGGGCGAGCTTGGCGCCGATCGCAGCCGGCAGGCCCCAGCCGATGCCGCCGCCGCGCAGCGCGAAGAAGCTCTGCTCGTCGTCGCTGTTGATCAGCGAGCGCGCGCCGGGCGCGGACGACAGCACCTCCTCGATCACCACCGCATCCTTCGGCAGCATCGCGCCGATCGCTTCGAGCAAAGCGAGCGGCTGCACGGGAGTCTTGCCGGCCAACGCCCTGGCCTTGGCGCGGAACGTCTCGCGCTCGGACTTGATGGCGTCTGTCGCAGCCTTCAGCCGGGCGGCGGCCGCGCCTTTGGCACCAGCCGTCATGCGCGATTGCACGGCTGCGGTGATGTCCGGCAGCGTTGCCTTCGGATCGCCGAAGATGCCGACCTGTGCGGGATAGCTTTTGCCGATCTGCCACGGGTCCGTGTCCAGGTGAATGAGCGGCATGCCGGCCGGAATCGGCTTCACTTTCGACGGCAATGACCACGTGAACAGGTCGCCGCCCACCGAGAACAGGAGGTCGTGCTTGTCGAGCACCTCGCGCACGCCTTGCTGCGAGCGCGTCATCGAGCCGCGATAGAGCGGATGCGAGGACGGAAACGACGCGGTGTTCGGCACGAACTCGGTGTAGACCGGCGCGCCGATGGCTTCCGCGAGCGCCGCGAGCTCTCTGTGGCCGCGGCTTTGCGCCACCGCGTCGCCCGCGATGATCACCGGCCGCTCGGCTTTGGCCAGCAGGTCCGCCGCGGCGTTGACCGCGTCGAGATCGCCGCGAATGCGTGGCGCGACGCGCGTGGGCTCCAACAGCTCGATATCGCCGTCGTTCTTGAGAATGTCGCCCGGCAGCGACAGGAACACCGGTCCGGTCGGCGGGGCGAGCGCAGTCTTCGCCGCGCGATGCACCAGCACGGGAAGGTCCTTCAGGCGCTCGACTTGCGCCGAGAACTTCACGAAGGGTTTTGCGAGCGAGGTGAGGTCGGCCGAGAGGATCGGCTCCTCGACCAGATATTCGGTGTCCTGCTGTCCCGCCGTGACCAGGATCGGCGAGCCCGCCATCTGCGCGTCGTAGAGCATGCCCATGGCGTTCCCGAGCCCGGGCGCCACATGAAGGTTCAGCACGGTGAGCCGGCCGGATGCCTGAGCATAGCCGTCAGCCATCGCCATCAGCGCAGCCTCCTGGAGACCCAGGATGTAGCGGATGTCGTGTTCGACCGCGAAGGCGTCCATCAGCGGCAATTCGGTCGTGCCGGGATTTCCGAACACGATGCCGACACCTTCCTGCTTCAGCAGGTCGAGGAACGCGCGCTTACCGGACATCACGGGCATGAAGGTTTCCAGACTGGTTGGGTTGCAGGTGAGCGTGGCGTGAGCGAGGCGGTTCGCGTTGCGGCCTATCGGATTGTCGCTTTGTTGCCGTCCTCGATGTCTAAGACCATCCGAGCTTAACGCCCGGACACGGGTGATGCTACGTTGCCGCCATGCAGAAGATCGATCGCCAGGTTGCATTCACCGGGACCAAGGATGTGGCTGAGCCGCTGCGCTTCGATCCGGCGCGGCTCGAAGGCTATCTCGCGCGCGAGGTGAAGGGTTTTGCCGGGCCGCTGACGGTGAGCCAGTTCAAGGGCGGCCAGTCGAACCCGACCTACCGGCTCGACACGCCCGGCCGGCAATACGTGCTGCGGCGAAAGCCGCCGGGCAAGCTTCTTCCATCGGCCCATGCGGTGGACCGCGAATTCCGCATCATCACGGCGCTGGCTGGGCAGGGCTTCCCGGTCGCCGAGCCCGTGATCTATTGCGCCGACGAGAGCGTCACCGGCACGGCCTTCTATGTGATGGGCTTCGTCCCTGGCCGAGTGTTCTGGAATCCCGAGATGCCGGGCTCCCATCCGAAGGAGCGTGCCGCGGTCTATGCGGCGATGAACGGCGCCATGGCGCGGCTGCACTCGTTCGATCCGGCGGCCATCGGACTTGGTGACTTCGGTCGCGGCGAGAATTATGTGGCACGGCAGGTCGAGCGCTGGTCGAAGCAGTACCGCTCTTCGGAAACGCAGAAGATCGACGAGATGGAGCGGTTGATCGCGTGGCTGCCGTCACATATTCCGCCAGCGTGCCCGCCGCGGCTGGTGCATGGCGACTACCGGCTCGACAACATGATCCTGGATGCGCACGAGCCCAAGGTGCTCGCAGTGCTCGACTGGGAGCTGTCGACCATCGGCGATCCGCTCGCCGATTTCACCTATCACCTGATGCAGTGGCACATGCCGCAGGAGGACACCGGCGCCGGCACCGGCTCGCTGGTCGGCCACGATCTGGCGGCGCTCGGAATTCCGTCGATGGCCGAATACGTCGAGATGTATCGCAAGCACACCGGCCTCGATCCGCGGCCTTATTTGGCGGCTTATCTCGCCTACAACTTCTTCCGGATCGCTGCGATCCTGCAAGGCATCGCCGGTCGCGTCCGCGATGGCACCGCGACCAACGAGCACGCCGCCGCCAAAGGCCAGATGGTGCGGCCGCTCGCCGAGACCGCGTGGCGCTTCGCCCGCGAGGCGGGCGCGAAATGAAGACTTTCGCGCTCGCGCTGGGCGGCGGCGGGGCGAGGGGGCTCGCGCATATCGTGGTGACCGAAGCGCTCGACGAGATGGGCGTGAAGCCGGTGGCGATTGCCGGCACCTCGATCGGCGCGGTCATCGGGGCAGGTTACGCATCCGGCATGTCTGGCCGCGACATGCGACGTTACGCGATCCAGCTTGCCCATAACCGCGCCGATGTGATGCGACGGATGATGCGAGCCCGCGCCGGCAAGCTCCGCGACATCTTCGGCGGCGGGCTCGGGGACGCAACGCGGCTCGATGCCGAGCTGCTGTGCGAGCAGTTCCTGCCCGACATTCTGCCGGAGGAGTTTTCCGGGCTCGAGATTCCGCTCACCGTGGTGGCATCCGATCTTTATCGCCGCTCCGAGGTGGTGTTCACCGAAGGCCCGTTGCGCCGCGCGCTTGCGGCGTCCATCGCGCTGCCGACCATCATGCGGCCGGTGCTGCACGACGGCCAGATCCTGGTCGACGGCGGCGCCACCAATCCGCTGCCGTTCGAAAACTTGCGCGGCAGTGCCGACGTGATCGTGGCGGTCGAGATTTCCGGTCCGGTCACCAACGACGATCGCGAGGTGCCGAACGCGCTGGAATGCCTCTATGCGACCGTGATCGTGATGACCTATTCGATCATCAACGAGAAGCTGCGCCACGGCGCGCCAGATCTGCTGCTGCAGCCCAATGTCGGGACCTTCCGGGCGCTCGGCTTCCTGCAGGCCAGCGCCATCCTGCGCGCGGCCGAACACGTGAAGGATGACGTAAAAAGCAAGCTTTCACGGTTGCTCGATCGTTAACCGATCACCCGGATTTTCAAGCGTCTGGCGCACAATGCGTTCGCATCTTGCCGCGTAGATAGGCCGCATGAGCGCATCAGCCGGCGATGGAAGCATCGGCATCCAGCAGATCATGCCGCGCAGCGGCACGGCGTGGGACAACCAAAACCCCATACCGCCGTCGCAAGACAACTCCGCGCCCGAGAACAACCCGCCGCCGCCTCCGCCGGATCGGAGCGCCAAGGCAGATGGCGTCGGCCAGTTCGTCGACAAGCTGGTGTAATTTCGCCGCGGCTCTCTTGTTGGGCATGATCTTTTCCGAAAACCGCTTCACACCCCGGATCAAGTCCGGGGGCAGGCTTTTTCGGGATCATGCCCTAACGCCGCGCTTCTTCTTCCATGCTTCCGCGCAGGCCGCCGGGCTGGCAGAGTTTCGGATAGAGCCGCTTCATCTCGTCCATGAGAAATTTCGTCGGCACGTCGAAGAACTTGCCGTGCTGCGCGATGTAGGTCATGAAGGTGCGGCCGGTCGCGTCGAACGGCTGCAGCAGCGCGTCTTGGTTTCCCGAAAAGTCGAGCACCGGCACGCCGAGCTTCCGGCACAGCGTGGTGTTGAAGGTCGGCGTTGCCTTCACCCAGGTGTCCTTGGGCATCACCTCGACATAGCCGTGATAGCCGAACACGTCAGTCCCGACCAGTTCGAGCAGCCGGGGCGTGGCGAGATGGTTCTTGACGTCGGCAAGGCCGATCCGCGCCGGCAGTCCTGCGGCACGGCACAGCGCCGCATAAAGCGACGCCTTGCCGACGCAGTAGCTCGCGCCCTTGGCCAGCACGCTCGACGCCCGATAGGTCTCGGGATCGGTGTAGTCGACGTACGGGTCGTACTTGATCCCGTCGCGCACCAGATCGTGCAGCACGCGCGCCTTGGCGACGGGATCGGCAACGCCGCGCGTTGCTTCGGCCGCTTTGGCGCGGATCGTGTCGTGGTCGCTGTCGATAAACTCGGCCGCGCTGAGATGCAGCCGGACGTCGTTACCGCTTTGATTTTGGGGGTGGATTTCTGCCACGGTCCTTGACTTTGGGTTGCCGGCACGGTTCACACAAGAGATACGTGCGCGGGTAGGCCTCCCAGGATTGGCGTTCTAGCATGTTGAGAGCTTTTTGCGCGTGCCTTGCGCTTGCCCTTGTGTATTCGCTTGCGTCGACCGGGCCAGCAGACGCGCAGTACTACCAGCAACAGCGTCGCCGCCAGCCACCGCACCAACAGCAGCAACAACCGCAGCCACAACCACAGCCCGAGCCGCCACCGCCGCCGCCCCAACCTGCTCCGCAGGCCGCGCCAGCGCCCACGCCGGCTCCGCCGCCCATCGCAACCCCCACGCCAGCACCGCCGCCGGTTCCCGCCGCACCGGCCCCACCGCGTCCGGCCGAGCCGGTTCCCGTCCGCATCGTCGAGCCGGCGAAGAGCGCCGAGCAGCAGGCCCGCGAGCAGCGCGAACAGCAGGCCCAAGACCAGGCCCGTGACCAGGAGCGCGCAGAGCGGGAGACCTTCAACAACCGCCTGCTGATGTATTCGGGCCTCTTGGTCGCGGTCGGCGTGCTGCTTGCCATCGCGTTCCTGGTGCAGACGCTCTACATGCTTCTGGCGCTGCGATCGATGCGCAAGGCGGCGAGGGTCAGCCAGCGCAACATGACGACGGCGCAGCGCGCTTTTCTCTACCTCGGCGCGACGACCTGGAGCCCGGCCGATACTCACGTCAAGATCACGCCGACCTGGGCCAACAGCGGCACGACGCCGACGCGCAATCTGCGCATCAGCACCAACTGGAAGACGTCGCACGGCGAGATGCCGGCCGACTTCGTCTTTACCTATGTGCGCGCGCCGGAGCGGCTGTTTCTCGGCCCGAACGGTCGCGCCGATGTTGGCGCGGTGCTGATCCCGATGCGCGACATCCAGGCGGCGATCGAGGATCGCGTGAACCTTTATTTCTGGGGCCGCGCCACCTACGAAGACATGTTCGAAGGCTCCGAGCCGCACTTTCTCGAATTCTGCTATCGGCTCGACGTCAGCGGCGCTACGCCGGACAAGATCAAGCTGACGTTCATGCACTACGGCGCGCACAATCGCTCCGACGAGGACAGCCAGCGTTCCGCGTGAGGGGCTGGTCTATCCCGCGGTCATTCCGGGGCGCTCGCGGAGCGAGCGAACCCGGAATCCAGACAAACCAAGAATCCCGATGTTCTGGATTCCGGGTTCGCGCCTTCGGCGCGCCCCGGAATGACCGCGTTGAGCTAATCGCGCCTTGCCTCGAAGAACGTCCGTAACAAGGTCGCAGCCTCGTTTTCGTTGATGCCGCCATAGACCTCCGGCCGATGATGGCAGGTCGGCGACTGATAGAACCGCGGTCCATGATCGACCGCGCCGCCCTTGGGATCGGACGCCCCGTAATAGAGCCGCCTGACGCGCGCGAACGAAATCGCCGCCGCGCACATGGCGCAGGGTTCCAGCGTCACATAGAGGTCGCAACCGGTCAGGCGCTCCGAGCCGAGCTTCCGGGCGGCGGCGCGGATCGCCAGCATCTCGGCATGGGCCGTCGGGTCGCGATCGGCCAGGGTGCGGTTGCCGGCCGTGGCCACCGTCACGCCATCGCGTACAATCGCGCAGCCGACCGGCACCTCGCCGCGCGCCGCCGCCTGCCGTGCCTCGTCCAGCGCCTGGTCCATGAACGACGGCATCGCCGCTTCCCATCCACGTCTTGGTCTCCGCGTGTATAAAGGCGTGGATGCGCGGCATAAAGCCGGGCATGACAGGGACCATGAACGCCGAAAACGACCATAAGCCCCATCGTGGCCGGAAATTCCGCGGCAAGCGGCTGCGGACCTCGCTGCCCAAGCCGGAGGCCGAGGCGCCGATCCCCGAGCGCAAGGATAGCGACCGCATCGCCAAGGTGATCGCCCGGGCCGGGCTCACCTCGCGCCGTGAGGCCGAGACCTGGATCGAAGCCGGGCGGGTGGCCGTGAATGGCGAGGTGATCCGCTCGCCGGCGCTGAATGTCGGCCCGAACGACCGGATCGCGGTCGACGGCAAGCCGTTGCCGACCCGCGAGCGCACCCGGCTGTTCCTGTTTCACAAGCCGCGCGGGCTCGTCACCACCAACGCCGATCCGGAAGGCCGTCCGACGATCTTCGGCGCGCTGCCCACCAACTTGCCGCGCCTCGTGACGGTTGGCCGGCTCGACATGAACACCGAGGGGCTGCTGCTCCTCACCAACGACGGCGGCCTCGCCCGCGCGCTGGAATTGCCGGCGACCGGATGGCTGCGCCGCTACCGGGTGCGCGCCTATGGCGAGGTCCTGCAGCCGCGGCTCGATTCGCTGCGCAAGGGTATCGAGGTCGACGGGGTGCGTTACGGCGCCATCGAGGCCACCCTGGATCGGCAGCAGGGCGACAACTCCTGGATCACATTCGCGATGCGCGAGGGCAAGAACCGCGAGATCAGGAACGTGCTCGGCGCGCTGGGGCTGAAGGTCAATCGGCTGATCCGGCTGTCCTATGGCCCGTTTCAACTGGCCGAACTGCCGGCCGGTGCGGTGGAGGAGGTCAAGACGCGGGCGTTGCGCGAGCAGCTCGGCGAGCGGCTTGTAGCGATTGCGGGCGCCGATTTTTCCGGGCCGATTGTCGAACGCGAGATTGTGGAAGAAGAGCCGCAGGCACAAAAGCCCGCCCGTCATCCTGAGGTGCGAGGCGCGCAGCGCCGAGCCTCGAAGGACGACGCCCCGGATCGTCCAGCACGTGAACCCTCAAAAGGCACGCTTCGGCTCCCGCGTGACAAAGATCGTGGCCGTTCATCCTTCGAGGGCCGGCCACAAGCGCGCCTACGCGCGTCTTCGACGCACTATGGCCGGCCATCTCAGGATGACGGGGAGAGAAAACAATCCTCGGACAAACGGCATCTCAACCGGTCGCCACATGGCGATGAGAGAAAACAGCCAGATGGCAAAGACGGCCAGCATCGCCGAGACGGCAAGCCGGCTCGCGACCCACACCGGGGCTCGCGCCGCCGCTCGCCCGATCGCGGACGCCGGCGCTGATGCGCATTGTCGGCGGCAGGCTTGGCGGGCGCACGTTGCTCACGCCGAAATCTCAGGGCATCCGGCCCACGTCCGACCGCTTGCGCGAGGCGCTGTTCAATATCCTGCAGCATGCCTATGCCGATCCGGTGAGTGGCGCCCGGGTGCTCGATCTCTTCGCCGGCACCGGGGCGATGGGCTTCGAGGCGCTGTCGCGCGGCGCGGGATTCGTGTTGTTCGTCGATGACGGCGCCGAGGCAAGGGCGCTGCTGCGCGGCAATTCCGATGCGTTCGGTGCGGGCGGCGCGTCGAAGATTTATCGCCGCGATGCGACGCGGCTAGGCCCAGCGGAGCTCGCGCCGTTCTCGCTGGCGTTCCTCGATCCGCCCTACGGCAAGGGTCTTGCCGAGCGCGCGCTTGCGTCGGCCCGTGACGGCAATTGGCTCACGCCGGATGCGCTGGTCCTTGTCGAGGAAGCCGCGGACGCGGGATTCGTCGCGCCCGCAGGCTTCGAAGAGATCGAGCGCCGCGATTACGGCGACACCCAGGTGGCTATTCTGCGCGCTCTTTCCCCGTCCTCATCCTGAGGAGCCAGCCGAAGGCTGGCGTCTCGAAGGATGGGGGCGGCCTCGTGCTTCGAGACGCGTTGCTTCGCAACGCTCCTCAGCATGAGGCCGGGAGAGAGCAGAGCATTTGGATATCAATCCACGCTGATCCCGGCCGCCTTGATCACCTTGCCCCAGCGCTCGACGTCCTCTTTGAGGAACTGCGCCAGATACTCCGGCGTGCGTTGCTCGGGCGGCAGAATTTCCAGCCCCATCTGCTCCATCTTTTGGCGGGTCTCGGGCTTGCTGAGGATCGTCGCGAGCGCCTTGTTGATCTTCTCGACGATTGGTTTCGGCGTGCCTTTGGGCAGGAAAAAGCCGTTCCACACTGTCGCTTCAACGCCCTTCACGCCTTGCTCGCCGGTGGTGAGCAGTTCCGGATACGCCGCGGTGCGCCGCGGCGACATCACGGCGATGCCCTTCACGGCTCCCTGCTTGGACTGCGAAATGCCGCTTTGGGCCGTGGTGCACATGTAGTCGATGCGGTCGGCGATCACGTCCTGAAGGGCAGGGCCTTCGCCGCGATAGGGCACGTGGGTCACGTTCAGCCCCAGCGTGAAGTTGAACAGCGCGCAGGGCAGATGCGTGCCGGAGCCGACGCCCGCCGACGAATATTGCATCTTGTCCTGGTTGGCCTTCGTGTAGGCTATGAACTCCTGCAGATTCTTCACCGGCAGACCGTTGCGCGCGACCAGCACGCGCGGCGATTCCGTCACAAGGCCGACCGGCTCGAAATCCGCCACCGAGTCATAGGGCCGCTTTTTGTAGAGCCACTGGCTGTAGACCTGGGTGCCGCTGTTGCCGATCAGCATGGTGTAGCCGTCAGGCGCGGCCTTGGCGACGCGTGCGGATCCGACCGTGCCGGCCGCGGCGCCCACATTCTCCACCACGATGGTCTGGCCGAGGATTTCGCCCATCGCCAGCGCCTGCAGCCTGGCGCTCGCATCGACACCGCCGCCCGCGGAGAACGGCACGACCAATGTGATGGGCCGGTTCGGCCAGTTGTCCTGTGCCTGCGCGGTTCCGGTCACCGCGGCAAGCAGTGCAGTGGCGGCCAGCGCCGCTTTTGTCGCCCTCATGGTCATCTCCTTCGCCCGGCCGGACTCGCGCCCAGCACCCATTCGCGTGCCGAATTTTCGAACTAGTCCAGCGTAACGCCGCTGGCTTTGATCGGCACGGCCCAGCGTTCGATCTCGGATTTCACGAACTGCGTCAAGTATTCCGGGGAGCGGCGATTTTTCGCGGTGACCACCACGCCGACCGACTTGAATCGTTCGATCACCGCTGGCGTGTCGATGGTCAGGCTCGACACAGCGGCGAGCCGGTCGATGATCGGCTTCGGCGTCCCCTTCGGCAGCGACAGGGACGCCCAGGCGCCGCAGTCGAGCCCTTTGAAGCCGAACTCATCGGCGGTCGGAAGGTCCTCGAGCCCCGGGCCACGGTCCTGCCCGAGCGTCGCATAGGCCTTCACCGCGCCAGCCTTGATCTGCGGGGTTGCGGTTGAGATCTGCTCGAGCATGTAGTCGAGCCGGCCGCCGAGCATGTCCTGCATGGCGGGGCCCGCACCGCGATATGGCACGTGGGTGATCTTTGCCCCCAGCACGCCGTCGAGCAGGATGGCGCAGGTGTGTCCGCCCGAGCCCGCGCCGGGCGAGCCGTATTGCAGCTTGCTGTGGTTGGCCTTGGCGTAGGCGATGAATTCTTTGAAGTCGTTCGGCGGCAGGTCCTTGCGTGCGATCAGCACGCGCGCGGAGTCGGAGAACAGCGCGACATGATCGAAATCACGGATCGGGTCGTAGGACGACTTCTTGTGAAAGTTTGGATTCTGCGCCAGCACCGCACTGCCTGAGAGCAGCACCGTGTAGCCGTCCGGCGGCGACTTCGCGACGCGCGCCGTGCCGGTCATGCCACCGGCACCGCCGACGTTTTCGATGACGATCTGCTGGCCGAGGATTTCGCTCATGCGCGCCGCCTGGATGCGCGCGATGGTGTCGACCGGGCCGCCGGCCGCATAAGGCACCACCAGCGTGATCGGCCGGTCCGGATAAGTCATCGGCTGGACGTTTTGGGCGTGGGCGGAATTCAACAGAGCCGCAACTGCAATCGCAGCAGCGAGCGTGGCACGGGCCTTATGCATGGCGTTTTCTCCCTGGCGGCAGGAGCCTCGCCGTCAGGGGACACAAGGTCAAGTTGTACCGATGCCGCGGGCTGTCCCACCGTGAAGATTTTCTCCGAAGTCGCGCCCGGCGACGGTTCGGGACTAAACTCATTCCAACAGATGGGATGAAATGGCCAGGCGCCTGCTGACATCGCTTGTGTTCGTGATGCTGACGCTCGTCACGCAGGTGGGCGGAATCGTTTTTGCGATTTGCTGGTTGATGAATCGCCTGTTGCGCCGCGTTTCAGTTTGGCGTCGAGCCATCATCGATGTCGCCTTGTTCTTCGGTCTCTATGCCGGGCTCAGCATCTTCGTCGTGCCGCCGCTCGCAGCCCTCGGCGGGCGTGTGCCGTTGCCTTGCTCCGCCGCGTCCGACCGGCCGTTCGCTGCGGCCCATCCGGCTTTCTGCTGGCTCAATCACCACTATGTCGACATGCGGCTGGTCGTGCTGATGACCGATCTGTCGCGCGACGTGGCGCGTCAATTCCCAGGCACCGTGACGCTATTTCTCGATGCCAATCTGCCGTTCATCAACGGCTTTCCGTTGCTGCCGCATCTGTCGCACGGTGACGGCCGCAAGCTAGACATCGCTTACTATTACCGCGGCGTGAATGGCAGCTATTTGCCGGGACGGACACGCTCGCCGATCGGCTACTGGTCCTTCGAGCAACCGGGACCGGGTGATACGCCGTCACCGTGTCGAGCCGGCACTTGGCTGACGACGCGTTGGGACGTGCAATTTCTGCAAGGTCTGTTTCCGGATCGGCCGGTCGAACCCGCGCGCACGCGCGCTGCATTGCGCTGGCTTGCAACGGAAGGGCAGCGGGCAGGCGTCGAACGGATTTTCATCGAGCCTTATCTGGCAGCCCGGCTCGGCGTATCGTCCCCGCTATTGGGGTTTCAGGGCTGTCGCGCCGCACGGCACGACGATCACATTCACATTCAGATCAGGCTATAGCCGTCCCATGCGGCTCACCGCCGCCCGAACAGCCGCTCGATGTCGGTGAGTTTCAGTTCGACGTAAGTCGGGCGGCCGTGGTTGCACTGGCCCGAGTTCGGCGTCGCTTCCATTTCGCGGAGCAGCGCGTTCATCTCTTCGGCCTTCAGGCGCCGGCCGGCGCGCACCGAGCCGTGACACGCCATGGTGGCTGCGACGTGCATCAGCCGGCGCTCCAGAGGCAGCGCTTCGTCCCATTCGGCCATGTGTTCGGCGAGATCGCGCGTGAGAGCGGCCGCATCGATCTCGCCCAGCATCGACGGCGTCTCGCGCACCGCGATCGCGCCCGGGCCGAAGGCTTCGATGACGAGGCCGAAGCGCTGCAACTCGCTGGCGCGCCCCGCCAGCCGTTCCGCATCGGCCGGATCGAGGTCGACGATCTCCGGAATGAGCAGGATCTGTCGTGCGATGCCTTTCTGATCGAGTGCGGCTTTCATGCGTTCATAGACCAGACGCTCGTGGGCGGCGTGCTGATCGACGATGACCAGGCCGCCGCGGGTCTGCGACACGATGTAGGTGTCATGCACCTGTGCGCGCGCGGCGCCGAGCGGACGGTCGAGCAGATCGGCCACGGGCTCGGCAACCTCGACCCGCGCGGTGGCGGCGGCCGGACCCACGTCGAATACGGCTTGCGCGGCTTCGGCGAGGCCTGGCTCCGGCGCAGACTCGCTCCATGCGGCGACCGCGCCGCGCGGCGGCAGCGGCCGGGCCAGCGAGCGCCGCCAATCGAAGGCGCCGCGGCGAGGGAGCGCGGCCGGACGGAACGAGGCGATGGTCGCAGATCCCCCGGTGGTCGCGGCGCGCTGGCCCTCGCGCGCCAGCGCTTCCTTCAAGGCATGGATCAAAAGTGAGCGCACGAGGGTCGCGTCGCGGAAGCGCACTTCGGTCTTGGCCGGATGCACGTTCACGTCGACCTCGCGCGGCGGCAGCGTGACGAACAGCGCCACCACGGGATGGCGATCGCGCGACAGATAATCCGCGTAAGCGCCGCGAATGACACCGATCAGCAGCTTGTCGCGCACCGGCCGTCCGTTGACGAACAGATACTGTCCGAGCGAGTTGGCGCGGCTGTGGGTCGGCAATCCGGCGAAGCCTTCGACGATGACGTCGTTGCGTTCGCCATGGACCTCGACCGCGTTAGCGCGAAACTCCGCGCCGAGCACATCGGCGAGCCGCGCAAGCCTGCCCGGTGCGCCGGGAAGCGCTGCGGGCCAGGTCACCGGTGCGCGATCGTCGGCGACCAGCGTGAAGGCGACGTCAGGCCGGCTCATTGCCAGCCGCCGCACCACCTCGCGCACCGCTTCCGCTTCACTACGATCGCTTTTGAGGAACTTCAGGCGCGCCGGCGTCGCGTAGAACAGGTCGCGCACCTCGACACGCGTGCCCCCGGACAGCGCCGCAGGCTTCACGGCGGATTTCTCGCCGGCGTCGACCGCGATGCTCCAGGCGTTCGGCTCCGAGACGTGCCGCGTGGTGATGCCGAGCCGCGCCACCGAGCCGATCGACGGCAACGCTTCGCCGCGAAAGCCCAGTGTGTCGATCTCGAGCAGGTCATCGTCGTTGAGCTTCGAGGTGGCGTGGCGCTCGACCGAGAGCTCGAGGTCGGCCCGCGTCATGCCGGCGCCGTCGTCGGTGATGCGGATGAGCCGCCGGCCGCCACCGTCGGTCGCGATCTCGACCCGCGTCGCGCCGGCGTCGAGCGCATTCTCGACCAATTCCTTGACGACGCTTGCCGGACGCTCGACCACCTCGCCCGCGGCGATGCGGTTGACCAGGGTCTCGGGCAGCTGGCGGACCGGCATTTTGCCTATTCTTTCAGATGCTTGAGCGGAGCGCACGGGTCGGACGCGACTCGCAGCGAAGGCAATTTATCGGGTGGCGCGCGCGGCCGCGAGGGCAGGGCCTGAAATGCCCCCGCAATTCGCCTCCGCCGCCTGAACCTTCGGTCTTTTCACGCGACCAAAGGCCATGAGCATCATGTCCATTGTCCCCGGTCATCTGTTCCTGCAATCCGCGCTGGCATTCGTGCTGTGCGCCATCGCCTGCGGCATGATCCTGGCCGGGCGCCTCACCGTTCAACGCGGCACCGCCACCAAGGCCTGGCCCGCGGCGAGCGGTGTCGTCATCGACAGCGCGATCGCAGCGGACCGCGATGGCGGCCGCCAGCGGTTCCGTCCGGTGGTGCGCTACCGTTACGAAGTCGACGGCCAGCGCTATGAGGGCAGCCGCATCCAGTGGACGATGGAGCAGGGCTACCGCAAATACACGCGCGCCCGCCGCCTGCTCGACCGCTATCGCGCCGGCTCGGCCATCACGGTGCACTACGATCCGTCTCGTCCTGGCTCGGCCGTGCTGCAGACTGGCGGCAGCAACACGGCGGTGCTGCGCCCCGTGTACGTGATTGCCTCGACGGCTGCGGTCTACACGCTGTTCACCATCGGCATCGCGCTTGCGGGCTGACCGGGAGCGTACCGATGCTCGATTACACCGCATTGATGTGGACTTACGTCGCGGCAGGCTTCTTCCTGTTCCTGACGTATTGCTTCGCGCTCGGCATCTGGCGCGGCCGCAATCAGGTCGCCTCCGGCAAAGCCTGGGCGCGCACCAAAGGCGAAGTGATCGAATCCAAAGTGGTCGTAGAAAACTTCCACACCGATGACGACGACTCCGACTGCACCGTGGCCGTGCGCTACCGCTATGCCGTGGCTCAGAAGACCTACGAAAGCGACCGCATCGCTTTCGGCGACGCTGGACACACCATGCGGCTGCTCGCCCAGCAGGCCGTCGCGAAATATCCGACCGGCGCCAAGGTCGACGTGTTCTACAACCCCAAGCGACCTTCGCAGGCGGTGCTCGAAGGCGACAGCGGAGCGCCGGCGGCGTTTTACGCCGCGGTGCTTGTGTTTGGTTCGATTGCCGCCGTGCTAGTGGCGCATTCGATCGCCGGCAAAGTGCTTTACGCGGCGAACGGAGTGCCGATGTTCGCGTTCCTCGTGCCGCTCGCGGCGCTCGGCATTGCCGGCCTGTGCGTCTACGCCTTCTTCGACATCTTACGGAAGGAGAAATTCAGTGCGCGCTGGCCGACCGCGACCGGCAAGGTGACCGTGTCCAAGGTTGCCGAGCACGCCAGCCGCGACAAGGACGACAACGTCGAGATCAGGTTTGTCCCGCAGGTCGCCTGCACCTACGAGGTGGGCGGCCGCGAGTATCGCTGCGCAACTCGCAAATGGGGCTGGACCGAGCTCTATGTCGACAGCGAGGGGCCGGAGAAAATCCTCACCAAATATCCGAAGGGCGGCAGCGTGCCGGTGTTCTACAATCCGGCCGACCCGTCGGAGTCCGTGCTGGAGCCCGCCAACCGCCGGGGCACGTTTGCGCCGGTCGCCGGCGCGCTCACTTTCGCTTTGCCGGCCGTGCTGTTCCTCTGGATGTTCATTTACGTCATCGAGTGAGCGGCGGCTCAATCCCAGCCGGGCTTGCTCTGCCGCAGGTTCTTGATGCCGGAGCGGCGCTTCTTGCCTTCGATGCGTCGTTCTTTCGACGCCTTGGTCGGCTTGGTGGCGCGGCGCACCGTGGGTCGGATCGAGGCCTCCTGGATGAGCGCGACCAGCCGCTCCATGGCCTCGGCGCGATTCCTCTCCTGGGTGCGGTGATTTTGGGCGATCAGGACCAGCACGCCGTCCTTGGTCATGCGCTTGCCGGCCAGCCGCATCAGCCGGATCGCCACGTCGTTGGGCAATGACGGCGAGCGGCGCACGTCGAAGCGGAGCTGCACCGCGGTGGAGAGCTTGTTGACGTTCTGCCCGCCCGGCCCGGACGAGCGCACGAAGCTCTCTTCGATCTCGGACTCGTCGATGCTGATGTGGTCGGTGACGCGGATCATGGACGCAACATAACAGATTGCGCCGGATTCGCCCTGCTCAGCCGGCACCTTCGACAAACGTCAGCGTCCGTGCCAGCGCGCCGTCGCGCACTTTCAGGGCCTCGGCATATTCCAGCGAGCCGTACCATTCGCGGGCGCGGGCCATGGACGGGAATTCGACGATGACGAAACGGCGTTTGCCGTTGCGCTGGCCTTCGATCAGTTCGACCGGTGCGGCGCGCACGATATAGCGGCCGCCGTATTTCTCGATCGAGGCGCTGGCCCGCGTCCGATAGATGTCGGCGCGGGCATCGTCGAGGATTTCGACCTCGGAAATCACATAGGCAGGCATGTGGACGGACCCTTAGTTGGCCCCCGCCAGGTACTTCTTCGCCAGCACCTTGCCCTCTTCCACGGCGGGCTGGTCGAATGGATCGACGCCAAGCAGATAGGCCGCGACGATCGTCTCCAGCATGAAATGCATCAGCAATTCGCCGAGATGGCGTTCGTCGAGCACCGGCAGGTGGATGGTGCGCACCGGGCAGCCGTTCTTGGCGAGCGTCTCGGCGGTGGCGCGGCCTTGTGCCGCCACGAGATCGCCCATGGTCTTGCCGGCGAAATCCGGTTCGCCGCCGAGCTTGGAGAGGTCCGCGCTCATGCGCGGGCCCTTGCCCGCTGGCGTTCCGGTGATCACGGTGAACAGCTTGTCGCGCGGACCTGCGATGTAGAGCTGCAATTGACTGTGCTGATCAACCGGTCCGATCGCGGCGATCGGCGTAGTGCCCTTGCCATCCTTGCCGAGGCTCTCGGCCCAGAGCTGCACGTACCATTTGGTGAACAGCGCGAGCCGGTCCGCATAGGCCATCATCACGGCGACCGGCTTGTGGGGCGACAGTGCGACCGCGAGCGCCGCGCCAACCGCGGCCGGCACTCCGGAGGGATGATTGTTGTGGTCGAGCACGCTCGCGAGGGCATCGGCGGCGCCGGCGCGGATCGCGCCGATGTCCAGACCACAGACCGCGGCAGGCAGAAGTCCGACATTGGTCAGCACCGAAAAGCGGCCACCGACACCCGGGTCGTGATCCATCATGTGGATCTGGTGCGCGCCGAGCAGCGCGCGCAGCCCGTTGGATTTGCCGGGCTTCGCGGGCTCGGTGATGCCGAGGAAATGCGCATGCGGATCGAGCTTTGCGGCCTTCAGGGCGTCGAGCGCCGCAATGGTCTGCATCAGCGTCTCGCCCGTGCCGCCGGACTTCGACACCGCGACGAAGCGGCTGGTCTTCAGCGTCAGCCTCGACAGCAGCGTGCCGTAGCTCTCCGGGTCGAGATTATCCATGAAATGGATGCGCAGCGGATCGCGCAAGGCTCCCACGCCCGGCACCGCATAGCCGGCAAGCTGCGCCAGCGTCTGGCCGCCGAGGCTCGAGCCGCCGGTCCCTAGGAAGATCACGTCGCTGGTGCCGTCACGCAGCAGCGTCGCGTAGCCCAGGATGGTGGCGATGTCGTCGCGCTTCTCAGGCAGCCGCAAGAGCGGCAGCGTGCCGTCGGCGTGCCACTTGCGCAGCCGCGCCAGTTCGTCGGCGGTGCGGGTCAGCACCTCGGTGAAGTGCTCGGAGCGCGCGTGGTCGATATTCTGCTGTAAAGCCATCGGAAATCTCGGGTGAATATCCCGAGCTTATAACGGCCAAACGTGAAAACTATTTACCCCCGCGGCTCCTTGGAGGCGAGATTTTTAGGCTGACCAACCACGGTGGTCAGGAGGCCGGTCGGCGCGAGCCGCTTGGCCACGCGGCGGGTGTCCTCGACACTCACCGAGTCGATCAAGGCGCTGCGCTTCTCGATATAATCGATGCCGACGTCGTCGATCTGAATCTGCAGCAGCATGGCCGCGATCTTGGTCGAGGTGTCGAAGTTCAGTGCATAGGCCCCCTTGAGATAGGACTTGGCCTTGGCGAGCTCTTCGGCGGTCGGGCCGTCGGCGACCATCTGCGCGACCTGCTGCTCGATCAGCTCCAGCGCCTCGCGAGTCTTGTCGGCGCTGGTCTGGGTGCTGACCATGAACAGTGGGCTGTGGCGCAAGTTCGTCAGATAGGACGTCACGCCATAGACCAAGCCGCGCTTCTCGCGGACCTGATCGTAGAGCCGCGACGTGAAAGAGCCGCCGCCGAGGATGTGGTTGACGAGATAGGCGGCCATGAAATCCGGGTCCTTGCGCGGCACGCCGTTGCCGCCCATCCGGATCACCGCCTGCGGCACCGCAAGCTGCGACACGATCCGCCGGCCGGTGTCGTGCACCGTGACGTCGGCGACCTCACGCAGCGTGCCGGTCGCCGGCAACGCGCCGAACACGCGGTCGAGCACCTTGCCCAGCGTCTCAGGGTCGATGTCGCCGACCGCGGCCACCTTGAGGTGGCCGCGCGTGAACACGCGTCGGGTGTAATCGCGCATGTCGTCTTCGGTGATGGTCGGCACCGAGATCAGCGTGCCGTTGTTGGGCCGCGCATAGGGATGGCCTTCGAACGCCGTGCTCCACCAGGCGCGGTTTGCAATCGAGCCCGGATCGGTGGTCTCGCGGCGAAGCGCCGACAGCACCTGCTCGCGAACGCGCACTGTCGCGTCGGGCACGAACTTCGCCTCGTTCAGCGCGAGCCGCAGCAGCTCGAAGCTCTTGTCCTGCCGGTCCTTCAGAAGCTTGATCGAACCCTGGAAGTAGTCATGGTTGACCGAGAAGCTCAGCTCGACGGCGTTGTCCTCGAGCTGCTGGTGGTAGGCCTTTGAGTCGAGCGGGCCCGCGCCCTCGTCGAGCATCGACGAGACCATGTAGGCGGTGCCGGACTTGGTGTCCGGATCCTCGGTCGAGCCGCCGGCGAACGAGAAGTTCATCGCGATCAGCGGCAGCGAGGAGTCTTGCACCAGCCAGGCCTCGATACCGCCCGGCGAGACGACGCGCTTGATCGTCATGGCCGCGGCCGGCTGCGCCGGCAACACGGCAAAGGCCGCGACGAAGGCAAATGCGAAAGCGATCAGGCACCGCATGGTATGGCTCACGACCGTTTGTCCTCTTTGGCGGCGGTGTCTTTCACGAGATAGCCGGTCACCGAACGGCGCTTGTCGAGGTAGGTCTTGGCAACCTGGAGCACGCCGTCGGGCGTCACGGCGCGAATGCGGTCGGCCCAGCTCTGCACCCGCTCGACACTGCCCCCCGAAGTAAGGGCTGCGCCGTACCAGCGCGCCATGGTGGCCTGGTTGTCCTGGGCGTAGATCGATTCGGCGACGAGGCGGCTCGTGGCGCGTTCGACCTCGTCGGCGGTGACGCCGCCCGCGAGCAGATTGTCGATCACACCATCAATGGCTTCTTCGAGCTGCGGCAAGGTCACGCCGGGCTTGGGCGAGCCGTAGACGACGAACTGCGAGGGGTCGAGCGCGCTGCCGCTGTAGGCGCTGCCGGCGCCGACCGAAACGGCGTTTCCCTCGACCAGTGCGTTGTAGAGCCTGCTGGTGTTGCCGTGGCCGAGAATGAAGGCCAGCACCTCGAGCGCCTCGGATTCGCCAGGCTTGGCGCTCGACGACGACGGCACGAGATAGGCACGGTGCATGGTCGGTTGCGCGACGCGCGGATCGGCCATTGTCAGGTGGCGCACCGCGACCGGCGGCGGCTCCTGCGGCCGTGCGCGAGGCGCGAGCTCGGCGACCTTCGGCACCTTGCCGTAGGTCTCCTCGATCATCGGGCGGACCTCTTCGGTCGTCACGTCGCCTGCGATCACCAGCACGGCGTTGTTGGGGGTGTAGAAGCGCTTGTAAAAGGCGATCGCATCATCGCGGGTCAGCGCCTCGATCTCCTGCCGCCAGCCGATGATCGGCCGGCCGTAGGGGTGGTTCAGAAAAAGCGCCGCATCGATCTGCTCGGAGAGCCGGGCCTGCGGATTGTTGCCGACCCGCATGTTGTATTCTTCGAGCACCACCTTGAGTTCCGGCACCACGGCCTCGGGGCTGAGAACGAGGCCGGTCATGCGGTCGGACTCGAACTCCATCATCTCCTTGAGATTCTCGCGTGACACGCGCTGGAAGTAGCCGGTGTAGTCCTGCGACGTGAAAGCGTTCTCCTGGCCGCCGACAGCAGCGACCGCCTGCGAGAACTTGCCCATCGCGTTCTTGGCGGTGCCCTTGAACATCAGGTGTTCGAGGAAATGCGCGAGACCCGACTTGCCTGGCGTCTCGTCGGCGGCGCCAACCTTGTACCAGACCATGTGTGTGACGACCGGGGCTCGGTGATCCGGGATCACCACCACCTCAAGGCCATTGTTGAGCGTGAAGTGTCCGACGGCAGGCTTGGCTTCGGCGGCGATGGCCGGGGCTGCGGTCAAGGAGGCAGCCAGAAGCAGGCCTGCCGCGGTGAGGCGGAAGCGATCGAACTTGGGATGGCTTGGCAATGTCGTGCTCGGGGTTCGGGGTTCAGTGCAAAAGCGGCTCAAAGCTTGTCTGTCGCAATGACAGTGTCCGTGCAGGTCGCCCCCGGGCGAACGCCTGCCTTATTTAACCGGTTCCTGACGGTCGATCTTCGGTGCGGTCCACGAATCCTTGCCGATGCCAAACGGCTGGTTGGGCGACGGCGTGCGATAGCCGGCCGGCGGCTCGATCAGGCTCTCGCGGCGCGGCTCGCCGGTGAACGTGGCCTGCTCTTCCTTGTTGCCCCAAACCTTGGCGAAGATGCCCTTGGCGGGAGCGCCGAGCTCCTGGACCGTGCTGGGCCGTGCCGATTCTTCCTCGTTCTTGCTGCCAAGAATCGTCGGGTTGTCGCCGCGGCCCTGTGCCGGCTGCCCGGCAACCTGGCTCGGCAGTAGCGGCCGGTCGTCCACGCCTTCGGTGTAGGACTTGCGCTTCCGCTCGTCGTCCTTCTTCTTCTTCGCCCGTTTGACGTCGGGGTCGTCCGGCCAGCCGGCAGTCTTGGTCGCGGGCGAGGTCTTTTCGGGCGGCGGCAGATCCTTGCCGGTCGGCAGAACCAACGGCGAGCGCTCGCGATATGTGATGCCTCTCTCGTCGTCGTCGCGCCGCCAGCCCAGACCCTTGAGGATGTAGCGGATGGCCGCGGTGTCGGCGAGCGTCGGCTCCTCGCCGTCGGTGTCGTCCTCGGCCCGCGCGGCGTTGGCGGAGAAGCCCGCAACGATCGTCACGCCGAGAAGGGCGGCGAACGTGGCGCGGATCAGCTTGGGATTTGTGCGAAAGCTCGTCATTCCGTCACCGGATACGCTGAAGCCCTGAGCCCAGACCCTGGCTCCATGGCGATTGGTGAATCCACGGCGGTTTGCGGCCGGTCGAATTCACTATCCCCGGGATCAGGGCGCTTTTGGGGCGTGGTCTCCCCATACCGATTCATACAAGAGGATGGCCACACCGGCAACGATGGCTACATCGGCCAGGTTAAAGACGTACCAATTGAAGCGCCACGAGGCGGTTTCGAGGTGCAAGAGCACGAAATCGGCCACCGCCCCGTAAAGCAGCCGGTCTATGGCATTGCCGATGGCCCCGCCGATGATCAGGCCGAGTGCCAGCGCGGTCAGTCGGGAATGGGCCCGGGCTAACCATATCCACAGCAGCGCCACGGCGATGACCTTCAGTGCCAGAAGCGCCCATTGGCCGAACGGGCCCTCCTGCTGGAACCAGCCATAGCTGATGCCGGTGTTCCAGGTCAGCACGAAGTCCACAAAGGGCATGACCTTGACGGCGCCCTTCGTGGCCAGATCGTAGACCCGGAGCAGCCAGAGCTTCGAGGCCTGGTCGGCCGCCCCGGTGACGAGCGCCGTAATCGCGCCGAGCGCGGTGAGCGATCCCCAAAGCAGGCGCGTCCGATGCATCGCGGCAGCCGTCATTCGGCGGCCTTGCGCCAGGCTTCCCATTCGCGCAACGCCTGCGCGTCGCGCGGTGTCACGTCGGGGAACTGCGGATCGGTGCCGACTGTGTGCGAGATCTTCCAGGAGCGCGCGCACTTGGTGCCTTCGGCGAGGTTCACCACCACGGCGACGCCCGGCACCTCGGGGAGCCGGAACGCATCCGCCGGACCCTCGTCATTGGCGAGCGTCGCGGCCGAGGTGATGCAGACCTCCGCCAGGTCAATGTCGACCACGGCTTCGTACAGTTCGGGGTTCGACACATGCACGATCGGATCGGCTTCCAGCGAAGAGCCGATGCGCTTGCCGGCGCGGGCGATTTCCAGCGCGCCGGTTACAGCGCGGCGCACCTGCCGCACCTTGCGCCACTTCTCGGCGAGCTTGTCGTTGCGCCAGCCTGGCAGCACGGCAGGAAACAGCTCGAGATGCACCGAGACGCTGTCGTTGCCATAGCGCTCCGACCAGGCTTCCTCGCAGGTGAAGCACAGCATTGGCGCGAGCCAGGTCACGGTGCAGCGGAACAGATAGTCGACCACGGTCAGCGCGGATTTGCGCGTCAGCGACGAGATCGGATCGCAGTACAGCGCATCTTTGCGGACGTCGAAATAGAACGCCGACAGGTCCGTGGTCATGAAATGGCTGAGCGCCGCGAAGATGCGCTTGTAATCGAAGTCGACGTAGGCCTTGCGCACGAGTTCATCGAGCTCGGCGAGCCGATGCAGCATCAGCCGCTCGAGGTCGGGCATCTTCTCGACGGAGACGCGGTCCTCGTCGTGGAAATGCGCCAGCGTGCCGAGCATCCAGCGGATGGTGTTGCGCAGCTTGCGGTAGGTCTCGATGGTGGTCTTGAGGATTTCCTTGCCGATGCGCAGGTCGTCCGCATAGTCGGAGGCGCAGACCCACATCCGAAGGATGTCGGCGCCGGATTCCTTCATCACGTCCTGCGGCGCCGTGACGTTGCCGAGCGACTTCGACATCTTGCGGCCCTGCTCGTCGAGCACGAAGCCGTGCGTCAGCACCACGTCGAACGGTGCGCGGCCGCGCGTGCCGCAGCTTTCCAGCAGCGACGAGTGGAACCAGCCGCGGTGCTGGTCCGAGCCTTCGAGATACATCACGCTGTCGGGCCCGCCGTCATGCTTGCGCTTGATGCCGGCCAGCGACGGGAAGTGCTTGGCGTCTTCCAGCACGAAGGCGTGCGTCGAGCCGGAATCGAACCAGACGTCGAGAATGTCGTCGACCTTCTTCCAGTCCTCGTTGGCGAGCGAACCCAAGAAGCGCTCGCGCGCGCCGGCCTTGTACCAGGCGTCGGCGCCCTCCTGCTCGAAGGCGTCGGCGATGCGCTTGTTGACCTCCGCGTTCTGCAGGATTTCGGCCGAGCCGTCGCTTTTCTCGCGAACGAACACCGCGATTGGCACGCCCCAGGCGCGCTGCCGCGAGATCACCCAGTCCGGGCGGCTCTCGATCATGCCGTTGATGCGGTTTTCGCCGGCCGCAGGCACCCAGCGCGTCGCCTTGATCTCGCGCAGCGCGATGTTCCGCAGGCTTCCATCGAGGCCCTGGACCGGCTTGTCCATGGCGATGAACCACTGCGGCGTGTTGCGGAAGATCACCGGCTTCTTCGAGCGCCAGGAATGCGGATACTGATGCTTCAGCCGGCCGCGCGCGATGATGTTGCCGGCCGCGGCCAGCGCCTTGATGACGGCCTCGTTGGCGTCGCCCTTCTCGCCCTTGTCGTTGATGACGCGCTTGCCCTCGAAGCCGGGGGCATGGCTCGTCAGCGCGCCGTTCTCGTCGACCGTGTAGGGGATTGCCGGATTGATGCCGCGCGATTCGAGCGAGCGCGCATTCGCGGTCCAGATTTCGAAATCTTCGCGGCCATGGCCCGGCGCGGTGTGCACGAAGCCCGTGCCGGCATCGTCGGTGACGTGATCGCCGGCGAGAAGCGGCACGTCGAAGTCGTAGCCCGCCTTCTGCAGCGGATGCGAGGCGATCATCGCGCTGAGCACGGCCGCTGGCACGCTCGCGACCTTTTCGTAAGCAGCGACGCGAGCCTGCTTGAACACATCGGCGGCAAGTTTGTCGGCGAGGATGAAGGTGTCGCCGGTCTTGGCCCAATTGTCGGCCGCAGCGTCAGTGACGCGATAGACGCTGTAGTCGATCCTCGGCGAAAAGCTGATGGCGCGATTGCCCGGCAGAGTCCAAGGCGTGGTCGTCCAGATCACGACCGAAGTGCCCCAGTTCACCAGATTGACGGCAAGCTCGGTCAGGTCGCCGTCAGCCGAGTCGACCGCGACGCGCGCGACTGGAAACTTCACCCACACCGTATCCGATGTGTAGTCCTCGTATTCCACCTCGGCTTCGGCGAGCGCGGTTTTCTCCACCACGCTCCACATCACGGGCTTGCTGCCGCGATAGAGCGTGCCGTTCGCCGCAAACTTCATGATCTCGCGGGCGATCTGCGCCTCGGCCGCAAAGCTCATGGTGGTGTAGGGATGGTCCCAGTCGCCCTCGACGCCGAGCCGCTTGAACTCCTCGCGCTGCACGTTGAGCCAGTGCTCGGCGTAGGCCCGGCATTCCTTGCGGAAAGCCACCATGGCGTCGGGGTCGCTCAGGTTCGGCTTCTGCTTGTTCTTGGAGCGGTAGTTCTCTTCCTCGATCTTCCACTCGATCGGCAGGCCGTGGCAGTCCCAGCCCGGCACGTAGTTGGAGTCGTAGCCCAGCATCTGCTGGCTGCGGGTCACCACGTCCTTCAGGATCTTGTTGAGGGCGTGGCCGATATGGATGTTGCCGTTGGCGTAGGGCGGCCCGTCGTGCAGCACGAACTTGGTCCGGCCTTTGGCCTTCTCGCGCATGCGCTCGTAGAGGCCGAGCTTCTTCCATCGGGCCAGGATTTCCGGCTCGCGCTGGGGCAGACCCGCACGCATCGGAAATTCGGTCTGCGGCAGGAACAGCGTCTGGCTGTACTTATCGCGCTCGTTGGATTTCGATTGATCGTTCATGGCGCGGTGTGTGTAGCAGGGCGACAGGGCCGGAAAAAGGTCTACCCCAGCGGCGGGAACGCGCCTGGGGCACGGGCAAGCAGGTGCCGCGCCTGGCTGGAATCCTGGTCCATCCGGCGGATCAGGGCCTCGGCGTTGTCGAACTTCATCTCCGGCCGGATCCAGCCGATGAAGGCCACGTCCAGCACCGCGCCGTAAAGGTCGCCCGAGAAGTCGAACAGGAACACCTCCAGCAGCACCGCGCCGTTGTCGAAGGTCGGGCGCCGGCCGAAACTCGCCACACCGTCATAGAGCGTGCCGCTCAATCCGACCCGCACCGCATAGATGCCGTGCTTGAGGCCGCAATCGGTGCCGAGCCGCAGGTTCGCGGTCGGATAACCGAGCGTGCGGCCACGCTTGTCACCATGCACCACCTGCGCGGTGACGAACCAGGGATGGCCCAGAAGCTCGTTGGCCTCCGCGATATGCCCGGCCTCGAGCGCGTCGCGCACCGCGCCCGATGATACCCTCCGGCCGTCGATCATGAACGGCTCGACCACGTCGACCGAGAAGCCGTGATGGGCGCCTTGCGCCACGAGGAAGTCCGGCGAGCCGCGGCGATCCTTGCCGAAATAGAAATTGAAACCGATCACTGCGCCGGTGACCGCCAGGCGGTCCACCAGAATGCGTTCGACGAAGTCCTCGGCGCTGAGTTGAGCCAGCGCCGCATCGAAGTTGAGGATCACGGCGCCGTCGAGCCCGGTCGAAGCCAGCAGCCGGAGCTTGGCGGCCTCCGAGGTGAGCTGGAACGACGGCGCGTCAGGGTGAAAGAAGGTCCGGGGGTGCGGCTCGAAGGTCATCACCGCCGCAGGCTTCTGGGCGGCCGCGGCGCGCTCCATGGCGGTGCCGATCACGGCGCGGTGGCCGCGATGCACGCCGTCGAAGTTGCCGATGGCGATCACCGGGTGCGGCAGCCGCTCGAGCCCTGCGTCGTTATCGCGGACAACGACGAAGTCGTGCCCGGAGCTTTGGGTGCTTGATGGGGTGGTTGCTTGGTTCATCTATCCAGAATCAGGGCTTTTTGTGCCAACGATACGTTAACCGGTCGATCCGCGAAAAATATAGGCGCTGCCCACTGTTAGCGCAGGTTAACCCAATTTTCAGCCGTGCAATGTATCGACGACCCAGGCGAGGATGGGAGGCCCAACGCCGGGTCCTGACATCGTTCGACCTGGCCGCAGCGACTTCGCGGCCGGACGGTTGCGGGCTGAGGGACATTATGGCCTTCGATACTTCGATGCCGATCCTGGTGGTGGACGACTACAACACCATGGTCCGCATTATCCGCAATCTGCTGCGACAACTTGGCTTCACCGATGTGGATGACGCCGCCGACGGCTCGGCCGCGCTCACGAAGATGCACGACCGTAAATATGGGCTCGTGATCTCCGATTGGAATATGGAGCCGATGACCGGCTACGAGCTGCTCAAGCAGGTGCGGGCCAATCCGGACATCTCGACGACGCCGTTCATCATGATCACGGCCGAGTCGAAGACCGAGAATGTGATCGCCGCCAAGCAGGCCGGCGCCGATAATTACATCATCAAGCCGTTCAACGCCGAAACGCTGAAGCACAAGATCGAAGCGGTCTTCACGGCTTAGTTTCGGCTTCGGCCAAATCTCCCCATTGCCGCCAGTTGGCTCCTCCGAAAGGAGGACTGCAACCTATCTTTCTCAAAGTAAGAATTACCCGCCTGCGGCGAGAGGATGCCGAGTGTGATGCGGATGACTGACATGCGGTTGAATCCGATCCACCAATAGGCTTTCCCGCCCGGCGACTCCGGGAGCGGCAGCAAAGGGATCGACGCATGAGAAGGCCGGCTTGGGCGTTCACATTCGCGCTGGCTGCGGCGGCAGTCTGGAGTGGCCGTGCGTTGTCCCAGCCTGCGCCGAGTTCGTCGTCCGCTCCGCCGCTCACATACGCCGATCAGGGTTGGACGCCGGCGGACCGCCAGGCGTTTTACACAACCAGCCAGGGCTCTCGCCTCATCCCCTATGAGTGGTTCAAGACGCTGCGGCGTGCGAACTCGGACGAACCGTTCGGCGCCGATGGACTGAGGCGGTACGGATATCTCGCCAACGAGTATGCGACCAACAATCTGCCGGTCGGATTCGTCGTCGATACCCGGGTGCAACCCAATCAACTGGGCATGTCATGCGCTGCATGTCACACGGGACAGCTGGAATACAAAAAGGAGAACGTGACCTACGCTCTGAGGCTGGACGGTGCGCCGGCTCACGCCGACTTTCAGCTGTTTCTCTCGGACCTGAGGGACGCCTCACGCGAAACGTCGGCAAATCCGCAGCGGTTCGAAGCGTTCGCGAAGGCCGTGCTGGGGCCGGGATATTCACCGGCCAAAGCTGCCGACCTGAAAGTGTCGTTTGACGCCTGGGTGAAGCAGTTCGGCGACTTCATGGACAAGAGCCTGCCGACGTCCCCATGGGGGCCGGGCCGCCTCGATGCATTCAACATGATCTTCAATCGCGTCGCGGCCCGCGATCTCGATCAACCGCAGAATTTCGCCGTGGCCGATGCACCTGTCAGCTACCCGTTTCTGTGGAACGCTTCGAAGCAGGACCGCACGCAGTGGAACGGCGCGGTGGACAACGGCCTTTTCATCCACGCCCTGGGCCGCAACACCGGGGAGGTTCTCGGTGTCTTTGCCGAATTTTCGCCCAAGCGAATAGCGCCACCGGTCGGTGTGCCGTTGATTTTATACGGCGATCATTCGGCTGATTTCGACGGCCTGCAGAAGCTTGAAGAGAAGATCGCGGCTCTCAAGCCGCCGCCGTGGCCGTTTGAGTTGAAGGCCGATCTCGCGGCCGCGGGCGAGAAGCTGTTCGAGAAGCACTGCAGCTCTTGTCACGCGGAGACGGAGTCGAGCGTCGTGCCGAACGCCTGGGCGACGCCGGTCCAGGTTGTCGGAACCGATCCGAGAATGGCGAAGAACGCCACAAACCGGACGGCGGATACCGGACTGCTCAGCGGTTCGCTGTTGCCGCGGCCTCCCGGCGCCCGTTTGGGGAGCCGGGGCAAGACCACCGATATCCTTGCGAATTCCGTCGTCGGCATCCTTCTGGATGGAACGCTGAAAGGCGAACCCGCCTTGCAGCGAGCCATCGCGCTGGACTTTCAGAACCTTCAACTCGGCGATCCCGATCTTTTGAAGGTCGGTGGCTTCGTGAAGGAAAATCTCAGCGGGCTGTTCCGGAAACCGTCGGCGGCAGGCGAGGGCGCATACGAAGCACGCGTGCTGCACGGCATCTGGGCGACCGCGCCCTATCTTCACAATGGCTCGGTTCCCAACCTGTGGGAGTTGCTGACGCCGCCAAAGGACCGCAAGACGACATTCAAGGTCGGAAGCCTGACGTTCGATCAGAAGAACGTGGGCTTCGCGGTCGATGTGTCGCCGTTCGACAAGGGCGATTTCACCGTCGATCCTGAGAACACAAACGGGAACGGCAACGCCGGGCACGCCTATGGCACCGACTTGAGCGAAGCGGACCGCTGGGCGCTGATCGAATATCTGAAGAAATTGTGACGGGCTGCGCGTGAGCGGAGCTACCACGCCAGCCGCGATGTAACCGCCTTCGGCGCGATTCCCGCCTTAGCGAATATCTTGCGCAACGCTTCCGGATCGGGCGCGTGGCGGTCGCCAAGCTCCTCTGCGTGGATGCCGGCCGTGACGAACAGACAGTCGAGCCCGTAGTCGATTGCGCCCGTGAGATCGGTGCGGATCGAGTCCCCGATCGCCAGCACGCGCGTTTTGGCGACTGGCTTGCCGCGCGCCTTGGCGACGCGCTCCAGTGCCAGATCGTAGATCGGCCGGTGCGGCTTGCCGGCGTACAGCACCTCGCCGCCGAGCGAAGCATAGAGATCGGCGAGCGCGCCGGCGCAATAGATCAGCTTGTCGCCGCGCTCGACCACGAGATCGGGATTGCCGCACAGCATGAATAGGTTGCGCTTGCGGATCTCGGTGAGGAGCGCCCGATAAGTCTCCGGCGTCTCGACGTCGTCGTGATTGAGCCCGGTGCAGACCACGTAATCGGCCTTTTCCATCGGCACGAAATCGAGCCCCAAGCTGTCGAAGATCGGCAGGTCGCGCTCCGGACCGATGTGGAATACGTTCTTGTGCGGCCGCGCCTGCATCGCGCTCCGCGTGACATCGCCGGAGCTGACGATGCCGTCATAGGCGCTGTGCGGCACGCCCACCTTGTCGATAAAATTGACCACGGTGGCGCCGGGCCGCGGTGCGTTGGTGATCAGGATGACGGTGCCGCCATTGGCGCGGAAGCGCGTCAGCGCCTCGCAGGCCGACGGTGTCGCCACCACGCCGTTGTGCACGACGCCCCAGACGTCGCTCAGCACGGCGTCGTAGCGGTCAGCGAGGCCAACAAAACTCGTGATGAACGAGGGGGCTTGGATGGTGGAGGTCTGGGTCACGGCCGATTGGTTACGGCACTTATGTCAAAGCGTAAAGAGACTTAGCTCAAAGAGACCGGCTCAAAGCGTAAAGCCTGTCCCACCCACCGCGCGACGCGGCCGGTCGGCGGCATCGTCCAGCACGATATCGGTCTCGCCGGCGCCGCGCAGCGCCTCGTTTCGCACCGGGCGGGGCTGCGAGAACAGATAGCCCTGGCCGAAGCGGACGTCGTATTCGAGCAGGTCGACCACCTGGGCCTCGGCCTCGATCTTTTCGGCGATCAGGCTGATGCCGAAGCGGCCGAGGAGGTCCGAAAGGTCGGCGGCGTGGATGTCGGAGCCGCTGGAGCCGCCATCGCCGAGCAGGAACTGTGACGGCACCTTCACGTAGCGGATGCCGCGCTCGCCGAGATCGCGGGGCTCCATGCGCAGATCGGTCACCGCGTCCATGCTGAAGCGGAAGCCGAGATCGCGCAGCGAGGCGAGGCTCTCGGTCTCGAGCGGGCCCATCGAGCGCAGGACGCTCTGCCGAAACTCGAGGATGAGGGACGGCGCGATCGCGCGGTTGGCGTCCATGAACTGCAGGAGTTCCGGAAACACCATCGGGTCGTTCAGCGTGGTCGGCGAGATGTTGCAGAACAGGCCGACCTCGCGATTCTTGATCTGCAGCCGGCGGATCACCTGCACGGCGCGGAACAGCATCTGCTGATCGAGCTTCGCGATCAGACCGGAGGCCTCGGCCGCGGTCATGAAATCGGACGGCATCACGATGGTGCCGTTCTCGGTGCGCAGCCGGGCGAAGCTTTCGTAGAAGCGGACCTTGCGCTGCGGCAGCGTCACGGTCGGCTGCAGGTAGAGGTCGACCCGGTTGCCGTCGAGCGCATTGCGCATCGTCTCGATCATGTTGGCGCGGGCGGCCGCCGCGATGTTCGGGGCGTCAAACGACGGAACCTCGGGGGCGGCTTCGTCGGCGGGCTGCGGTTGAATGGCCTCCAGTGCCGCTTCGGCAGCGGCCTGTTGCTGACCGCTGACAAACTTCAGTTCGTGCACCGCGACGGTCTCGGCGAGCTGCTTGACCAGCGTGCTGAGCTCGCCGAGCTCGCTGGTGACGGATTCGGCTGCCAAGCGCGCCTGGTTGCGGGCCACGCCGGCAATCTGGTCGCCCTGACCTTCCAGCGCCGCGGTGCGGCGGCCGACTTCGGCAACCTGGCGGGCGAGGTCGGCACAGCCGCGGGACAGGTCGGCGATCTGGGCGGCAAGATTGGCGCGGTCGCGGAGGCGGTTGTTGGTGGCGTTATAGATGGCGAGGCCGGTCAGGATCGAGATCGCGACGATCATCGATTCCTGGGCACGCAAGCCGACCAAAAGATACAGCACCGCGCCCGCGGAAGCGGCAATCAGCACCATGCAGAAAACGACGAAGATAGCCCCAAGCCGCAACATCAAAGGTTCCCCAAACTCAGGGAATGATTCGCCCCACCGCGGAGCACTGTCCATGAGGCTAGGTCATGACGCAAGGAATTTACCGCTTGATATTGCGGCTTAATCCCAAGGTCGCGCGTCATCGCGATTGATCCTATAAGCGCCTGTGGATTGTCCCGGAACGACCGGCCGCCGAATGCCCCAACTGACTGATACGATTGAGCAACACCCGGTGCGGGTCTTCCTGGTTGTCCTGCTTCTGCACGCCGTGCTTTGGACAGCGTTGCCGGCGCTGTTCTTCCGCAACCTGCCGCTCGATCTCATCGAAGCACTGGTCTATGGCCGCGAATGGCAACTCGGTTATGACAAGCTGCCGCCGCTGCCATGGTGGCTGGTCGAGGCGACCTGGCGGGCGCTGGGTCCGGACCTATTCTACTATCTGCTGTCGCAGATCGCCATTCTGAGCGCCTTCGCGTTTGTCTTCGCGGTGGCGCGGCCGCTGGCCGGCGCCATGGGCGCGCTGGTCGCGATCCTGATCATCGACGGGCTGCACTACTTCACGTTCACGGCGCCGAAGTTCAATCACGACGTGGTGCAACTGCCGTTCTGGGCGATGGCGGGCTACGCCTATTGGGCGGCGCTGCGCCGTGGACGGATGGCGCATTGGCTGCTGCTCGGTTTCGCCATCGGCATGGCGCTGTGGGCCAAGTATTTCATCGTGGTGCTGGCCGCGCCGCTCGTGCTGTTCGCGCTGTTCGACCGCGATGCCCGCAAGGTGATGGCGACGCCAGGGCCCTACGTTGCGGCCGTCGTCGCGCTGATCGTGATGGCGCCGCATCTGATCTGGCTCGTCGCCAATGACTTCCTGCCGTTCGCCTATGCGGATGCCCGGGCGCTGCATTTCCGCGGACCGCTCGACTACATCATCAAGCCGCCGAAGTTCCTGCTGTCCCAGCTGGGGTTCCTGGTGCCGTCACTGTTGATCGCCGCGCCGTATCTGCGCCGTGACGTGAAGGCGCCCGAAGGCGCGACGGTTGCGGCCGACGCCTTCGACCGCCGTATCGTGACGCTGCTCGCCTTCGGCCCGGTTGCGACCGTGTTCCTGATGTCGCTCCTGAGCGGCCGCGACACGGTTCCGTTGTGGGGCTACCCGCTGTGGCTGTTCCTGGGCCTTTGGATCGTGCTCAACGTGCGCATCCTCGATCGGATCACGGCGACGCGCATCACCGTGGTGTGGGGCATCGTCACGGCGGTGTTCGCGCTGGCCTTCGTGGTCCACTACGACCTGCGCGGACGCTTCCACATCAAGGAGCGCTACACCGCCGAGCTCTATCCGGGGGATGCGCTCGCCACCGAGATGTCGCGGCGCTTCCGCGCGCTAACCGGGCGGCCGCTCGCCTACGTTATCGGCAGCATGTGGGACGGCGGCAACATCGGCCACTATTCGCCGGACCATCCGCGGGTGCTGATCGATGGCAAGCCCGGCCGCGCACCGTGGATCGATCTTGGCGACCTGCGCGCCAAGGGCGCCGTCGTCGTCTGGACCAACGGCGCCGATCCGCGCGTGCTGCCGCTGCAGTACCGGTCGGTCGCCGAGGACGCCGAGATCCAGGAGCCGTTCGTGCTGCCGGTGCGGCTCGGCACCCGCACGGTGACCGTCGCCTGGGCGGTTTTGCGCCCGCGGCCGGTGGTGGCGAGCGCTAGGCCAGCGCCTTGATGACCTTGCCGACCTTCTCGAAGATCTCGCCGATCTGGCTTTCGCTGACGATCAGAGGCGGCGTCACGGCGATCGAGTCTCCGACGATGCGGAACATGATGCCTTCGTCGTGGAAGCCGCGCTCCATCGCCTCGTAGCCGCGCTTGCCGACCGCGTCGGGCCGCGATGCGAGATCGATGCCCGCGGTGATGCCCACACAGCGAATATCGAGCACCCGCGGCAGGCCCTTCAGGCTCATCGCGCCGTCGTACCAGACAGGTTCGATCTTCTTCGCCCGCGCAAATAGGTCCTCGTCGCGATAGACGTCGAGCGCGGCGAGGCCCGCCGCGCAGGCGAGGGGATGCGCCGAATAGGTGTAGCCGTGGAAGAACTCTACGACGTGCTCGGGCCCGTGCATGAAGGCGTCGTGGATCGTGTCCTTCACGATCACGCCGCCCATCGGCACGCTGCCGGACGTCACACCTTTGGCAAACGTGATCATGTCCGGCACGACGCCGTAGCGTTCCGCGGCGAAAGCGTGGCCGAGGCGGCCGAAGCCGGTGATGACCTCGTCGAAGATCAACAGGATGCCGTACTTGTCGCAGATCGCGCGCAGCCGCTGCAGATAGCCCTTCGGCGCCGGCAGCACTGCAGTGGAGCCCGCCATCGGCTCGACGATCACGGCCGCGATGGTGGTGTCGCCGTGGAGACCGACGATCCGCTCCAATTCATCGGCCAGATGCGCGCCCCATTCGGGCTCACCCTTCGAAAACGCCTGCTGCTCGCGATTGTAGGTCGAGGCGAGATGATCGACCCCCGGCATCATCACGCCGAAGGCCTTGCGGTTGTTGGCGAGCCCGCCGACCGCCATGCCGCCGAAGCCGACGCCATGATAGCCGCGCTCGCGGCCGACGAAACGCGTGCGCTGGCCCTGGCCCTTGGCCACCCAGTAGGCCAGCGCGATCTTTAGCGCCGTGTCGGCGGCCTCCGAGCCGGAGTTGCAGAAGAACACATGGTCGAGGCTCTCCGGCGCCAGCGCCGCGATCCGGCTCGCGAGCTCGAAGGCGCGCGGATGGCCGAATTGGAAGGTCGGCGCGAAGTCGAGGGTCGCGGCCTGGGCCTGGATGGCCTGCACGATGGGATCGCGGTTGTGGCCGGCGTTGGTGCACCAGAGGCCGGCCGCCGCATCGAGGATCGGCCGGTTGTCGGGCGTGTAGTAGTGCATGTCCTTGGCGCGGGCGATCAGCCGGGGCCGCGCTTTGAAAGCGCGGTTCGCGGTGAACGGCATGAAGAAGGCCGCGAGGTCGTTGGGCACCGCCGTGCCGACCGAGCTTTGCTGCGCTGCCTTGGGAGCCTGGGCCATGTGCCTGCCTTTCGCGTTGCTCTCTCCCGGCCTCATCCTGAGGAGCGTCGCGAAGCGATGCGTCTCGAAGGATGGGGCCGCCACGGCGGCCGCCCTCGTCCTTCGAGACGCGGGCTTCGCCCGCTCCTCAGGATGAGGGCGGGGAGGGACTGTTCTTGGGGGATTATCGCTTTTCGCTGTGGGTGACAAAAGAGGGGGTGACTGCTACCACCCGGCCAATTCAATCAATATTGACTTACCGAACGACGCTCATGGCCGACAAATCCAACAAGCTGAAGGCGCGGCTGCCGCGCGGCCTCGCCGACCGCGGCCCCGCCGAGATCGCCGCGACCCGTCAGATGACCGACGCGATCCGCGCGGTCTACGAGCGCTATGGCTTCGAGCCGGTCGAGACGCCGGCGATCGAATACACCGACGCGCTCGGCAAATTCCTGCCCGATCAGGATCGGCCGAACGAGGGCGTGTTCTCGTTCCAGGACGACGACGAGCAGTGGCTGTCGCTGCGCTACGATCTCACCGCGCCGCTGGCGCGCTATGTCGCGGAGAATTTCCAGAAGGTCGCGCTGCCTTATCGCAGCTACCGCTTCGGCTGGGTGTTTCGCAATGAGAAGCCGGGCCCCGGACGCTTCCGGCAGTTCATGCAGTTCGATGCCGATACGGTCGGCGGCGCCACGATGGCCGCCGACGCCGAGATTTGCATGATGGCCGCGGACACGATGGAGGCGCTTGGCATCACGCGCGGGCAATACGTTGTGAAAGTGAACAATCGAAAAGTTCTCGACGGCGTGCTCGATGCAATCGGGCTCGAAGGCGAAGCCAATGCCGGTAAACGTCTCACGGTGCTGCGCGCCATCGACAAGCTCGACCGGCTCGGCGCAGAGGGCGTGAAGCTGCTGCTCGGGCCGGGCCGCAAGGACGAAAGCGGCGACTTCACCGCAGGTGCCGGATTGAACGACGCGGCCATCGATCGCGTGTTGGCCTTCGTCAACTCGAAAGGCACCAATGCCGACGCAACGCTCGGCAATCTCGAAAAGGTGGTGACGGGTTCTGCGCGCGGCGCTGAAGGCGTCGAAGAGCTTCGGCAGATTTCCGCGCTCGCCACGTCATCGGCCTATGCCGACGACCGCATCCTGATCGATCCTTCCGTCGTCCGCGGCCTCGAGTACTACACCGGTCCGGTCTACGAAGTAGAACTCCTCCTCGAAACCAAAGACGAAAAAGGCCGGCCGGTGCGGTTCGGCTCGGTCGGCGGCGGCGGCCGATATGACGGTCTTGTGTCACGATTCCGCGGCGAGCCGGTTCCGGCGACTGGCTTCTCCATCGGCGTGTCGCGACTGCAGGCCGCGCTGATGATGATCGGAAAGCTCAATTCCAAGCCTGCGCCCGGTCCGGTGCTGGTCACGGTGTTCGACCGTGATCGCATCGCGGATTACCAGAAGATGGTCTCAGCCTTGCGCAGCGCCGGCATCCGCGCCGAGCTTTATCTCGGCAATCCGAAGAACAACGTCGGCCAGCAGCTCAAATATGCCGACCGTCGCGGTTCGCCTTGCGCGGTGATCCAGGGCGGCGACGAAAAAGCCAAAGGCGAGGTGCAGATCAAGGACTTGATCCTTGGCGCGGGCCTCACCGCCATCAAGGATCGTGACGAGTATTTGAAGAAGCAGGCCGAGGCGCAGTTCGCCGTGCCGGTGGACAAGCTTGTGGATAGCGTGCGCCAAGTGCTCACGCGCCACGGCGTGTCATGGAATTGACGTTTTCATTTCGAACTTTCGTAACGCTCCGCCGTTAGAAGAAAAAGATTGATCGCTGGCGGAACGTTTCATCTCCGCCGGCAGTTCGGCGTGTGGAATGCACAAGAAAACGTCAGAGAGGTTGCCATGAATTTCCCGTGGGAACCCGGAATTGCGCAGGCCATGCAGCGTCATGGCGGCAGCAATCATTCTGTCCCCAAGGTCAGCGCTCCCAACATTCAGCCGGAAGCCAAACCGCTCGATCGGCCGATGGCGGTGCAAGGTGCACCGCTCGCGCCGGCCGATCCGCAGGCCGACGAAAAGATTTGACGATCAGGCAAAACCGCGGCGCGTCTATCGCGGCGGCTGTTGCGTCCGCACGCCCGGAATAGACGGCATCTCCAGCACGTTCATTTTCCGGCCGTTGCCCATCACCACATCGCCCGGCTTCTGATCCGGCTTGCACGGGCCGAGCCACTTCGCCTCGATGGTCATGTTGGTCGGCTGTCCCGGCGCGACGCCCGGCATTTGCGGTCCGCCCTCCCGGGTCGACGTCGTCTTGACCGTATAAGCCTGATCGAAGCTGCCGGTGATCACGGCATGGGACGTGGAGGTCGTAGGCCCGAACTTGCACACCGAATCCATGGTGATGGTGTTGCCTGACTTCTGCATGTCCTGCTTCGAGCAGGCCTCCTTCGACATGCCGCCAAACTGCGAGTTCATCAGCTTGTCGGTCGTGGCGTCGACGCAGTGCTGCATCGTCTGTGGCGGCAGGTTGCGGCCTTCGAAGATCATCTTCATCTCCCACAGCCCGGCCTTGCGGGTTGGAAGTTCCGCGGCAAACGCCGATGCGGTGAAAACGGTCGTGGTCAAAGCAACGATCGCGGCAATCGATGGATGGTTCATGTTGGTCCTACCGGTCGGTCTCCCCAAATCATGATTGTCCAAGGCCTGCCGCGCCGGTTCAAGACGTGCGGCTCCGCTTCAACAGCCGCGTGCCGGTATCTTTGTATTGATCAGCTTTCGAGCACGTCGAGCTTCAGCGCGCCGAGCTGCTCTCGATCGGCGACCGCCTCGATGCCGGCGATCTTGCCGCCCGCGATCACGATACGGACCACGAGCAGGAGCTGGCCATTGGGCGCGACCATCGCGCCGACCGCGCCATCGATGAGCGCCGTGCGCGCGGCTTGCGCGCGACCATTGAAGGATTTCGCCACCGCCTGAGCGCCGTGGAGTTCGGCCACACCACCCATCCGCGTGGCGGTGAGATCGGCGCGGAATACGACATCCGGATCGAGCAGTTTCAGCAGGCCTTCGAAGTCCCCGCCGCGAGAGGCGGCAAGAAACGCGTCGACCACCTGTTTCTGTCCGGCAATATCGGCGTCCGGCGTCTTGTCCGCACCCTGCACGCGGCGGCGGGCGCGGCTCGCGAGCTGCCGGGCTGCGGCGGGCGTCCGCCCCACGATCGATGCGACATCGTCGAACGGCACGTCGAACATATCGTGGAGCACGAAGGCGATCCGTTCGGCGGGCGTCAGTGTCTGCAGCACCACGAGCAGCGCCAGCCCGACCGAGTCGGCCAGCATCGCCTCCTGCTCGGTGGCCTCGGTGCCGGTGGCCGGCTCCGGCACATGCGGTCCCAGCGGCTCCTCGTGACGCGACTTCCGCGACCGCAGCATGTCCAGGCAAATGCGTGCCACGACGGTGGTCAGCCAGCCGCCGAGATTGTCGATCTGTTGGCTGTCCTTTTGGCTGTCGGACCGGCTGAGCCGCAGCCAGGCTTCCTGGATGGCGTCGTCGGCCTCGCTCCGCGAGCCCAGCATCCGGTAGGCGACGCCGCGCAAATGCGCACGGTTCGCCTCGAAGCGCTCGGCCAGGAGTTTTTCTTCAGTCATCGGTCACATTCCCTCATCCCGATCCGTCATCTCCATGACGAACGGGCGCTGGCCGTTGTGACAAACCGCGGCGGCCGCGATCCGTCAACGTTGAACCCATTGAAATCCATCAAGGAAAACAATCATGCACGCCCGTATGAAGCACCCCGTTTTTGTGATCCCCGACGCCATGAAGGCCATGCACGCCCTGCACAAGTCCACCGACGATGCGGGGCTATCGGATGTGACGCGGGAACTCGTTCATCTGCGCGCCAGCCAGATCAACGGTTGCAGCGTCTGCGTCGGAATGCATGCCGCCGCGCTGAAGAAGGCTGGCCAGACCGACGACCGCCTGTTCTCGGTCGCGGCCTGGCGCGACACGCCATACTTCACCGATGCCGAACGTGCCGCGCTGGCATTGACCGAAGCGATGACGCGGCTCGCTGACAAGGGCGATCCGGTGCCAGACGATATCTGGAACGAAGCCGCCAAGCACCACGACGAGCGCGCGCTTGCGGCGCTGCTCGTATCGATTGCCGGCATCAACGTCTGGAATCGGCTCAACGCCGCGGTCCGCGCGGTCGCCGGCTCGCATTTGAGTTGAGCCCAAACACACGGCGGGTGTATTTCCAGCTTGCGTGGAAAAGCACCCGTGCAACGCGCATGCTGTTACCGCCGGGCTTGACCCGGCGGTCCATGACCCTGCTTCGGCAGTAGAAGTCTTACGTAAGACTCTCTCAGGCGCATCCGCTCATGGATCGCCGGGTCAAGCCCGGCGATGACACCGCGGTTGTGGCACATGACGCAAGGGCGACGCTCTAATACTTCACATTGGCAAACACCCGCACGCCTGCGCCGGGCATCAGCACCTCGTCCTTGGTGTAGGAAACGCTGTTGCGGATGTCGGCGTTGAGCAGGTTGTTACCGACAATGCCGACCGTGACCTCCTTGCGGCCGAACTTGTCGTTCTTGAACACCTCGGTGTGGCTGAGCTCGACCTTGAGCAGGTTGTAGCCCGCGGTCGGGGTCTCGCCGATCAGCGCGATGTCGTTTTGCGCGAACGCGTGCAGCAGGCTGACGCGCGCAAGCCACTCGGCGTTGCGGAAATAGACGCCGCCGCCGATCCGCTGCGGCGGAATGCGCGGCACGTTCGTGCCGTCGGTGAATGTGGCGCGGACGATGTCATATTGGCCGTCGACACCCCAGAAGCCGCGCCACATGGGATGCACATCCCACTGGAACTGGAATTCGCCGCCGCGGAAGGTCGTGTCGCGCTGCGAGTAGATCGCCTCCTTCAATTCCAGCGGGCCCGCCGGATCGCCGGGAGCGACGCACATCGATGACCCGTCGCAGGTGTTGCCGGTGAGCCTGCGGAAGATGAAGCCGTCGAAACGGGTGTAGTAGCCGGTCAGTTCGAAGCGGAATCGGCCGTCAGGCTTGCGCAGGCCCACCTCGACCGATTTCGCCGTTTCGATCCCGAGATTGGGATTGCCGATGTCGAAGGTGGCGGTTGCGTCGTGGCCGCCGCGCGAGAACAGCTCCGCGGGCTTGGGCGCGCGTTCGGTGTACTGCGCCGTGACACTGCCGACGAGGCCATACCATGGCAGGTTTTTGATGAGGCCGAGGCTTGCGCTCTTCGGCGTGAAGTCCAGATTGCGCGACGTCTGCGCTCCGATCGCCGTCGTATCGGTAAAGAGGTTTGGAATGAGCGACGGCGTCGTGCCGCTCAGGTTGACATGCTCGATGCGTCCCGCGATCTGCGCTTTGGTCGTTGGGTTGAACTGGAATTCGTTGAAGATGTAGCCCGCAACACGGGTGTTGCGGTTCGGATCCATCAGGCCGTTGATCGGGCTTCCGAGGTCGTCCGGACTTGGCGCGCTGATCTCTTCGTGACTGCCCTGCACGCCGACCGCCGTGGTGATGGAGGCGAAGTTGGCGCGGAACGGCGCGAACTGGACTTCGAGGCGCCCCTCCTGGCCTTTATTGGTGAAGACCTGGCGAACGCCGTCGGTGGTCGGATCGCCCGGGACCGCGTAGCCGATCTCGTTGTGCTTGTAGTCGGTGACGCCGGCCCAATAGCGGATGGCTTCGATCGCCGAATTATCCGGCCGGAATTCGCCCTTGCTCATCACCTTGGTCTGGTGGCCGTCGATCCGGGTGCCGTTGATTTCGCCGTCCTGGCCGGGGATGTGGTAGAGCGCGTCGTTGTGCGTCACCGCGATGCCGGCATAGCCGCCGGTGAAGAAATACGAGCCGCCCACGGACCAGCCTGAGAACTGGTTTGCCGAATTGGGCTGCCGGCCGTTGAAGTTGGCGGGGTGCGTGGCGAGCGGATCCTGCGGCGTGAGATACGGATAGCTTGGAACCCCATAGTCGCGCGCGGTGCGTCCGAACACGTCGCCGTGGAATGCGAAGTTGCCGACGCCGAGATCGACGAGCTGCGAGCCGTCGACGGCTTTGTCGACGCTCGACCAGCCCATGCGGGTTTCGAACTGCGAACAGCCTTTGCTCATGGCGATCGCAGGCGAGCAAGGCATCGTATCGGGGATGCGGTTGTTGCTGGCGCTGACCACGCCGCCGATCGACTGCGAGCCGTAGCGCAGCGTCGCCGGCCCGCGGATCACCTCGACGCGTTCGGCCGACAGCGGATCGATCGGCACGAAGTGGTCTTCGCCGAGGTCCGAGACGCCGCCACCCCCGACACCGTTCTCGACGATGCCGACGCGGTTGACGTCGAGACCGCGGATGATCGGCCGGCTCGACGAGCCCGGCGCGAAGCTCGATCCGGTGATGCCGGGCTTGCTGAACAGCAGGTCGCCGATGCTCGTGCCGGCGTTGCGCGTGATCTCTTCCTTGGGCACCACCGTGACGGTGGCGAACTGGTCGCTGACGATCGGCACCGAGCCAAGGAGTTGCGCAGGAGGCGCTGCTGGCGCGGGCGCCGGCGGTGCGGTGCCGGCTTGCTGAGCGGGGGCGGGCTGGCGGACTGGCCTCGCTGGCCTTCGATGCACGATCGGGCTCGGCGCCGTGACGTTGATCTGAGGCAACGTCACCGCGCCTTGGTTCTGGTCTTGAGCAAGGGCGGCGTCACGCAACAGCAGCGCGGCCGAAATGGCGGAAGACGCGAGCGCAAGAGCTCGTAGCGATAGCTTCATGGGTGGCATTCCTGAACGGACGGTGAGACGCGAACACTGCGGACGGCAGTCCGCAGGCAACGGCTTCGACAGCGCTTGTTCAGGCGAGAGGTGGGGCGCGGGACCGGAATGCTGGACGGAGAGCTGCGGCGTGGACCGTCCCGGGCTCCGCGGTGAGGGCGACAGCGGCGGTGATCGCGGGCAGCGGTAGAGCAGGGGGCGCCGCGCCCTGCGCGCCCGAAAGCAGACCCAAGACCGCACAGATCGCGCAAAAGTCCTGGTCGCCCGGTATGCCCGGATGATGGGGCCGGCTGCCATGGGAGCCGTCCGCGGTCTGGATCGCGATGTCCGGGGTGTGGCCTAAAGCTCCGGTATGGACATGGCCGAAGGCCAGGACGAGCTGGAGGGCGAGCGCGAGCAGCGCCACCCAACCGCCGAGCCGGCTATGCCCCCGAAACCAGCGCATTGGCTGAAAACCCACGCCCCGACTGCATTCCCGGAGATATGTAACATTATAACAATTGCTGCCGTCAAGGTGCCCCTCTGCGGCGGCTGTTAACCGTGCAAACGTTCGATGAGCCCCCGAACGGGTTGTCGTCGAAACCTTAAACGTGCCGTGCTAAAGCCCCGGCCAAACGCGGAAAACACGCGTCGCGGGATGGCCGGAGAATGACGGACAGGACTTCATCGCAGCCCGACGGACGGGCCGAAGCGCTGGTCGGCGCCTATGAGCGGGCCGGCTATCGCCGCGTCGCGCCTCCGATCCTGCAACTGGCTGAGCCGTTTCTCGACCTGTCGGGCGAGGACATCCGCAAGCGCATGTATCTGACCGCGGACGCGGACGGCCGCGAACTCTGCCTGCGGCCCGACCTGACCATTCCGGTGTCCTGCGATTATCTTGCCTCTCCCGAGGCCGGCTCGGCCCAGGGCTTCTGCTATCTGGGTCCGGTCTATCGCGATCGTGGCGCGCTACCGGCGGAGATCACCCAGGCCGGCATCGAGTCCTTCGGCCGGCCCGACAAGGCCGCGGCCGATGCCGAGATGCTGGCGCTCGGCCTCGATGCCACCGCGCATTACGGCATGGCCAAGCCGGAAATCCGCATGGGCGACGTTGGATTGTTCGCGGCGCTGGTCGCAGTGCTCGATCTTGCGCCAGCTTGGAAGCGCCGTCTGGTGAAAGACTTCAACCGCAAGACTTCGCTTGCCCATGACCTCGACGTGCTCTCGCTCGGCGAGGTCGAGAAGCGTCCTGAATATCAGGGCGTGCTCGCGGCCCTCGACAGCTCGAATCCCAAAGCCGCGCACGCGCTGGTTACGGATCTGCTGTCGATCGCCGGCATCAGCACGGTCGGCGGCCGCACCGTCGGCGAGATCGCCGAGCGTTTCCTGGAGCAGGCTGCGATCGGCGCCGCAACCACGCTACCAACCGAGACCAGAAAATTGATCGAGAAATTCCTATCGGTGACCGGCGATCCCGACGAAGCCGCGACCGAGCTTCGCGCGCTGGCATCAGGCGCGGGCGTCGGCCTTGAACCCGCGCTCGATCTGTTCGAGCGCCGCACCGGTTTCCTTGCGGCGCGCGGCATCGACGTCGGCAGCATCAAGTTCTCGACCGCGTTCGGCCGCGGCTTCGACTATTACACCGGCTTTGTGTTCGAGCTGCACGATCCGGCGGGACCCCCCAACGGCCCGCTGGTCGCGGGCGGCCGTTATGACGAACTGCTGACGCGGCTCGGCGCCAAGCAGCCGATCCCGGCCGTGGGCTTTGCGGTCTGGGTCGAACGCGTCGCTTCGAGCGGAGGCGCCGCATGAGCGCGCCATTGATTCTGGGCGTACCGGCCAAGGGCCGCTTGCAGGAGAACACCGAGAGGTTCTTCGCGCTGGCCGGCATGCAACTCGTCAAGCCGCGTGGCGCGCGCGATTATCGCGGCGAGGTTGCCGGCATGCCTGACATCGAGGTCGCCTACCTCTCGGCTTCGGAGATCGCCGACGCGCTGAAACAAGGCGGAATCCACCTCGGCGTCACCGGCGAGGACCTGCTGCGCGAGAATATCCCCGACATGGACAAGCGCGTGGTGATGATCGAGGCGCTCGGCTTCGGCTTCGCCAATGTGGTGGTCGCAGTGCCGCAGGCCTGGATCGACGTGCGCAGCATGGCTGATCTCGATGACGTCGCGACCGCGTTCCGGCTGCGCCACGACCGCAAGATGCGGGTCGCGACCAAGTACATCAATCTGACCCGTGATTTCTTCTCGCATCTCGGCATCGTCGACTACCGCATCGTCGAAAGCTCCGGTGCGACCGAAGGTGCGCCGGCGGCGGGCTCGGCCGAGCTCATCGTCGACATCACGACCACCGGCACCACGCTGGCCGCCAACAGCCTCAAGGTGATCGAGGACGGCACCATCCTGCGCTCGCAGGCCAATCTCGTCGCCTCGCGCGGCGCGTCCTGGGGCGAGACCGAGCGGGAGCAGGCGCGGCGCATGCTCGACCGCATCGCTGCGCAGGCGCGCGCACGCGCGTTCCGCGAGGTGCGCACGCGCTTCTCCGGCTGCGACGACGCGATGCTATCGCAGGCGCAGGAGCGTTTCGGCGTGGTAGCGCCGTTCGGCGGGCCGACCTCGTCCGGCATGCTGACGCTGCACTGTCCGCCCAAAGCGGTCTACGATCTCGCCTGCTTCCTGCGCGAGCGCGGCGCCCAGAGCATCACCGTCGCCGAGATCGAATACGTGTTCGCGCAAGACAATCCGCTCTACGCGAGGCTTGTCGACGGCCTGTCAGGCTAATTCTATCGTTCGTTTCGCGCCGCGCCCGGCCCCTTGCGAAACACGACAAAGTGCGAGAGCGAGAAATTGACCAGGAAGCTCGCGCCGATCGCGAGCACCTTGCCCATCCACACTTCCATGAAGAACGACGCGATATAGACCGTCGCGGTATTTGCGATGAGGCCTGCGAACTGCGAGGCCGCGAATCCCACGTAGGCCTTTAGACTCAGCGCGCGGCCGGATTCGCGGGCGAAGGTCGTCAGCGAATTCATCACATAGGAGCCCGTGACCGCGACGCTCCACGCCAGCACATTGGCGACGATGATCCGCAAGCCCAGGTAGTAGTAGGCAAACGAGAACACGCCGAAATCGACGGCCGAGTTCACCAGGCCGACGACGGCAAAGCTCGCCGCTTTGAGCGCGATCGCGCGCTCATGCCAGGCGTTGAGCAACCGTTGGCTCAGATCGGACAGCGGTGACATGGCCACCGCTTAGCCCGTTTCGGCGGTGCGGCATAGCCGGAACTGGATGAAATGCCCACCAACCCTGCGGCACCGGCGCGAAGGGCGCGGCGGCGACATCCGCCGAAGGTTGCGGTATAGGTCGCCCAGCATAGGTAAAAGCCAAGATGACCGCCGCTTCGCCGACCTCGATTGGACCTGCAACCAGCCCCGCGCAGCGGGCCGCTGCGGGTCTGTCGATCGTGGTGCCGGTCTACAACGAGGGCGCGGGGCTCGCGCGTTTTCACGACCACCTCGTTGCGATCGCCCGGCAGCTTCGCGCCCAGCGCGGCCTTGCGACCGAAGTGGTCTATGTCGATGACGGCAGCCGCGACGACAGCCTGGCGGTCGCAAGCGGTCTGCCGGCGGAGGCACTCGACGTCCAGGTGGTGTCGCTGTCGCGCAATTTCGGCAAGGAGGCGGCGCTGCTCGCCGGCCTCGATCACGCGCGCTTTGGCGCCGTGCTGTTCATGGACGGCGACGGCCAGCATCCGCCGGCGCTGGTGCCGAAGCTCGTCGGGCATTGGCTCGATGACGGTTACGACGTAGTCTATACGGCCAAGGCGCATCGTGCCAACGAGTCCTGGTCGAAACGCTTTGCGGTTCGCCAATTCTACAAGCTGATCAATTACAGCTCCCGCCATCCGATTCCGGAGGATGCGGGAGATTTCCGTCTGCTCTCGCCACGCGCCGCAGACGCGCTGCGCAAGCTCCCCGAGCGCAATCGCTTCTTCAAGGGATTGGCGAGCTGGATCGGCTTCCGCCAGCTCCGCATCGACTACGAGCCGGCGCCGCGCGCCCATGGCACGACGACCTGGAGCCTGTGGGGATTGATCGGACTTTCGGTCGAGGGCCTGACATCGTTCTCGGTCGCGCCGCTGCGTCTCGCCGCCCTGCTCGGTCTGATGCTTGCGCTGGCGGCGCTGCTGTTCGGCGCCTCGATCCTCTGGGAGACGTTCTTCAACGGCAAGTCCGTACCGGGCTATCCCTCGCTGGTGGTGGGCCTGATGGTGCTCGGCGGCGTGCAGCTCATCATGATCGGCATCATGGGCGAGTACATCGGCAAGATTCTCTCGGAGATCAAAGCGCGTCCGGTGTATTTTGTCGCCGAGCACAGCATCCGCAACGCGCAGGGCATGCAGACGCCGCAAACCGACGGCGAGGCGCCGCGCGCTGCCGCGGAATGATTTTGGCCAGCGGACCTTGGTCGGTGCGGTTTCGTGTGCTCTCTCAAAACGCTACGGTGGGCCATTGCGGCCCGGGGGTGAGGCGTTGGCCGAACAGCACGCGACACTGAGCGACGCTTCGACCGCGGATGCCGATCGCGCGCTCCGGCCGATCTGGCTGTGCGCCGACGACTACGGCATTTCCGAATCGGTCGACAAGGCGATCCGCGATCTCCTGATGAACGGCCGCATCAATGCGACCTCGGTGATGGTCGTGTCGCCGTCCTTCCAGCCTGCGGAAGCTGCTTCGTTGAAGATGCTGAGCGCCGGCTCCCGCCGTTTCGCCGTCGGCCTCCACGTCACATTGACCGAGCCGTTCACGCCGCTCACTCCGGGCTTTCGCCCAACGCGCCGGCGATCGTTTCTGCCGTTGTCGGAGATGCTCGTGCGCGGCACGCTGCGGCTGTTGTCCCGCGACCGGATCGCCATCGAGATCGCGACGCAGCTCAAGTCCTTCGTCACGGCCTTCGGCCGCCCGCCGGATTTCGTCGACGGCCATCAGCATGTGCATCTGTTTCCGCAGGTGCGCGAGCCGCTCCTCGAAATGGTCAAGGACATCGCGCCGGGCGCCTGGGTGCGCCAGTGCGGGCGTGCGCCGTCGGCGCCGCGGCGCTTCGGCGATCGCAAGGCGATGCTGCTCGATGCGCTGAGCCGCGAATTTCGGGCGCGCGCGCAAGCCTTCGGCGTGCCGACCAATCCGGCCTTTGCCGGCGCCTATGATTTCACCCGCACGGGCAATCAGGATTTCGGCAGGCTCTTTCCGGATTTCCTGCAAGGCCTGCCGCCGCAGAGCGTGGTGATGTGCCATCCGGGCTTTGTCGATGCCGAACTCGAGCGACTCGATCCGCTGACCCGGCAGCGCGAACGCGAATACGCCTACTTCGCCGGCGGGGATTTCCCTGACACGCTGCGCCGGAACGGCGTGGCGCTCGCCTGAAAAGCGCAAGAGGACAAGGGCTTAGCCGGACGCGGCATAGCGGCGCAGGATTATTCGGCGCCCGCCATTTCGCCGTCACCATGCGCGACCTACATAGGGCGCGAAGTTAGGGGGACCAGGGAGAACCTCATGACGCCCCAGGAACGTCAACTGGTTGAAGAGTTGTTTGATCGCCTCGCGTCGATCGAGAACGCGCCGCGCGATCCCGATGCGGTGGCCGCCATGAATGAAGGCCTGCGCCGCGCGCCCAACGCGCTCTATGCGTTGACGCAGACGGCGCTGGTGCAGGACGAGGCGCTGAAGCGCGCCGATGCCCGCATCCGCGAGCTCGAGGCCGAGTTGGGCATCGGTGAGCCGCAACAGCCGCAGCAGGGCGGGTTCCTCGACAGCATGCGCGATGCGCTCATCGGCAAGCGCGAACAGCCGCGCGGTTCGGTGCCGCCCGTGCGGCCGGGCGCCGCCGTTGGCGCTGCTCCCGGCGCGCCGGGAAGCCCATGGCGCAACACCACCGGCCGGCAAGACGAGCAAGGAGGCTACGCGCCCCAGCCGGGTTACAACGCGGGCCCGCAGCCCGGCTACGGCCAAGGCTATGGTCAGGCCATGCCGGGCTCGTCCGGCGGCTCGTTCCTCGGCACGGCAGCCGCGACGGCGGCCGGTGTGATCGGCGGCGGGCTTCTGATGAACAGCTTCCGCGGCATGTTCGGCGGTGGCGGCGGCGGGCAGAGCCACTCCGCCTTCGATACGGGCAGCAGCGGTGGCGGCAGCCCGTGGTCCGGCAATCTCAGCGGCACGGATCTCGCGCGTGACGCCGGCGTCAACGATATCGGACGCGGCGGTGGCAGCCGTGCGGCGGCCTATGACGATCAGAATTCTGATCGCCAAGGCGATCGGCAGGGTATGTTCGACACAGCGCAGAACGACAGCGACGACGATAACGACGATTACGATGATGACGGCGGTTACGACGACGGCGGCAGCGACACCGACAACGCGTAAAACGCCGCAGGGTTGAAAATGAAAAGGCCGCCGTGTCCGGCGGCCTTTTTTGTTTTGGATGATGACGCGGTCAGATCACAATGACTCTGGTGCCGACCTTGACGCGCTCGTAGAGGTCGGTGACGTCCTCGTTGCGCATGCGGATGCAACCCGACGACACCGCGTGTCCGATCGTCCAGGGCTCGTTCGAGCCATGGATGCGATAGAGCGAGGTGCCGAGATACATCGCGCGTGCGCCGAGCGGATTGTCCGGGCCGCCCGCCATGAAGTGCGGCAGGTCCGGGCGGCGCTGCAGCATCTCGGCCGGCGGCGTCCAATCCGGCCATTCTTTCTTCGCGGTGATCTTCTTCTCGCCGGCCCAGGAGAAGCCCGGCTTGCCGACGCCGATGCCGTAGCGCAGCGCCTTGCCGTTGCCTTGCACCAGGAACAGGAAGCGCTGCGGCGTGTCGATGACGATGGTGCCGGCCGGCTCGGAGCCGGCGTAATCGACGAGCTGTCTCTCGAACTTCGGATCGATCGGACGGTTCTGCGCCTCGAGCTCCTGCTGCTGCATCATCGCAGGCTCGCCGCGCGCGGCCATCATGTTCGACGGCGGGCGCGGCGGTGGGACCTGGCCGCCGCTGAACAGGAATTCGATGAAGCCGCCGCCCATGTTGGGCTCGGCTTCGTTGTTCACATAGCGCGCCGGAGCGGGGCGCTCGCGCCGACCCACGATCTCGTCGCTCTGCCTGTAGACATAAACGGGCGAGGCGGGGCGGTTGATGCTTTGCTGCGGGCGCTGGGGTTCGATCGACAGCGGCTCGGCCCCGGCCGCAACGACACCGATGGCGCTCATGGCGAGCGCCGCAAACATATGACGATACATCGACGTACTCTGTACTGGTTTCGCCGGACGGGAACGCTCTCCCGTCAGCCCGCATTACATGGTGAAAAATGTACTGATCGGTAAAAGCCGGAGGTGTCGCACCTTGGGACAGCGCTCGGGAGGCGTTGTTCGTGGGGTTACGGTTTATTTTTCCTGAATGCGGCGCATCATGGTTAATCGCGGGTTTCACGTGATGGGACTGGTTGCCGAAATCATAACCCGGTGAACGCGATTTTAAGCGTCGGTCCATAGAGAATGACACGCAGTCAGAGGCGTGCATGCCCCCAGTTCAACGCAAGGTCTTCCGCATCGAGGAGCACATGCGTCCGCGCTTGCGCGGCTTCGCATCCGTCGAACGGGCGCTGCCGCAGACTGGCGAATTCGCAACGATCCCGGCGAAGCCGGACGTTGCCGAGCGTCCGCCCGGCCCGCGCGTCCGGGCCGATGTTGCTGACGCGCAAGCTTACAAGGCCGAACTCGTCGCCATTCACGATGCCATCGGCCGCACCGCCGCCGACATGGCGGCGCTGATGGCCGGCGCCGAGGACGGTGGCCAGGCCTCGCGCGTGAGCCGCGAGCTCGCCGCAATTGTCACCGGCACCGAACGCGCGACGCAGGCGATCCTGCAAGCCGCCGAGGAGATCGATCAGTCGGCGCATGCGCTGGCAGGCGCGTTGAAAGCCGGGCACCAGCAGGGGCTGGCTCACGACATTCAGGAGCGTGTCGTGAGGATTTTCGAGGTCTGCAATTTCCAGGACCTCACCGGCCAGCGTGTTTCCAACGTCGTGACCACGCTGAAGTCTGTCGAAGAGCGGATCGCTCGCTTGTTCGAAATCTGGCAGCGCATCGAGCACTTCAAGCCCGCCGCCGCCGTCTGCGACGACAAGGATGACAGCCGCTTCCTCAACGGACCAAAGCTCGCCGGCGAGGGTGGCCACGTCACGCAGAGCGAGATCGACGAGATCTTCTTCGGCATCGGTGACACGCTGATCTAGATCGCGCGTGTCCTTTTGTAAAAGCAGTGTCCACCGATAAAGTCTGTGGCAGGCTCTTTCCGGGCGGTGCGTTAGGACCTGCGGATCGCCGCAAAGCATCCGAGAGCGGCCACGGTAAATCCGGCCGCCAGCGCCAGCGCAGCGGTGTCGGAGGCGCGTTCGATGACGAACGCCATCACCAGCGGCGCCGCCGATTGCATCGCGAGCCAGAAGCCGCCGATCCGCCCCATGGTGCGGCCGTAGCCGTCGGCGCCGAACAGGGCGAGCGGCAGCGCGCCGCGCGTGATGGTGATGAGGCCGTTGGCGCCGCCGAACATCACCGCGAAGATCGCGGCGCGCAGCGGCGCGACGCCGAACAGCAGGAGCAGCAGAAACGCCGCGACCAGCAGCAGCACCGCAGCGCGCGCGACGAGAAGCGGATGGATGTCACGGCCGAACATCAGTTCAGCGACACGGGCCGCGACCTGGGCGGGCCCGAACAGCGCACCGATCGCGACCGCCGTTGCCGCATCGATGCCGTTGCGCCCAAAGATCGCGAGCAGATGCGCCGACAGCGCCGACGGCACGAAGGCGTAGGCCGTGAAGGCCGCGGTCACCAGCGCGAACACCATCCCTCGGGCGGGTATCAGCGGCGCGGGCGATTTGGCTCCGCTGGGGGCCGGCTTCGGCGCTTCACCAGCGGCACGAAGGCGCGGCAGCGCAAAGGCGTAAAGCGGCGCGCAGACTGCGGCCATCAGCACCGCAAAGACCACATAAGTGCCGCGCCAGCCGACCGCGCCGATCAGGACGTGCGTTGCGGGCCAGCCGGCCGTCGAGGCAAAACCGCCGGCCAGTGTGAGCAGCGTGATCGGCCGCCTGGCGCCCGCGCCGAAGATGCGGCCGAGCGTGGCGAAGGCCGGATCGTAAAGCGAAGCGCCGAGACCCGCGCCGAGCACCACCCAGGCCGCAAGATAGGCCGGCGCATTGGGTGTCAACGCGAGCCCGAGCAGTCCCAAGGCGCTCACCAGCGCGCCTGCCGCCATCACCACGTGGCCGCCGCGGTTGTCGATCGAGCGGCCGACGGCGGGAGACACGAGGCCCGCCGTCAGAAGCCCGAGCGAGAAGCCGCCCATGGCGAAGGACAGCGACCAGCCGTGCTCGGCCGCAATCAGCGGCGCGAGCAGGACCGGGGAATAGAAGATCGTGCCCCAGGCGATGATCTGGGTGATGCCCAGCACGAGCACCGCGCGCCAAGGACCAGTGATCCAGGGGCCGGCCATGATGTCGCGAAGCGCGGGCATTGCCCCCGCAGTATTCACGCTTCATGCGGCCGAGGCGAGATCGACGGCGTTTCGAAACCGCGAAGTTGCGCGCTTATTCGGCAGACACCTTCGTGAATTTCCGAACCGCGGCTCTAGGCGGCGACCTTGGTGGACGCAAAAGCCGGCACCTGCGCGGCGAAGCGATCGAGCCAGGCCACGAGTTTCGGATGCTTCGCGCGCCAGTCGCCGGCGAAGCGCAGATCGCGATGGCCGAGGAAGCAGGCCACGGCAATCTGGCCGACGTTCGGCATAGCATCGAGCGATGGAGGAGTGGTTTCGAGCGCGGCGAGCGCGCGGGCGATCTTGTCGTTCTGATAATCCAGCCACTTCGCAGAATGATGCTCGGGTGAACGCCAGCGGCCTTCATAGAGCACCAGGATCTGGGCGTCGGTCGCGCCGTCGGCGAGCGCCTGCAAGCGCAAGGCTGCGAAACGCGCCGCCGCTTCCTTCGGAATGATCTTGCCGCCGCCGGCGCGATGGTCGAGGTATTCGAGGATCACGCGCGAGTCGAACAGCGTCGTGCCGTCTTCCAGCACCAGCACGGGAATCTTGCCGACCGGATTTTGCTGTCGCAGCGAATCCTTGTCGTCGTTGGTGTCGGCCGCCTCGATTTTGATCTCACCGGAGAGACCGAGCACGCTGGCGGCAAGCTTGACCTTCCGGCCGAATGGCGAAGGCGGCGTCGAACGCAGGATCATCATGGGGCGGATCTTTGAAGCTGGCTTCACAAAATGAGCACGGTCAAACGCAGACGAAGACCGCGCGTGGTGTGGAGGTCAATTCATCCTTCCGCAAGCTGGAAGTCTTGAAGACTGGCTTCGCGAAAAGAGAAAATGTTGGCGCGGCGCGCGAACGGCCGCGATAGGCACGCAAGACCATCTTAACGCAAGCCAGCCGAATGTGGACTTGCGTATCAGGCAGTGCTGACCGTCAGCCTGTGACGACCAGGTTCACGGCCTTCGGGCCTTTGCCCTTCTTGTCAGGCTCGACTTCGAATTGAATTCGTTGTCCCTCGGCCAACGACTTCAGGCCGGCGTGCTCGACAGCGGTGATGTGCACGAACACATCGCGTCCGCCGTCGTCCGGCTTGATGAAGCCGTAACCGCGCTCGCCGTTGAAGAATTTGACCGTACCACTCATGGCCATTTACAGACTCCTTCCCCCCAAATGCTTCGCCACCGATCCCCCACGGGTGGTGGCTCGGCCCAACGTTCGCGATCGGAAGAAAGCGTCAGCTTCAACAGCCTCGGGCACTCCGCCGATCCCCCCAACTTGGAGGCGGAACGTCTAAGCCAGCGGGTTCAGGCTAAACCCAATTCCATCGGCGTGGAAAGGGGCGAAAGGTATAAGAAAAGGTATTAGGTGGTTATTTCGCCGGTGAGCCAGGAAAGTGTCGTCCGACACGCTGCACCGCGGGATAGGATGTTTCCGAGCGCGGGCAAAAGGCTTTCGAGCTCCTCATAAAGGCGCCATGGCGGATTGACCGCGATCAGGCCTGTGCCGCGCAAACCCTTGTCTTCTGTTGAGGTTGCAAGGATCAGTTCTATTCGCAACGTTTTCGCGATCGCGAGCCGCGAAAGCTTTCGGACGAAACTTGCAACCTCGGTTGTATCCTTGATCGGATACCAAAGCAGGTAACAGCCGGTCGGCCATTTGCGATGGGCTGCGGCCAGGGCCTGGGTCAAACGGGACAGTTCCCCGGGCTGCTCGAAGGGCGGATCGACCAGCACCAAGCCGCGCCGCTCCTTGGGCGGCACGTAAGCGGTGAGCGCCGTCCAGCCGTCGATGGCGACCGCTTTGGCGCGGGCATCGCCGCGCAGCCGGTTGGACAGAGCGGCTGCAGCCTGCGGCTCGAGCTCGCAGGCGATCAGCCGGTCCTGCGGACGCAGCAGCGCCTGCGTCAGCGCCGGCGAACCGGGATAGGCGGTGAGCGCGCCTGCCGGATTGAGCGCTGCAACGGCATCGAGATAAGGCGCCAGCAACGCGCGCGCCGGCTGATCGAGGTCGGCGCCGATCAGCCGGTCGATGCCGTCGCGCCATTCCAGCGTCTTGCCGGCCTCGATGCCGGAGAGATCGTAAACGCCGGCGCCGGCATGGGTGTCGATGACGCGAAACGCTGCGGGCTTGTCGCGCAGATGCGTGAGCACGCGCGCGAGCACGGCATGTTTCACGACATCGGCGAAGTTGCCGGCGTGATAGGCGTGGCGATAGTTCATCGGCGCGCGGCCATTAAGGTTAGAACCGGTTCTGTCTATCAGAGCCTGCGTCGCTGAATAGAATGATCTGGCGTCGCTGACGTAACTGTACGCGGCTCAAGGGGAAGCCGTTTGCTCCCTTCGGCAACGGATGAGAGCCGTCGAAGGGGCGGGACGCGTGGGACGAATTCTGGCGTTGGCGATCGTGGCCTACGTCTATGGCGGACCGTCATTCGACGGTCAGCGTCCTGCGGCGCTCGATCGGTCGCTGCGGGAATTCAGGCGCAGTGTCGATGCAATCGAACGCGATGGGCCGCGCGTCGTCGCCGCGGTGGATCGGCTGCGCGGCCAATACGAACTTGAAAAAGTGCTGCGTGCTTTGAATCGCTCGCTCTGAAAAGCGCAGCCTCGGCTCTTCATCGACGCGTCTTTTGCGGCGAACCGGTACCCGCCCGGATCACGTCCGGGGCAGGCTTTTGTCGCGAGCGCTTTAGCGGCCGCGCACCGGCGGCATGATCAGCTTGTCACGCCGGCAGGCGCGGCGGTCGAGCTCGGCGCAGTCGCGGAAGCGCAGATCCTTGCTCATGCAGATACGGACCTCGCCGAGCCGCGGACTGCCGCAGGTGACCGAGATCGCGGCGCGCGACAAGCCTGGATTGGCTTTGACGAAGGCCTCCTCGACCTCGGCGGGCGAGACGCTCAGCGTCGACTTCGGTGACGCATAGACCTCGGGAATTTTGACGGTCTCGCGCGCCTTGCGCACCAGATCGAAATAGGCCCGCTGGTCGAGGCCCGAGCAGGTGCCGTGAGCGTCCCACTCATGAAACACCAGCCGCGGCGCCGGCATCAGATCGAGCATGGAGGTCATCAGCTCGCGGTTGAGCCGCGGCGCGGGCTGTTCGCAGTTTTGCGGAAAGCCGCGCTCGTACTGCGGCCAAAGCCCATGCACCACAAAGGAGTAGGGCCGGGAAGTTGAGCACTGCTCGCCGCCATTGCGGCCGCGCTCTTCGCTGTCCTGACAGAATGACGGCGACCACGACAGCGACAGCACGTAGAAGTCGAATTTCCCGGGCTGACGTCCGTCGTTGTCACGCCGGCCTTGCGCCACGGTTTCCTGAGCCAGGGTCTCTGGCGTCGTGGCCGCTGGGGTTGCGGCGCTTCCGGCACTGTCTTGTGAGATTTGGTCCTGTGAGATTTGCGATTGGGATCGTGCCGGCTGCAGCGCGACGCCTACGAGCAGAATGGCGAACGCGACGGCGCGAAATCCGATACCGATCATGAGACGCCCCTCACTCACACGCTGGAACCGATGGAACAACCATTCTCTATGGCCAAGAACAAGTCAAGAACAAAATGGAAACGGGCCGCGACCGTACGGCCTGTGATATGGCCTTACGTTATGGACAAGCCATGAATGCGGGAGCAGCCGAGATCAGGGAGCGGCAGCCTTGCAGGCGGGGCTGTTGGACCAGTTGCGATCCAGCCCGACAACGCACCAGTTCACGCCCCAGCTCGCACCGATCATGCCGCCGTCCTCGACGATCGAGTAGCGGACCGTCCGCCATATGCCATCCGAGATCAGCGCGCGGCCCGAACAGAACCGACGCGGGATGGTCCCGTCGGCCCAAGGCCGGAGCGCTACCTCCTGGACTTTTTCGATGCTCTGAATGCTCAGGTCGGAATTCCAGAACCGGCCTTCCTTGGTCGAGAAGCGGTGCCGGATGGTCTCGATGGCCCAATTGTCGTCGCAGGCCGGCAGCTTGGAATCGAACTTCGGCCCCCACAGATAGATGGTTTTTTCCAGCCAGTTCGCCGCCGCAGCCGGCGCGCACAGTGCGCTCATCAACAGGGTCGCCGCTGCAGCGACGCCAACGCTACGCCGGCCCAAACCTTCGAGACGCGTTGCCAAGGCACGAACGCTCACAGGAAACCTCCCCAACGCAAGTCACCCCACGGCCGCCCAGCAAACCACGCCGCAGCCCTCAATGTCGCCACGTTATCACAGCTTTTGCCCTTGAGGCACCGCATTAGCCACAGTTTTAGCGCCGGAAAAGCCCTTGGAAATACTGGCAAACTTCGAATCCGCCTCATAGGCTCAAAAAAAGTGATTCGCGCGAAGACGTAGCTGCGCACGCGCCGGAGAGGCGGAGACGAAGAATGGCCGTGGAAGCGCGCCGGCTTGAGCCGGTCGACGGCGTATTCGGAATTGCGGCAGCCAGTCGCGTTCTGATCGAGACGCTCCCGTCTTGGATGCAGGAACTCGGACTGCTGGTCGAGGCCGTTGAAGCCGGCCGGCCAGCCAGCGCGCCGCCGGACTGGCAACCCGGCGCGATCGTCCGGCTGCCGTTTTCGGTGCGCCTCGCGCGCGGCGGCATCGTCTGTTCGCAGGCGTTGATGGCCGCGGCCGACACCGCGATGGCACTCGCATGCGCAGCGGTCTGGAACGGGCAACGGCCGACGAGCGCGGTCGATCAGACCATCCATTTCCTGCGTCCGGCCAACGTCGATATCCTGGCGGATGCCCGCATCGTGCGGATCGGCCGCAATACGGTGTTCGGCCGGGTGTCGCTGTCGAGCGCGGTCGACGGTCGTGAGATCGGCATGGTGTCGACGGCCTACGCAATCCTGTAGCGCGGCCTTACGGCCCAAAACAGCCGTGAGCTTCGTCTTCGGCTTTTTTTCGCTGGCGCGCTTCGCCGTTAAGCCCTTGTCCAGAAATTTGAGATTTTTGTCTCGAGCATTGAACCTTCGCGGCTGCTTGCGCGTCTAAGCCTGCAGGAAAGCGAATTTCAGGGGCGTCTGATGACGGTCGACCGTGCCGGCCTTGGGTTTCTTGGATTGATCTTCGGCGGTGTCACCGCCGCCGTGATGCTGGTGGCTTGCACCGTTGTGGTCGGCCATCTCGATGGGCATTTGCAGATCGAGAGCCAGACTGCTGCGGTCAGCTCGAGCGTCCTGCGCTAGACAGATTCCGATCGGATAGAACAATGGCCCCGTTCGGGGCCATTGTCGTTACCAACCACTGTCGCCGCGGTCTCAAAGAGGCGCGGGCGTTTCCGCATTAGGCTGCGGGTTTTGCGATTTCCACTTGGTGACGCTTTCGGCGATGATCTTCATCGAGGTCATCGCCGCCTGGCTCAGGTTGGCGTAGCCCGCGATCTCGCGCTGCACCCGCTCGGCCTCGCTCCGCAGCATCTCGCGCACGCGCGAAAGCTCGGCAATCACACGATCGATTTCGGCGACCGAGGCGCCCGACACCCGCTCGATCACCGAGCTGATGTTGTCGACACCGGCGTCGCCGGCATCGTTCCGCGGCCTTCGAAACGACGAGACGTCGCGCCGCACGAACGCGCGGATCTCGCCTTCGACCTGCTCGACCGCGGCGGTCGCCGCCGCCACAGCCGGATCGTTATCGGTCGTCCGTTCAGGCTTGATGACACTCATGCTCGCTCCCTTCACTCGCAGTGTTGCGATCATGCTCCCCATGAACATGGCCCGTCGATGCATAGTCGACGCGCTGGGGCGATTGCGTCACCGCACTGAGGCGGGATAGTGACGATTTCGCGGCGATGCCCAGAAACCGCGCCGCCGGCTACCAGACCTTCTTGAAGCCCGCGGTGATGCTCTTGATGGGCACGGCCGATCCCGGATCCTCGACCGAGGTCGTGATCTTCAGCGGCCCCGCCACCGTCTGCTCAATGCTGAGCTTGTTGTGCCACTGATTGTCGGTGTTCGAGGAGCTCGCGTCGGCCGAGAACGTGGTGCCCCACGGCGCGACGTTGAATTTCAGCGTCTGATCGAGGGTGCGGGCCTGCATGGGCTGGGTGATTGTGCCTATCACCGAAGCCGGAGCATTGCTGGCGAGCGGCAGCGACTCGGGCGTTGTTTGTGCCAGCGTCTGGGTCACCGAATAGCCGTTCTGCCAGGTCATCGACAGGCTTTCCCCAAGCGGAACCGTCCGGCTCATCGTCGCGCCGACCTTGCCTTCGTCCTTGCCGCCGTCGACGCGGGCCTCGAGAGAGGTCTTGTCGAAGCCGAGCGGTTGAAAGCCCGGCATGTTGATGCTGCCCCAGACCGACCCGGTGGATCGATCGCCAAAGGTGCCGGTTGCGAAGTTTTCCGACGGCAGCGTGCTCGGCTGCGCGGCGAGGCTGACGTCGGTGCCGATCTTGGTTTCCCATTCGGTCGGCAGCCTGCGGCCGACCGAAAGCGTCGACGAGCCGTCCGGCAGGTCGGTGCGGCTGCCGAAGTTCGGATCGTTGGATGATTTGTCGGCATCGCCGGCGAAGGCGACGCCACTGCCGAATGCCACGATCACAAGCATCGCGAGAGCTGCACGCATGATCAAGCTATTTGGGAGTTGCTCGGTTAAGCAATGCTTGCTGCATCGCAAAACAATGCGGCGGTGTTTGGGAATCATTGTGGCGAGTCTCGCGTTGCGCGCGAAATCCGCCGAACGTGAAAGGGAACGGGTTCGCTTTGCCTAATAGCCGATCAGGATCTCGGCCACGGATGGTTTCGCCGCGAGCACGTTCGGATCATTCGAAGACAATTCCTTGTCGCCGCTGACCGCGCTCCGCGCGTCGGGTGACGCTTTGCTGTCGACGCTCAATCGAATGCCGACCTTGCAGCCGCCGGGCAGCGAGCTCAGCGCGCCGCCATCCCAGCCTGTCACTGAACTCGAGCCGTCGGCGGTGAAGCCGCCGAGCTTGAACGGCTTGCCGTTGAGCTTCTGCAGCGCCGCGATCGGAAGTCCGAGCTTCAGACCCTTGGGCGCGGTCCATTGCGATTTGCCGTTGATCGAGATCACCGAGACGTCGGTGCGCGCCGCGTCATTGTTCCACACCACTTCGAGGCGGCGCTTCGGATCGCCGGGGTAGAGCACCGACGCTTTGATCTTGCTGCCATCGGGACCGTCGACGTCGTCGAACGCGACGTTGCGCGAGTCGAATTTTATCGCGAGCTTGAGATGCGTCGAGTCCTTGCTGAACACGCCGTTGCACGCCACGACGTTGGCGGGCGTCCTCGGCGCGGCAGGCTTGGATGGCGCAGCTTTGGCCGGCGCAGATGCGTCGTCGCCGGCACTGGTATTGGCGGGGGCGGCTTGCCGCTTGGACGGGCCCGCCGTGGGCGCTGCCCCTCGAGGCGAGGGCTTCGGCGGATCGGGCCAGCGATCCTGCACCGAGGAAGAAGACGAATTCGCGGGCGGGGCAGGCGGTGGGAATTGCGCGGCGGCGATGCCAGGCAGCCCGATGAACAATGCCCCGGCCAAGCTCGCGCGAACTCCAAGCGAAACCACCATCATATCCTCTTCCCGCACCCGGCGGGGTCTTCGCACCACAGGGTCGAGGCAACAATATGCAATTTCGCCGGTTCCAATCCAGCGCGTTCGAGACACCGGGTAAAGTTTGTGGCGCTCAATAGTAAGAGCGCGTGCGCCGCCGCGGCCGATCGTCGCCGGTATAGAATGTATTGGGCCGGCAGAATCCGCCCAATCCGGAGATCGCGGCGCGGCATTGGCCCAGGGTCATGAAATAGCAGTTGGTGCCGCCGCCGCGGCCGCCGCCATATTCGGCGCACCAGCGATAAGGGTCGGCCTTGGCGCCATCGGCGTAGGTCAGCACGCCGATGGCCAGCAAACCGGCAAAGGCCGCGGTCAAAGCAAGTCTCGCTCTCCGGCTCATGACGACCTCCTTTGAAAGGGTGTGTTGCCTCCGACCAGAGGAACAACCGCCAAGCAGATCTATTCCCGGGGAAGCCGTTCCGCCAGACGTATTGGCGGTGACGATGGCCAATTACAACGCGGACTGCGCCACGCACCTGTCGACATAGGCGACGCGTTGCTCGATGCCGCGAAGGTTCTTCTCGTGCTCGACCTTTGCCCAGCACTGGGCGCGGGCTTTCATGGTCCGGTCGGCAGGCGAGCCTTCGGGCGGATCGAGCGCGGCCTGATTGTCTGCCCCTGAGAGGCTCGATGGCATGAAGGACGAGATCGACGATGTCGAGTCGCCGCCCGGCATCTTGCCTCCGGCGCAGGCCGCAAGCATGAGGCACACCAGAAGCGTTGCGATCCGTGTCGTTGCGCGCAGCATGAGGTCTCGTCGATGCGAAGGCCGAAACGGTAGTGCAGGCTCGAGACTCTACGGTCGACTGGTAAACGAGACCTTGCCTGGCCGTTAACGGCGAACGGCGCATTTTATTTCTGCGAGCCATCCTTGAGGCGCTGGGCGGGCTTTGCGAAACGCGATATCCATCGAAGCGACAATTCGACACACGAAAGGCACCGACGTGGCTCAAGTCTCTCCCGACGTTTTGAAAGAGTTCGCGCCGACCGGCACCCTGCGCGCCGCGATCAATCAGGGCAACACCGTGCTTGCGCAGAAGGGTCCGAACGGTGAGGCGCTCGGCATCACGGTCGAGCTCGCACGCGAACTCGCCAGACGGCTCGGCCTGCCGATCGAACTCGTGATCTTCGACGCCGCCGGCAAGGTGTTCGAGGCGCTGAAGCGCGGCCAGTGGGACATCGCATTTCTGGCGATCGAGCCGGTGCGCGCCGCCGAGATCGATTTCAGCGCGGCTTACGTGCTGATCGAGGGCACCTACATGGTGCCCAAGGCTTCGCCTCTCAAAGTGATCGAGGACGTCGACAAGGCGGGCATCCGCATCGCGGTCGCGAGCGGCTCGGCCTATGACCTCTATCTCACCCGCACCATCAAGAACGCCACGCTGGTTCGGGCGCCGACCGGTCCTGCCGCGGTGGATATGTTCGTGCGCGACAAGCTCGACGCCGCGGGCGGCGTGCGTCAGCCGCTGGTCGAGTTCGCAGCCGCCAATCCGGTGATGCGCGTGATGGACGGCCGCTTCATGGCGATCCAACAGGCCATGGGCATGCCCAAAGGCCGCAGCAAGGCCCACGCCTACTTGAAGACTTTCGTCGAGGAGATGAAGGCGTCGGGCTTCTGTGCCGATGCGCTCAAGCGCAGCAATCAGCCCGACGCGCAGGTCGCGCCGCCGGCGTAGGTGCGCCGGCGCGCAGGGGCTTACTTCTTGCCGGGGCTGTAGCTCGCCTTGTAGCCCGAGACCGACTTCTGCTTGTTCGCGTCGGCCTTGGGCTTCTTCTTTTCCTTCGGCTGACGCTGCTGACCTTTTGCCATGGCTTGATCCTCCAAGGTTGAATCGGCGCGCGATGTTAGCACCGCCGGGGAAGATGCCCAATCGGCGGATCAGTTGACCGGATATTCCTTCAGGGTGTCGATCACGCATTGATTGACCAGATCGGCGCGCTTCTCGACCGGCAGATCCTTGCGGCCGCTCTCGTACTTCATCCAGCACATGCCGTTGATCTTCTCGCGGGTGACGCCGCCCTCCTTCCACCACTCCTCTTTTTCTGTCTTGTCTTTGTCGGCGGCGGCGGAGCGCTTCGGCGGCTTCGGCGCGGTGGCGCCGCGGCCGGCCGGCATGGCGGGCGCCGAGGGTTCGGGGTCGGGAGCAGGGGCGGCCGCGGGCGCGGCGGTCAGTCCCGGCGTCACGTCGCCGGTCGCAGCGGCTTGAAAACATCCCGCCAGCGGAAGCGCGAGACCCAGACAGAGAAGCGCAGTCGGAAGCCGCATCAGATTCATCCTCGCTCCGGGCGAATTCCTGTGTGACGCGACTTCGCCAGTCGAATCGCAACGTGTCGTCCCGTTTTGCCTTGGCGGCACGGCTTGTCAAACCGGCATCCGCGCTGCGGCATTTTTGGTTCGGCGCTGCTGCAATTCCGACACGGACGGCTGCGGTTGCAGCCTGTCCCGGGTGTCCCATTCGGTCCGGACACAGACACCCGCATTGCGATTTTTCGCGGGCAGGCGATTTTACCGTTGACACATACCAACTAGTCGGTATACTACCGACTAGTTGGTATGGAAACGCCCACGAGCTGCCGAGACCCGCATGAACGCCCAGGTGCTGAACTCCTCGAAGACCAGGCTGCTGGATGCGGCGCTGACCGTGATCCGGACCCAGGGTTACGCGGCCACCACGGTGGACGACATCTGCCACGCCGCCGGCGTCACCAAGGGCAGCTTCTTCCACCACTTCAAAAGCAAGGACGAGCTGGCGTTGGCCGCGGCGGACCATTTCTCGCAGATGGCCGACGGCATCTTCTCGAACGCGCCCTATCAGGCGGCGAGCGATCCGGCGCAGCGCGTGCTCGGCTACATCGACTTCCGCGCCGCGATGCTCGCGCGCCAAATTCCTGAATACACCTGCCTCCTCGGCACCATGGTGCAGGAGGCCTACATGACGCATCCCGCGATCCGCGAAGCCTGCGACCGTCACATCAGCGCGCACGCGGGCGAGGTTGCCAAAGACATCGCCGAGGCCAAGCGCCTCTACGCGCCGAAAGCGAAATGGAGCCCGGAGAGCCTCGCCTTCTACACGCAGGCGGTGCTGCAGGGCGCCTTCATTCTTGCCAAGGCGAAGCAGGATTCCAAAGTCGCCGCGGAGTCGGTCGCGCATCTGCGCGACCACATCGAAACGCTTCTGACCCCGACCACCAAGACCAAGTAAGCCCCCCAACAAACCCAAGCAGGAGACGACCCAATGAGCGACAACGGCACCACCACGGGCAAAACCAAGACGACCACCCGCGGCCGCGAGCTCGTGCTCGAACGCATCATCGATGCGCCGCGCGAGAAGGTGTTCAAGGCCTGGACCGATCCCGAGATGATGAAGCAGTGGTTCGTCCCGAAGCCCTGGACCACATCGCACATCGAGACCGATGTCCGCCCGGGCGGCTCGAGCGTCGTCGTGATGCGCAGCCCCGAAGGCCAGGAGTTTCCGAACCGCGGCGTCTATCTCGAAGTGGTGCCGAACGAGCGGCTCGTCTTCACCGACGCCTACACGCAGGCGTGGGAGCCATCCGATAAGCCGTTCATGACCGTGGTGCTGACCTTCGAGGATCTTGGTGGTCGCACCAAATACACCGCCGTTTGCAAGCACTGGAACGAAGCCGACCGCGCCCAGCACGAGCAGATGGGCTTTCACCAGGGCTGGGGCACCGTGGCCGAACAGCTCGCGGCGCTGGTCGAATGACCGCGCTTTGATCATCGCAACCGAACAGGGGAGTGACGTGCCATGAGGATGCGAACGCTGAAGCGGCTCGGGACCATCGCGACGACGGCGGTCGGCGCGATGCTGATCCTGGCCTCGATGCGCCAGGACACCTTTCACGTGGAGCGCAGCGCCAGGATCGCGGCGCCGCCCGAATGGGTGTTCCAGCAGATCAACGATCTCCAGCGCATGAAGTACTGGAATCCCTACGAGCAGAAGGACGCAGGTCTGACGGGCCGGTTCGGCCCGACCACGCGCGGCCTCGGCGCCTCCTATTCGTTCGACAGCGACGAGGTCGCGACCGGGCGGATGACGATCGTGGGCTCGAAGCCGCTCCGACAGGTGACGCTGCGGCTCGATTTCGAAAAGCCGTTCGCGTCGACGGTGACCACCGAGTACACGCTCACGCCGGACCGCGGCGGCACCAAGGTGACGTGGACCATGGAGGGGCCGGCGAACTTCGTGCACAAGCTGATGGAGACGGCCTTCGTGCTCGATCCGCTGATCGGCCGCGATCTCGACCGAGGCTTGAGCAATCTCAAGGTCGCGTCGGAGTCGTATTAGGCGGCGCGCAAGGTGTCGTGTTCGGATTGTCGACGCGGCGGTGGATTGATCCGCAACGGCATCGATAGAGGTGGTCATCGCATCTGGGCACGTGCGGGTTATAGCGTCTCCATCAACAAAGGTGGTTGTCGCATCCGCGCAGGTGCGGCCTGTGGCGCCTCGATCAACAAAGGCGGTCGTCACCCCCGCGCTCGACGCGGGGGTCCATACGGTGACGCAACGACGCATGCTCTTACGGCTGCTTTTGCTGCAGCCGCTCATGGATTGCCGGGTCATAGGCGAGCGAAGCGACGCCGTCCTTCGGACGGCTATGCCCGGCAATGACCCCGCCTGGGGGCCAGCGGTGATGATCATCGATTCAAATGTCAAACAGCCGGCGTTCCTCAACGCGTCTTCTCAATATCCATGCAGGCGTGATTCATCGGCCCCTTCAGATCAGGCGCGGGGCCAGCGCCTCTCTCTTTTTCCTTCCCCTCACAGAGTGAGGGAGCGGAGCGCCGAGACGGCGCAGATATCTGGGCGCTTTGCGAGGGCGCCCGCGGACCTTTGCGATCAGGTCCGCTCGCCTCCCGGCGCTCCACTTGTGGCGATTTGTTGCGAGGCCACCGTTCGAGATTCGATCGGACCGGCTGGGCTTTCACCCACCATGCTCCAGGGGGCATTTGCTTCCGCTTTCACCCGACCGCGCCCTGCCACTGAAGGCGGCCCCCTCATCGGGGACGGACGATGACCTCGCACCCTGGGACGTGGTCACGAGCCACGCCTGCAGGCGCCACACCCCGCTCCGCCAATTAGACGTCTCTAGATGACGCCCTCAACGAACGAGGCAAATTCGCGTCTACACGTGATTTGCGAAAATGCAAAGCGTGCCGGGCTGCTTGTCAGTTCGATCGATATTGCATATTGCCGAGGCGCGACTCTCGAATATGTTTCCGGCGCACTAAGCCGGCTGGAAGCGGCCATAGCACGCTGCCGCCGCTACGGCGCCACCCCCGCGCCGAGCATTCCCGTATCCAGCGCATCCAGCACCGGGCACTCGCTCGTCGTATCGCCGGGACACTGCGCCAAAAGCCCGGCGAGGCTCGCTTCCATCTCGGCGAGGTTGCGAAGCTTGGTTCGCACCGTCTGCAGATGCCGCTCGGCGATCGACTTCACGTTGCTGCAGCACGGCTGCGCCTTGCGCAGCGCAAGAAGCGCGCGGACGTCCTCGAGGCCGAAGCCGAGCTCGCGGCAGCGCCGGATGAAATTCAGCGTGGAGAGGCTTTCGACGCCGAATGCACGGCGGCCGCCGCCGGTCCTTGGCGGTCGCGGCATCAGCCCGATGCGCTCGTAGTAGCGGATGGTCTCGATGCTCGCACCGGTCAGTTGTGCGAGTTCCCCGATGGTGAACGGTCCGTGCTTCACGTGAACTCCTTCACGTCAGTTGTGGCCCCCGCGCACTAAGCGCTTACGCTCTTTATCCTTGCTCCTGGAGCCACTCCAGGATGCATCGTCGGCACCACAACAACAATCAAGCCGCCTTTCAAGACGGCGATAACAAAATAGGAATTGGTGCCGTGACTGATTTGGTTGCGCGCGAGACTTCTTTGCTCGAGCTCGAAAAGTTTTTGCCACATCAGTTGTCATTGCTATCGAGCCTGGCCGGCCAGGCGCTTGCGTCCATCCATGGACCGCACGGCCTGAACCGCAGCGAATGGATGGTGCTCAGCAGCATCGCCGAAAGCGGACAGACCACGGCAAAAGACATCGGCGCGCTGTTTCACATGCAGAAGGCGAAGGTGTCGCGCGCCGTCGCGGGCCTGCTGGAACGCGAGTTGATCTCGCGACGCCCCAATCCGCGCGATCATCGTCTGGCCTTGCTCGCGCTCACGCCGCGCGGGCATGAGCTGTACCGCCAGTGCGCGCCGGCCGCGGCCGCCGTGGGCTATCAGCTCGAACAGGCGTTGGAAATGACGGACCGCGAGGTATTGCTGCGCTGTCTGGCGAAGCTTGCGCACACGGCGCAGCTTCTGATCGCCCAAATGCCCAGCGCGGATGAGACCGGCGTGCCGCAGACCTGAAGCACGCCGGACTCGCTCCCTCTGGTCTTCAGTTCCGCCTATTCGACGATGCGCACCACCTTGCGGCTGGAGGGATCGACCAGCACGACATGGTCGTCGGCATAGACGTAGCGATAGCGCGTACCCCACGGACCCCAATCCGCCGGGACTGTGCGCAACTCGACATCGGCCGGCAGCACCGCGCCAACGGTGACGCGCTCTTTCACGCGGACCGGCGCGACGCGCTCTTTGACGACGTATTCCTTGATCCGAGTCCGCTGTTCGGGCGCGATCTCGACCTCGACGCTCTGGGCGAGAGCTTGTCCCGCAAACATCACCGCAAGCGCGGCGGCGCCGGCCATGAGTGGTCGCTTCATCTCAGTTCTCCATGTCGCCTCCGCCCGCCGCATTGCAATCGGCTCGTGACGGCAACGTTCCGAGCCGGCTTGACGCAGGGGAGATGTTTTGGTTTCGCGCGCAACCATGCCGGCGCGCGTGCATGCCTCGGAGCGCAGGCATGACGCCGCCGCTCTTCTTGCTTTGTTTGTGCGCTTTCAGGAACGCCAACCGGGCTCTGTGGTTACGCACCTGTCGGGAGGCGATTGGGTGCGAACAGACCGATGACTTCGACAGGGCGTCCACTGCTGCTCACCACGTTGCTTTATTTCTCAGCCCTCGGTGCGGTTGCGGCGGGACTGTACGTCTCGCTGTCGCTGATGGTGCCCGCCGTGCAGGCGCATTTCCTGCGGAGTGACGAGCGGCCGCAGTCGCGGCTTGATGTTCTGGTCGCCGACGCGCGTGCGATACGGCAGGCTTTGGCGACGCCGATCCAGCCCGCGGAGCCGCTGCCGCCGATCACGGCGCGGCCGCTGCGCCCGCCGGTTGCGGCGAAGCCGGAACATGAGCGCAAGGTTTTGAGCCGGCGGCCGAGCGCCGAGGCGCGCACCGCGTATGCGATGTGGGAGCGTCCAGGCGAGCGCCCAAGTGAGCACTCAGGCGGCGGCGCCACGACGATGAGCGCGGATCGTTACCGGCCGCAGTAAGCCGCTTGCACCGAACCCTTACGCCAACGCTGCAGCGGCGGCCTTCGCGGCCGGGACCACGTCATAGGCATAGAGATGCTTCCGGAAGTCGGCGTGCGCCACGAGCTCGGCGTCGCGCTGCTTGAGATCCGTATAGGCCGAGTCGACGCGCAGCCCGTTCTGCCGCGCGCCAAGCTGCACTTCGGCGACGCGCTCGCGGCGCAGCCGCTCATAGACCTTCAGCGCCTCCGGCACCGCAGCGTTGTCCGTCTGCGACAGGATGGTCGCCAGCGCCATGCCGTCCTCGATCGACTGGTTGGCGCCCTGGCCGAGATGCGGCAGCATCGGATGCGCGGCATCGCCGAGCAGCGTGAGGCGGCTCTTGGTCCAGGTCGGCAGCGGCTCGCGGTCGTAGAGCGCCCAGCGGAAGCAGTGATCGACCTGCGCCAGCACCTTGGTGATGCGCGGGTCCCAGCCTTCGAACTCGGCGCGCAGCGTGTCGGGATTGCCGGGCGCCGACCACGACTCTTTCATCTCCTCGTCGGTCGGCACGAAACCTACGTAGTTCACCATGGTGCCGTGGCGCACCGGGAACACCAGGAAGTGCTTCGAGGGGCCGGCCCACATCTGCCAGCGGTCCATCGGCCAGTCGGGCAGCCGCTCGCGCGGCACCAGGCCGCGATACGAGATGGTGCCGTGGAAGACCGGCTTCGACGGCGGGAAAACGTAAGGCCGGAGCTCCGAATGGATGCCGTCGCAACCGACCACCACGTCGGCCTCGACGGTGCTGCCGTTGGCGAATTTGACGCGGGCCTTGCCTGAGCTTTCCTCGAAGCTGACGGCGCGATGGCCGGTGTGAACGATGCCCTGCGGCAGGTTCGCGGCCAGGAAATCGACGATGTCGGCGCGATGCATGCCGTAGGTCGCATTCCAGCCCGAGGCGTCGGCGACCTGCACCGGCGCGATCGGCGAGCCGTCATAACGGAAGTATTGCGAATTCGGTCCGACCAGCGCGCCCCATTTCGCGACCGCATCGCCGAGGCCGACGCGCTGCAGATGCCGCACGCTGTTCGGCGTGATGTAGACCCCGGCGCCGATCTCACCGAGCGCCGGGGCCTGCTCGTAGACCGCGACGCTGACGCCCTGAGAAACGAGCGCGTTGGCGGCAAACAAGCCGCCGATGCCGCCGCCGATCACCGCCACATGAGGTTTGCTCTGAGCCATCGTCGCACCTTCTCGAACTGTTTTCTTGCTCGAACCGTTTTCTTGCGAGGCCGCCTCACCGGCGGCGTCCTTTGCGGTGGATATTACTTCGGCCTTCTGTCGCATGACAAACAATGTTGCGCCGCCGAAATCGGCCCCTGCAGAGTTAAATCGGCACCTGCAAAGCAGCTGTTTACCCGCGGACCCCTGGAACATTGAAGGCTCCGCTCCGTTTTAAATTTTGCATACGGGCATTCGTCGGGGCGGCGAACAGGAGTGACGAATGAACGGGCTTATCTATCTCATCGGATTGATTGTCGTGATCATGGCGATTCTTTCCTTCCTTGGTTTGCGCTGAGCCATCAATCAAGGAGCGAGCCGTGAGCATGACAGACACCTCAACCATTGCCGTCATCGATGACGGCCCATCGCCCGAAGTCGTGCTTCTGCCCCGCATCGAATGGGGCCCGGTGATCGGCGGCGCCATTGCGGCGGCCGCACTCGTCTCGGTGCTGCAAGGCTTTGCCGCCGCGATCGGACTGTCGGTGAGCTCGGCGTCGCCGACCTGGCGAGATGCATCCTTCTCGCTGATCCTGCTGTCAGGCCTGTATCTGCTTTTGACGGCGCTCGCGTCCTACGCGTTCGGCGCCTATGTGGCCGGGCGGATGCGCATGCGGCTCGGCACCGGCGCAACGTCCGAGATTGCATTCCGCGACGGCATGCACGGCATCCTGGTCTGGGCGCTTGCGACACTGCTGGCCGTCATCATGGCCCTGTCCGTTGCGGCGATGACGCAGCGGCTTGCTGCGCCGGCGGGATTGAGTGCCGCTCCGTCCGCCTCGGTTGCGGGCGAGAACATCATCGCGTTCGATCTCGACCGTCTGTTTCGCGGCGAGCGGAGGCCTCCTGCCGCAGATCTCGCCCAGGCGCGATCTGAAGCTGCGCGCATTCTCATGACGTCGTCGAGCCACACCGGCATGCGCGCCGACGATCGCGCGTATCTGGTACGCTTGACCTCGGCCTATACCGGATTGTCAGCGCCCGATGCCGAAAAGCGCGTGACCGAAGTCGCCGGCGCTGCCAGGGAGGACATCAACCGCGCGCGGCGTGCCGCGGCGATTCTGGCCTTCATGGTCGCGGCCGCGGCGTTGGTTGGCGCTGGAGCCGCCTGGTACGCGGCCTGTGCGGCGGGCCGCCATCGCGAAGGGATCGACGTGGTGCCGAACTGGTGGAGCTGGGAGCGGCCGTTCGGCGCGAGTTACTGAAAAAGAAAACGGGGGAGGACCGCCAAGCACCTCCCCCGCGACATCGACCTGAAGTGTTCACAACAAGACCGACGCCGAACCTCTCTCTGAAAAGTGCGGGCGCCAACTGTGACAGCGGGCGCCCGCGTTTTGCGTGTTCGGTCGCTGGCGGCAGCAACCGGGGCTTTGAACCTTACGCCGCAGCCGACTTGCTGGTCGGGACCGACGAGATGGTCTTCAGGATCTGCGAGGCGATGGCGTAGGGGTCGCCTTGCGAGTTCGGGCGGCGGTCTTCGAGGTAGCCCTTGTAGCCGTTGTTGACGAAGCTGTGCGGCACGCGGATCGAGGCGCCACGATCAGCCACGCCGTAGCTGAACTTGTTCCACGGCGCCGTCTCGTGCTTGCCGGTCAGACGCTTGTCGTTGTCCGGGCCATAGACCGCGATGTGGTCCATGAGGTTGGTCTCGAAGGCCTTCATCAGCGACTCGAAGTACTCCTTGCCGCCGGTCTCGCGCATGTACTTAGTCGAGAAGTTGGAGTGCATGCCCGAGCCGTTCCAGTCGGTGTCGCCGAGCGGCTTGCAGTGCCACTCGATGTCCACGCCGTACTTCTCGGTCAGTCTCATCATCAGGTAGCGGGCCATCCACATCTGGTCGGCGGCGGTCTTCGAGCCCTTGCCGAAAATCTGGAATTCCCACTGGCCCTTCGCCACCTCGGCGTTGATGCCTTCGTGGTTGATGCCGGCCGCGAGGCAGAGATCGAGATGCTCTTCGACCATCTTGCGGGCGAGGTCGCCAACGTTGCTGTAGCCGACGCCGGTGTAGTAGGGGCCCTGCGGCGCCGGATAGCCCGAAGCCGGGAAGCCGAGCGGGCGGCCATCCTTGTAGAAGAAGTACTCCTGCTCGAAGCCGAACCAGGCGCCCTCGTCGTCGAGGATGGTGGCGCGCTTGTTCGACGCGTGCGGCGTCTTGCCGTCCGGCATCATCACTTCGCACATCACCAGCACGCCGTTGGTGCGGGCGGCGTCCGGAAACACGGCGACCGGCTTCAGCACGCAATCGGAGCTGTGGCCTTCGGCCTGCATGGTCGAAGAGCCGTCGAAGCCCCACAGCGGAAGCTGCTCAAGCGTCGGGAAGCTTCCAAATTCCTTGATCTGGGTTTTGCCCCGAAGGTTCGGGACCGGCGTGTAGCCGTCGAGCCAGATGTACTCGAGACGATACTTTGTCATGAGTTGTTCTCTTGGCGGTTTCTCTTGATGGTGAGTCTGGAAGGTGAGGGGCGAGAGCTCGCCCCAGCCGCCGGAACCATGTGAGGGGACCGGCTGCCGCCGCCTTTAAAAGCATTTTGCGTGCCATGCCCGCAAATGAGGCGATGGGCGTGCCAGGCGGCGTCGCAGCAACGCGATTCGATGCCCGATGGCTGCTTGCAGCGAAAGCAAAACCGAAAATGCTCAAATCATAGCCATGCGACGATTTGCTAAGAGGCATTCTGAGCAATCGTTGAGCGTCAACACTATATTGGAACGGACTCAACGATGATGCTTTGAGTCGAGCGACTGCAAGGAGCCGAACATGACTGAAAGGTCTGATCGCGTGTCGGCCGAAATTATCCCGTTTCCAGCTCGGGGCCGTTTCGCCGCCACGCCACGTGATGAGACGTTGGCACGTGCCAGGGTTGCGATCGGCAGCGGCTGGTATCACGACGAGGCGATCAAGGAAGAAGAGCAGAACCGCAAGCACTGAGAGTGCTTGCGGTCTCTTCTCTTTGGCGCATGTCCTTTTCGGAAAACCGGTGCCCACTTTTCCGGGACATGCGTCAGGCTCCGAATATCGACCAGCCCAGCCGCTTGGTCAGCGCTTCGAGCGCAATGCGGCCGAGATGCGAGTTGCCGTTCTGATCGAGGCCCGGTGACCACACCGCGATCGAGGCCCTGCCCGGTGCGATGGCGAGAATGCCACCGCCGACGCCGCTCTTCCCCGGCAAACCCACCCGATAAGCGAACTCGCCTGAGCCGTCGTAGTGACCGCAGGTCAGCATGATGGCGTTGATGCGGCGTGCGCGCTCGGCGTTCACGACCGAGAGGCCGGTCTTGGGATTGCGGCCGTTGTGGGCGAGAAAGCGCGCCGCGGTCGCGAGCTGGCGGCACGACATGGCGATGGCGCATTGGTGGAAATAGACGCCGAGCGCGAGGTCGACCGGGTTCTCGATCACGCCGAACGACTTCATGTAATTGGCGAGCGCGGCGTTGCGGAAGCCGGTGCGCTGCTCGGACGCCGCGACCTTCTCGTCAATGGCGATCGATGGATCGTCGGCGAGAAAGCGCACGAAGCGGAGGATTTCGCCGAGCGCCTCGCGCGGCTGATGGCCGGAAAGGATCAGGTCGGTAACCGCAATCGCGCCGGCGTTGATGAAGGGATTGCGTGGGATGCCCTTCTCGAATTCGAGCTGCACAACGGAGTTGAACGGGCTGCCGGACGGCTCGCGTCCGACGCGCCGCCACAGCCGGTCGCCGGCCATGCCGAGCGCGAGCGTCAGCGTGAAGACCTTCGAGATGCTCTGGATCGAGAAGGGGGTGTCGGCGTCGCCGCCGGTGAAGACGCGGCCGTCGTTGTCGACGATCGCGATGCCGAATTGCCCGGCATCGACATTGGCGAGCTCGGGAATGTAGGTCGCGACCGTGCCGCGGTCCGGCCGCTCCGCCATCTCGGCGGCGATGTCTTTGACGATGTGATCCAGGTCGTGCACGGGATTACTTGTTCACGCGTGAGTACGCCAAACTTTTGCAAGAAACATGCAACACGCGCAAATCTCTCCCCGTCGCCCTGAGGTGCGAGCCCTAAGCGCATTTACGCGCGTCTTCGACGCGCTATGGCGAGCCTCGAAGGGCGACGGCCCGGCTGATGCAGCGGGGGCCGCATCCTTCGAGGCCCGCCTTTCGGCGGGCACCTCAGGATGACGGGGAGAGCGAAGCGCCAGCCGAAGCAGTGAACGCTCAAGCCTCCGCAACGAACTTGTTGCGCATCTTGCCCAATCCTTCCACCTCGGTCTCCATCACGTCGCCGACCTTGATGAATGTGTTGGTGCCCTGGCCGACGCCGCCGCAGGTGCCGCAGACGAAAATGTCGGCGGTGTTCAGCGTCAGGATGTTGGAGGCGTATTCGATCTGCTCCTCCGGCGTGAAGATGAACTGCGAGGTGTTGCCGTTCTGCTTGATCTCGCCGTTGATGCTGAGCCGGATGAACAGCTTCATGTGATCGGCGACGAACGCCTTCGGCACCAGATACGGTCCCATCGGCGCGAACTTGTCGTGGCTTTTGCCATTGAGCCAGTCGGAGCGCAGCCCCGGCCGGTCGGTGCGGATCTGGAAGTCGCGCGCCGAGACGTCGTTGGTGGTCATCCAGCCGGCGACGTGGTCCATCGCACGCTCGGCCTTCACGCGCTTGGCCGGCTTGGTGATGACGCAGGCGATCTCGGCCTCCCAGTCGATCTTCTTGACGTCCTTCGGCGCCGGGATGTCGTCATAGGCGCCGGCGAGGCAGCTCGGCGCCTTCAGGAACAGGTACGGGTCCGAGGTGGACTTCTCGCCGGTGAACTTCGGGCCATCCTTCGGCGACATGCCGGCGCGGATCATCTCGTCGACATGCTCCTGGAAATTCTGCGCGGCATAGAACATCTTGCCCGGATGGGCGACCGGCGGCAGCGCGGTGAGGCTCGACACGCTCGTGCCCTTGGCCTTGTCGAGACCGGCGACGATCTCCTGGAGGGTCGCGAAATTCCGGTCCCAATCGCCGAGCAGGTCGCGGATGCTCGCGGTGCTGGTCAGCCCGGACTTGCCGGACGCCTTGGCGGCTTCATCGAGCGGTATCGCGGCATCGTCCAGCACGATGGCGGCGAACGGCTTGCCGTCCGATTTGGCGAAGGTCCCAAGCTTGAATGCGCGGCCGTTCATATGTCTCACTCCCGTGATGTTGGCGGCGAAACCTAGCGGCGTTTGCCGCCCGCGGCCAGCGCCCCGGCTTGCGCCGGGCGCGCATTTCGCGTTCCCTTCTTGCATAAGCGGCGGGGCGAACTCGGCCGCGCCGGGAGGACTGCCATGCTGAAAGCGCTCACCGCCGTTTCCATGCTGCTCGCCGCAACGCTTGCGGCTGCGGCGCAGCCGGCACCATCGGCCGAGGCCGTGAAGGACCTCGCGCCGACCGGCAAGCTTCGCGCCGCGATCAACTTCGGCAATTCGGTGCTGGCGCAGAAGGCGCAGGACGGCTCACCGGCCGGCATCAGCGCCGATCTGGCGTTCGCGCTGGCGAAGCGCCTCGATGTGCCGGTGGAGTTCGTGCCGTTCGAGGCGGCCGGCAAGGTGTTCGAAGCCGCGGCGGAAGGGCTGTGGGACGTGGGCTTCGTCGCGATCGAGCCCGCGCGCGCCAAGGCGATCGACTTCACCGCGCCCTACGTGATCATCGAGGGCACCTACATGGTGAAAAAGGATTCACCGTTGAAGGAGGTCGCCGACGTCGACAAGCCGGGCATCCGCATCGCGGTCGGTCTCGGCTCGGCTTACGACCTTTATCTGACGCGCACCATCAAGAACGCCAGCGTCGTCCGCGCCCCGCTCGGCGGCGGCAAGGCGATGATCGAGATGTGGCTCAAGGACAAGCTCGACGCCGCGGCCGGCGTGCGCCAGCAGCTTGAAGCCTATGCCAAGGATCATGCGGATGTGCGGATCATGAGCGGCGCGTTCCAGCAGATCCAGCAGGCCATGGGCATGCCGAAGAAGGACGGCGAGCCGAAAGCCGCGGGCTCGGCTTATCTCAAGGCCTTCGTCGAGGAGATGAAGGCCTCGGGCTTCGTCGCCGATGCACTGAAGCGCAGCAACCAGGTCGCTGTGGTCGCGCCGGCGGCGAAGTAAATCTCTCCGCGGTCATTCCGGGGCGCGAGCGTCAGCGAGCGAACCCGGAATCCAGATGCATATTCGGTATCTGTAACTGGATTCCGGGTTCACGCGCTTTGCGCGTGCCCCGGAATGACAGGGTGCCTTACCGCCCGTGCTCGTGCCGCCATTGCGACGGCTGCTCGAAGTCGCCGGCCCATAGGCCGCGGCGGGCGTCGCGCGCTTCGCGCTCGGCGTCGGCGTAGCGGCCGCGGCTATACTGGCGCAATTCGAGCGCTTGGCCTGCGCGCACCATCGCTTCGCTGAGATCCTGGCCGCCGGCCGTGCACATCGACACCTCGCGGCCGTAACTCTCGCCGACCGGCTTGCACGACACGCTCTGCCGGCCGATCGCGCCGGCCAGCGCATCGCGCGCGTCGCTGCCGCACGGGTAAAACTTGCCGCGCGCGTCGCGGCAGTCCTGCAGGCTTTCCGGCGCGTCGATGCCGAACAGCCGGACGCGGTGGCCCGCCACCTCGAGCGAGTCGCCGTCGACCACGCGCGGCCGGCCGCTGATCATCGCACCGGTCTGGCGTGGGGCGAGAATCGGCCGCGAATGCCATTCCTGAATGCCGCCGCCGATCGCGGCGACGATGGCGATGATCAGAAGTCCAACAAGGAACGGCGGCCGCCGCGGCAAGAGGGTCAGCGCCCCCGCGGCTTCCACCCGCCGCGCATGCCGGGCTTGCCGGACGTCGAGCGCGGGCCGGGCCGGTAGGGCTTGCTCTCCGGGCCGGGACCCATCTCGTCGAGCGACGGCTTGCGCGGTCCGTCCCGGCGCGGCGCACCCGCCGGCTTCACCTCGTGATAGGTCGCAATGCCCATCTCATCGAGATGCGGCTTGTGCGGCCGCGAGCGCCCCTCACCCCGACCCTCTCCCCGCAAGCGGGGAGAGGGAGAAGAAGAGGCCGGCAGCTTTACGACTTTCGCGGTTGGATCGTCGACCACGGCCAGTTCGGTGGCGCGCAGGCGCTTGAGCTCGTCGCGCAGCCGCGCCGCCTCCTCGAAGTCGAGATCGGCGGCGGCCTCGCGCATCCGGGTTTCGAGATCGGCCAGCACGGCCTCGAAGTTGTGGCCGATGGTGATCTGCTCCTCGCCGACGCCCGACAGCCCGCCCTCGGTCGAGACCAGCACGTGGTCGCGCTCGTAGACCGAGCCGAGAATGTCGCCGATCGACTTCTTCACGCTCTCCGGCGTGATGCCGTTGGCCTTGTTGTAGCTTTCCTGCTTCTCGCGCCGCCGCGAGGTTTCGTCCATGGCGCGCTGCATCGAGCCGGTGACCTGATCGGCGTAGAGGATCACCCGGCCGTCGACATTGCGCGCCGCGCGGCCGATGGTCTGAATGAGCGACGTCTCGCTGCGCAGGAAGCCTTCCTTGTCGGCATCGAGGATCGCGACCAGCGCGCATTCCGGGATGTCGAGGCCCTCGCGCAGCAGGTTGATGCCGACCAGCGCGTCGAACGCGCCGAGCCGCAAATCGCGGATGATCTCGATGCGCTCGATGGTGTCGATGTCGGAGTGCATGTAGCGCACGCGGATGCCCTGCTCGTGCAGGTATTCGGTCAGGTCCTCGGCCATGCGCTTGGTCAGCACGGTGACCAGCGCGCGATAGCCTTTGCGCGCCACCTCGCGGACCTCGCCCACGAGGTCGTCGACCTGGGTGCGCGCGGGACGGATGTCGACCGGCGGATCGATCAGGCCGGTCGGGCGGATCACCTGCTCGGCGAACACGCCGTTCGCCTCTTCGAGGTCCCAGGCTCCGGGCGTCGCCGAAACGCAGACGGTCTGCGGCCGCATCGCGTCCCATTCCTCGAAACGCAGCGGCCTGTTGTCCATGCAGGAGGGTAGCCGGAAGCCGTATTCGGCGAGGGTGGCCTTCCTTCGGAAGTCGCCGCGATACATGCCGCCGATCTGCGGCACCGTGACGTGGCTCTCGTCGACGAACACCAACGCGTTGTCCGGCACATATTCGAACAGCGTCGGCGGCGGCTCGCCGGGCTTGCGGCCGGTGAGATAGCGCGAATAATTCTCGATGCCGGCGCAGACGCCGGTCGCCTCCAGCATCTCCAGATCGAACAGCGTGCGCTGCTCGAGCCGCTGGGCTTCGAGCAGACGCCCCTTGTTGTGCAGGTCGTCGAGCCGCCATTTCAGCTCAGCCTTGATGCCCTGGATCGCCTGGATCAGCGTCGGCCGCGGCGTCACATAGTGCGAGTTGGCGTAGATCTTCACGAACTCCAGCTCGTCGGTCTTCTGGCCGGTGAGCGGATCGAACTCGTGGATCGATTCCACCTCGTCGCCGAACAGATTCACGCGCCAGGCGCGATCTTCATAGTGGGCCGGGAAGATGTCGATGCAGTCGCCGCGCACCCGGAAGGTGCCGCGGGAGAAATCGCCCGCAATGCGTTTGTATTGCGTGGCGACCAAGTCGGCGATCAGCTGGCGCTGGTTGATGCGATCCTTCTGCTTGATCGTGAAGGTCATCGCCGAATAGGTCTCGACCGAGCCGATACCGTAGATGCACGACACCGACGCCACGATGATCACGTCGTCGCGTTCCAGCAGCGCACGCGTCGCCGAGTGCCGCATGCGGTCGATCTGCTCGTTGATCGACGAATCCTTCTCGATGTAGGTGTCGGTGCGCGGAACATAGGCTTCCGGCTGGTAGTAGTCGTAATACGAGACGAAATACTCGACCGCGTTGTCGGGGAAGAAGCTCTTGAACTCGCCATAGAGCTGCGCCGCCAGCGTCTTGTTCGGCGCGAGAATCAGCGCCGGCCGCTGCGTCGCCTCGATCACCTTGGCCATGGTGAAGGTTTTGCCCGAGCCGGTGACGCCGAGCAGCACCTGGGTGCGGTCGCTGCGGTTGGCGCCCTCGACCAGGTCCTTAATCGCCGAGGGCTGGTCGCCCTTCGGCTGCATCTCGGACTTCAGCTCGATCCTGACGCCGCCTTCAGACTTCTCCGGCCGCGGCGGGCGGTGCGGCGTCCACACCGCGGTGCCGCCGTTCTCGGCGAATTCCGGCCGGCCTTCGCGCAGCAGCTTCTCCAGCGCCTTCATCGACTCGGTCACGCCAAGCGTGACCGGCTGCGGCGAGGGGCGGTGCATCACACGCTTTTCGCGCCGCGGCTCAGAGATGTCCGAAATCTCGTCGCGGTCGGGTGGGAGTGAACCTTGCTGGCCGCTCACCTCACCCTGCGCGCCTTCGGCGCGCGACCCTCCCCCTCCAGGGGAGGGTGAAGCGGAGCCCGTGACTTCCTCTTCACTCTGATCGATTCCGATGAGCGATTTGCTCGAATCGCTATCGTAGCCAAGCGCCTTGCGGAGCTCCGCATTGATGTCGAGTGGCGCACGCGCCACGTAGCCGCGCTGCGGCGCCTCGTCGAAGCCTTTGACCACGGACTTGCGCGCCGTGTGCTCGCCGCGCCGGTCGGCACGGCGCTCGAATGAATTGTCCGGCGGTTGCTGCAGGCCCGTTCCCGAACCCATCCCGGCGGTGCCGCGCTCGATGCCGGGATTGAGCAGCCGCTCCAGCGCAGGGTCGGCCGGCGGCGCGTCGGGCCGATGCGCCTTGGCACGCGTCGGCCGCGCCGGGTCCTTCTTGCTGTGCTTGGCCGGGTCGCGGGGGGATTTTGGCATCGGAGAAATATGGGAGGAGTTGAAGGGCGAGGGAAGGGCGGACGGGTACCCATTTTGAACCTGCTGCCAGTCTGGAGCGACTTATTCACCAGCTGGTTCTGTGGCTGGGGATTTTCCACAATGCGATTGGTTTCATGCCTTGCCGCTGCGGTTCTGGCGCTGCTCGTCGCGCCGGCTTTGGCGGCCTCGCCGAAGGACACGGCGGATTGTGAGCAGATGACCAACCCGGCGCTGAAGATCAGCGCCTGCTCGCGCATCCTGCAGTCCGGAAATCCCGCGAAGGACGCCAAGGTCGCGGCCCTTCACCATCGTGCCGTCGGCTACCTCCTGAAGCAGGACTTCGATCGCGCCATTCTCGAATTCAACGAGGCGCTGAAGCTCGACCCCGCGTACAAACGCTCGCTGAACAGCCGCGGCAACGCCTGGAAGGGCAAGGGCGAGCTCGACCTCGCGCTCGCCGACTACAATGAGGCGATCCGCGTCGATCCGGCGTTCTCGTTTCCGTACAACGGTCGCGCCAGCGTCTGGTACAACAAAGGCGAGTGGGATCGCGCCATCGCCGACTACAGCGAGGTCATCCGCCTCGATCCGGGGCTGGCCGCGCCCTACGCCAACCGCGGCAACGCCTGGAAAGCCAAAGGCGAACTCGACCGCGCGCTCGAAGACCAGAACGAGGCGTTGCGCCGCGATCCGAAGAACGTCGTGGTCTATGCCAACCGCGGCGAAATCTGGCGTCTGAAGGGCGACCTTGAGCGTGCGCTGATCGAACAGGATCAGTCGGTCCGGCTCGACCCGTTGAGCCCGCTGCCGTTCGCGGCGCGGGGCGACACCTATCGCTACAAAGGAGAGCTCAACCGCGCGCTGGCCGACTACGACCAGGCGCTGCGGCTCACGCCCGACTACATCCCGGCCTATGTCGGCCGCGGTCTTACTTTTGAGAAGGCCGGCGACATCGCGCGCGCCCGCGTCGAGTTCAACAAGGCGCTGACCTCGAAGAGCCAGTTCCGCGGCGACAACGCCGGTTCGGCGCTGGCGACCGCGCGGGCACGCCTCGCCGCGTTCGATTCAGGCGCGGTGCAGCCGGTGATTCCGGCGGCGCCCGCGAAGGTGACCTCGCCGACCTCGATCCCGACGCCGGAGGTTACGGCTCCCTCAACAGTGCCGGTCGACCCCGGCAAGATCGGCCGTCGCGTCGCACTGGTGATCGGCAACGCCGATTACCGGAACGCCGGCAAGCTGAAGAATCCGCAACATGATGCCGAAGTCATCGCCGCGACGTTGCGCGCCATCGGCTTCGAGACCGTGCTGATCGGCATCGACGCCACGCGCGAGGAGATACTGGACGGGCTGCGCAAGTTCTCGGTCGAGGCGGCGAAGGCAGACTGGGCGGTGGTCTACTATTCGGGCCATGGCATGGAGGTGAACGGCACGAACTACCTGGTGCCGGTCGATGCGAATTTCTCCGCCGGCCGCGACGGGCGGTCCCAGGTGGTCTCGCTCGATGATGTGATGGCGGCGACGCAGGGTGCCCGCAAGCTCCGGCTCATTCTGCTCGATGCCTGCCGCAACAATCCGTTCTTGAAGCGGACGCCGCCGGCTGAAGCATCGCGCACCACGGTCGCGATGGGGCCGACCTCTGTCGGCTTGGTCGGCGAGCGTGCGGCCGGGGGCGGACTCAGTCCGGTGAACGTGTCCGGTGCGATGCTCGTGGTCTATGCCACCAAGCACGGCCAGACCGCGCTCGACGGTCAGGGCACCAACAGCCCGTTCGCGGTGGCGATGGTGCAGCGGCTCGCGACGCCGAACGTCGAGATCAACAAGCTGTTCCGATTGGTGCGCGACGACGTGATGGAGGCGACGGCCGGCCGGCAGGAGCCCTACACCTATGGCTCGCTGCCTGGGAAAGAGGATTTTTTCTTCGTGCAGAAGTAAGCGGCAACCACCGAGGCTATCTTCTCGTTTGCGTCTAGCAGCGCACTGTTGCTGCAGCGGCCGGCATCTTATTTATCCGCCGCCAATTCCGCGAAGGGGGGTAGCCTTCTGTGATGCGAAACTCAGCCGCTCTCACGGTTCTGTTGTTTTGGCTGTCTGCTTTCAGTGCGCAACCGGCGGCGGCCGAGGTGCGCATCCTGTCGAGTCCCGGCGGCCCGGTTTTGCCTTATGTCCAGGTTTTCGAGGCGGTGCGGGATTCCGGCGAGCGCGTGGCGATCGATGGGCCGTGTCTGTCCGCCTGCACGCTGGTGCTCAGCATCGTGCCGCCCGAACGCATCTGCATCACGCGCCGCGCCGTGCTGGGTTTCCACGCAGCGCGCTCCATCGACGATCGCGGCCGCACCCGCGCCGAGCCTGGCGCGAGCCGGGTCGTGCTGGAAACCTATCCGCCGGCCGTGCAGCAATGGATCCGGGCCCGCGGCGGTCTCACCTCGCGCGTCTTGCTGTTGCGCGGCCGCGCGCTCGCCGAGATGTATCCGAGGTGCCGGTAGTGCTGCGCCGTTTGAATTGAATCGGTGGTCGTGCGGTGCTTCACCTCTCCGTGGGGAGAGGTCGCCGCACCACAAGCGCGAGTACGCGCGTCTTCAACGCGCTATGGTGCGGCGGGTGAGGGCGTACGCTCTGTCGAGGAAAGTAAGCCCCCTTGTAATTCTCATAGCCGCGACTCGTCTAAAGTTGTGGTCGCGGTGACGGGCGGGTGTCCGCAAACCCCGAGGTCTTGCAAGACCGTGGGTGAGCTTGGCGCCCCGCCCGCCGTTCCATCGAACCCGAACAGTCGCCTGGGCCGCAAGAAGCAAAGCTCGATTAGGCAAGGACGGGTCGCCATGGACATCATCGCTGTCGGTATCGACGTCTCGAAAGACCGCCTGGACGTGGCTGTGCGCCCCGGTGGGGAGCTGTTTGTGGTGACGCGCAATGCATCCGGCGTGGGTCGGTTGATCGAGCGGATGCGGGCCCTGGCGCCGGGGATTATTGCGTTGGAAGCCACCGGCGGCTTTGAAACGGTGGTGGCAGCCTCTTTGGCTGCCGCGGCGCTTCCTGTTGTCGTCGTCAACCCGGCCCAAATCCGAGCCTTTGCCAAGGCGCTCGGGCAGCGCGCTAAGACCGACCCGATCGATGCCGCTGTGATCGCCCACTTCGCGGAGGCGACGAAGCCGCAGCCGCGGCCCTTGGCAGACGAGGCAACGCAGCTTCTGGCCGATCTCGTCGCCCGCCGCCGGCAGATCATCGAGATGATCGGCGCGGAAAGCCAGCGCGAGAAGCGGATAGCCGTGTCGCGCCTGCGCAAAAGCATCCGCCGGGTCATCGGCATGCTGGAGAAGGAACTCGCCGAGCTCGATAGCGAGATCGACGACAGCGTGCGCGGCTCGCCGGCTTGGCGCGAGAAGGAGGATCTGCTCGCCTCCGTGCCAGGCATCGGCCCGATCATCTCGCGCACGCTCATTGCCGATCTGCCCGAACTCGGCACGCTCAGCCGCAAACAGATCGCTGCGCTCGCAGGGCTTGCCCCCTTCACCCGCCAGTCCGGCCAGTGGAAGGGGCGGAGCTTTATTGGCGGCGGTCGCAAATCCGTGCGCACCGCGTTGTTCATGGGCGCGATGGTCGCCATGCGGCACAACCCGGTCTTGAAGGCCTTCTTCAATCGCCTGACCAAGGCCGGCAAGCCGAAGATGGTCGCCATTATCGCAGTCGCCAGAAAACTGCTGACTATCCTCAACGCCATCGTGCGGGACAAACGACCATGGCAAATCGCTTGACACGCGAGACAGTCGCTCACCCCGACCCTCTCTCCGCTGGGGAGAGGGAGCGCAACGCCGTTTTGGCAGCAGACGGCTCTGTTATCCGCCGAGCGTCGGATAATCGACGTACCCCTTCGGGCCCGGCGAATAGAACGACGTGGGATCGGGCGTGTTGAGATTCGCGGTCTTGCTCCAGCGCGTCACCAGATCGGGATTGGCGAGGAACGGCTTGCCGACAGCGATGAGATCGGCGCGGCCCGCGGCGAGGTCGCTCTCCGCGCGCTTGGCGTCATAGCCGCCCGCGAGGATCAGCGTGCGTTTGAACACCTTGCGGAACGTCGCTTTGATCGAATCCGGCACGGGCGGTGCGCCGCCGGCCGAGTGATCGAGCAGATGCACATACGCCAGGCCGGCGGCGTTCAGCTTCTCGGCAAGATAGCCGTAGTCGGCTTCCATCTCCGGATAGAGCGGCATGTCGTTGAACACCCCGAACGGCGACACCCGGATGCCCACCTTGTCCTTGCCGATCGCCGCGATCGTGGCGTCGATCACCTCGAACACGAAGCGCGCGCGGTTTTCGATCGAGCCGCCATAGCTGTCGGTGCGCTGATTGGAGGTCGGGCGGATGAACTGCTCCAGCAGATAGCCGTTGGCGCCATGCAGCTCGACGCCGTCGAAGCCCGCTGCAACTGCGTTCTTCGCGGCCGTGACATATTCGCCGAGCGCGGTCTTGAGGTCGGCGTCGGTCATGGCTTCGGGCGTGGGCAGCGGCTTCATGCCGCCGTCGGTGAACATCTGGCCCTTCGCGGCGATCGCGGACGGCGCCACCACGCGGGCTCCGGCCGGCAGGTTGTCGGGATGCGCGATGCGCCCGCAATGCATGAACTGAATGAAGATCTTGGCGCCCTTGGCGTGCACCGCCTCGGTGACGAGCTTCCAGCCCGCCACCTGCTCGGCGGAAAAGATACCCGGGATGCGGACATAGCCGAGCCCGTTGGGCGAGGGCGAGGTGCCTTCGGTGATGATCAGGCCGGCCGAACTGCGCTGGCCGTAATATTGCGCCATCAGCTCGTTGGGGACGTTGCCGGGCGCGCGGCTGCGCGTCATCGGCGACATCACGAGGTGGTTTTGCAGCGCGAGCGGCCCGAGCTTGGCCGGCGAATAGAGCAACGACATGATGTGAGGATCCCGATTTGAATTCAGCCCTGCGGCATATAGGGAACCGCCGCGGCCGCGCTATGGCGCCGGCCACCGCGATGTATGCGTTTCCGGAATGCGGCTAGTGCCGGGTCGTGGAGACCTCGGGATGGGTGACCAGCGCCTCCGAGAACGGAAACTCCAGCACCACGTCGCCATCGGCGTCAGTGACCACAATGGAGGCGGTCAACAGACTCGGATGGCTGCCCTCGTCCTCGAGCAGCTCCTCGATCATGGCCTTGGCGACCTCCCAGGCCTGATCGGGATCGCGAAGGTCCTCGCCTTCCTCGTCGCGGATGGTTTCTTCGCCGATGTGCGTGTTGAAAAAATAACGAGGCATGGTTTCTGTCCGGTCGTACCCGAGTTTGACTCTAAATATGGGCCATTCGGAGTCGCGGCGGAAGATGGTAGCGGGGGGCCGCGACGATCTTGTTACAGCCGTCCTGTCACAATCGCGACGGTCGCTTCAGGTGCAGATAGGTCGGATCGAAGTCGCCCAATTCGACGAGTTGCTTCCAATCAAACACCATGAGTTCGCCGTTGCGGAATTCCATCGCCCCGGTGCTGCGCAACGTCTGCAGTGTCCGATTTACGGTCACAATCGACATGCCGAGCGTCTCGCCGATCTGGCCCTGATGGACCGGAAAGCGGCACGAGCCGGGCTTTGCCAGGGCCGAGGCCCGCGCGCGGTAATAGATTTCACAAAACAGATGCGCCATTCGCGTCTCCACTGGCCGGCTGCTGTTGTTGGTGATTGCCTCGCGAAAGATCGCGGCGTCGATCAGCGTCTCGCGCCAGATCGCGAAGCCGACGGCCGGCCGCTGCTCGAACAGCCGGCAGATCTCTTCGTGCGGTACCATCGCGACATGGGCTTCGCCCAGGGCGCAGACCGCATGATCCATCCGCTCGATGAACAGCGTCTGTGCGTCGGGCCAGTCGCCGGTAATATGAAACGACAGATACTGCCGCTGCCCGCTGCTGAGCACGTGATAACGCGCTACCATTCCTTTGGTCACGATGGCCGACACGACAGGCTTGTCGCCCTGACGAATGAAATCTTCGTTGGGGCCGAGGTTCCGGCTGTAGCTGGTGAGCGTTCTCAGCGCTGCGAGATCGTCGTCATCGAGCGAAGAGTGCTCCGCCAGTTTGCGGATGATGATGTCGTGGTGCGGCTGCATCGGTTCATCGCCTTCAACCGTCAACGTTTCGATGCAGCGAAAGTTCGGCCGTGTTCTGTCAAATGACAGGAGCTCGACAGTAGCCCTCAGCGGGCTCGAAGAGACCTTCATCTGGTTCGCCTATCAAACGATAAGTCTCCGCAGAAACAGGAGAATTTTCATCGTTGTGGGTGTGGGACTCGGAACGTGATCCCCGGCCTCCGGTTGTCCCGGCAATCCCATCACACACATGGAGGCGATTGATGGCCAAGGAACCCAAGATGCTCGACGCGCTGTTCCACGACACGCTGAAAGACATCTATTACGCGGAGAAGAAAATCCTGAGCGCGCTGCCGAAGATGGCCAAGGCTGCAGAAAGCGAAGATCTGCGCGCGGCCTTCGAAAAGCATCATGAGGAAACCGAGGGGCAGATTGCCCGTCTCGAGCAGGTATTCGAAGCCATCGACGCCAAACCGCAGGGAAAAAAGTGCGCCGCGATCGAGGGCATCCTCGACGAGGGTCAGGAGATCATCAAGGAATACAAGGGCTCGCCCGCGCTCGACGCCGGCATGCTCGCCGCGGCGCAGGCGGTCGAGCACTACGAGATTTCACGCTATGGCACGCTGCGGACCTGGGCGAAGGAACTCGGTCTGGAAGATGTGGTGAAGCTCCTCGAAGAGACCTTGGAGGAAGAAGAGGCCACCGATCAGGCACTCACAGAGCTGGCCGAAAGCGCGGTGAATGCGGCGGCCGAGCACGCCGAGGCGGCATAGAGGCTTCTGCCCTTGAAGGAGAACGCGCCGAACGCCCCTGCTCGATCCTCAGGAGGCGTTCGGCGACATCCTTGTTCAGTGCAAAGCAAGCTCTCGCCGTTTTTTTGGCGCGGATATTTCGAACACCGGCCGGTCGAATGCGGGCTCGTCGCCGAGAAATCGGGCCCGTTGCACAGCGCGATCCCGCTCTTCCGCGGAGATGACGCCGTCGGTGTAGAGCGCGTCGATCTGTTCGACCCGCTCAACGACGGTCAACAGCGGGTCGGGCTCGCAGAGCGTCCGTCGCGTCGCGAGCCGCCGCTCTTCGATCGCAGCCCGGATGTGGTCGCCCGTCTGATCCTGCTGCAGCACGATGCGGGGATAAGGTGTCGTGTGACGAAGCACGATCAGCCGCGGCACGATCGCCGCCGCGGCGCCGATCAGCAGGAGGATGGGACCGAAATCGGTCAGCGCGTTCTTCAAATCTTCGCCGCCCACATAATATTCGGCATGATGTCCTTCGCTGATCCAGGCGCCGCAGGCGAGCCCCGCGATCGAAAGCCAGCAGAAAATGAAAGCCGTCAGCTCGTGCTGAGGATTCTTCGATGAGAACTGCTGCGGCTCCTGCAGGTGGGCGTAGGGCAGGCTGAAGGTTTCCGCGCCGTTGAAGAGCGTGCTGCGCGAATGGGTCAGCCGGTCGGCTTCGAGCCTCACCTCGATCGTCTCGCCGAGCTTGCGCTGGCGGAACTGCTGGTCAGGCAATGGCGCAGCCTTCGGCGCGAGCAGCAGAGACATCGTGTCCGGCAGCACGAGCTTTTGCCGCTGGGCGAACTCCTGGGCGGAGAGCACGCCGGCATCCACCAGCCAGCGCAGGCGGCGCAGATAAAGCCGGATCGACATGCCCGGGGCGGGCTCGGCGGCTTTGAGCAGCGTCTCGGCGCGCGCCTGCTCGATCGCCGCGATGATGGCGTCGTGCTTCTCGTCTTCGAGCACCACGATGCTGGCGTTGGAAGCCGGCAGCGCCGTGAACGAGACGCGCCGCCATCCGGCGGTGAGCCAGACGGCCAGGAAGAAAACCGGCGTGACGGCGAGATAGAGCATCGTGGGCTGCGACCCGCCGCGCAGGACGGAGACGATGGCGAGCGCCGAGAGCACGAAGGCCACCCAGCGCAATTCACGATCAGGTTCGACAAGGGTCGAGTAGGACGTGCGCGGCGCGATGGTGTCCCACGCGACCGCGCGCTGAACCGCCGCGTCGTTCTTGCTCTCCAGCGCGTAGTTGAGATTCTTGGACGTGAAACCGAATGATGTTTTCAGCCAGCGGCGGCGTTGGGCGTACTGTTTGGCTTCAGGAGATTGGGACGTTTGCGGCATGGTCTGGCCCTCGGACATGCGAGGCGACCGTAGCCGGGCGTTCCGTTGCAAAAGGTTGCGGACGCGGACGTTTCGGCTGGAACGGTGCAGGAAGCGTAAAGACGCTGCCGCATCTTTTTCACATCGAAAACCTGGCTAAATTCGCTCAGGCCGACTTCGCCGTTCGCGCTGCCGTGGTGATCTTCACGGACTCATCGAAGGATTGTACCGACTTCATCAGGCCCAACCGGACGAGCTGCCCGCTGCCTTCGAATTTCATCGAGGCTTCGGTCGACAGATTGGTTGATTCGTCGATGGCGAGCTCGCCTCCGACACGGCCGCGGAAGTCGCTGAGGAAATCGAAGCGCAGCAGCGCGCCCATCATGTTGGCGATGACCACCGGCGTGATGTGTCCCGTGCCGCGCAGATACTGCATGCCGTTCTGCCAGCGCACCAACGGCACGCGGCTCAGCACCGGCGAGCGGTCGCCGCTCATCAGCCGGCCGCGCAGGCCGCCGTAGATCTCGAAATGCGGGCAGACGTCGGTGCGCAGCAGCTGATACGGCGCGCTGTCGAAATATCCGCAGGTGGCGGTGAGCGGCATGCCCGGACGATGCACCGCATCGCGGAGCGGGCCCGTCGCGTACATGTCGAGCGAGACGCAGGCCAGCGCCTGCGCGCCGATATGATTGAGGTAGCGGCAGAACAGCGGCAGCTCGAGCTCTTCGTAATGCGGATAGACAAGCAGCTCGCTGCTGTCGACCGTGACCGTCCAATGCCCCGCGCCATGGGCGTCCAGCAGCGTGTTGAGCCAGGCGAGGCTGTCGTCGCCGGTCGCCTTGAAGACGTGCACGTCGGACGCCGCCGTGAGGTGCTCGAGCGTGCCGTCGGTCGAGCCCAAGTCCGCGACGAAGAAGCGGCTGACGCCGATCTGACGATAATGGTCCAGCACCGACTGCAGCCGCAGCGCGTCGTTCCAGGTGACCAGAAAGGCCCTGACCTCGTCGCGGTTGTCCGGGATCGGACGCCCATCAATGCGAGTCAATTCCCCGTCAGCCATCGAAGCTCCTTGCCGCTGCGCGCGTCTTGATCCATGGAGTCTACGTGATTCGCGGCCTTTGCAGGCGCGACGGCAAACAAAAGAGGCGATCCGTGGAGCTCGAGAAACTCAAAGCCGGCCTCGAAGGCCATGCCGAGATCGTGGTCGGCGACGAGCACACCGCGCCGCGCATCGGCTCGGGGCGGGTTCGCGTGCTGGCGACGCCGGTGATGATCAACCTCATGGAGGCCGCGGCGCTCGACGCCTGCGAGAACCTCATCCCCGAGGGCCATCAGAGTCTCGGCACCCGACTCGACGTGCGCCACATCGCGGCGACGCCGGTCGGCATGCGGGTGCGCGCCACCGCGCGGCTTCTGTCGGTCGACGGCCGCACGCTGGAGTTTCACGTCGAGGCGCACGACGAGAAGGACCTGATCGGCGACGGCACGCACACGCGTCTCGTGGTCAATGTGGCGCGCTTCGATCAGCGCGTGCAGGCCAAGCTCACGCGAAGCTGAGACCAGCTGCGGCGGTGCGCCCGGTGTCCCGGGCCTGGCGGATTGGGCATAATGCGTCCGGATAAGATGCCGGATGCGCAACATCCGGCCGAGGGAGGAGAGGGCGATGATGGGCCGTACCGCGCTGGCGATTCTCTGCGCTTGCAGTTTGATGGCGTCTGCGACAGGTGACGCGCTTGCGGCATTCCCGGATCGGCCGATCCGCTTCATCCTCTCGCATCCGCCGGGCGGCAGCGCCGACGTGATCGCGCGGCTGATGCAGCCCAAGCTCGAAAAGCTGCTCGGCCAGCCGCTGATCATCGAGAACCGCGCCGGCGCCGGCGGTGTGATCGCCATGGATGCGCTGTCGAAGTCCAAGCCCGACGGCTACACCATCGGGCTCGGCGCCTCCGGCGCGCTCGCGACCTCGATCGCGCTGGGCGATCCGGTGTCCTACGACCCGGTGAAGGACTTCACGCCGATCGCCGCGGTCTCGGCGCAGCCGTTCATCCTGGCGGCGCCGGACAGCTTCGCCGGCAAGACCGTCGCCGACGTGATCGCGATGGAGAAGCGTGGCGAGCCGAAGCTCACCATGGGTCATGGCGGCGCGATCATGCATCTCACCGCGGCGCTCTTTAACTATGCGGCGAAGCTCAACATCACGCTCGTCACCTACAAGGGCACCGGGCCTGTGGTGACTGATCTTTTGGGTGCGCACATTCCGCTCGGCATCATCGACATGCCGTCCGGCGAATCCGCGCTCAACGCCGGCAAGATCAAGCCGATCGCAATCTCGTCGCTGGAGCGCTACGATGTGTTGCCGAACGTGCCGACCTTCGCGGAGTCCGGTCTCAAGGATTTCGAGGCGGTCGGCTGGCTCGGCGTGGTGGCGCCGGCAGGTCTTGCGCCGGATGTGCTCGCCACGCTGAACAAGGCGTTCGCCACGGTGCTGCGCGATCCGGAGGTGCTGGCGCGCTTCCGCTCGTTCAGCAGCCGGCCGATGACCACCGATCCCAAGGAGTTCGGCGCCTTCATCACGAGCGAGATCAGGAAGTGGACCGCAGTGGTCGAGGCGGCGAACCTGCGGCAGAAGAGTCAGTAACAGGCGGAGTTTAACCGTGCCCGTGGTTGTTCACGACGACGTATCGTTCGATCCGTTCAACGCCGGCGCGACCTATCAGACCGTGGTGGGGGACGCCGCAGGCTCGACGCCGTTCCGCCTCGGCATCCAGACCTCGTCGCCGGGCTATCGCACGCCGCTGCACTCGCATCCCTACATGGAGGCGCTCACCGTCGTCGAAGGCGAGGGCGAGGCCTGGATGGAGGGAGTCGAGGTGTTTCCGATCAAGCCGGGCATGACCTTGGTGTTTCCGGCACACGTGCGGCACTGGTTCCGCGCGCTCGGCACGCGGCCGCTCAAGACCTACGGCATCCACGCCTCGCCGCACCGCGTCGTGATCGAGCACGAGGAGTGACGCGTCGGTTCTCAGAACCGGCGCGCCAGCGGAAGCATCACGAATGAGCCGAGGGTCGTTGCGCCGACGAGCACCATGAGGCCGGCATCGAAAGAGCCGGTGCGGGCGATCAAGGCCCCCATGACGAGCGGCGAGAACGCCCCGACGATGTTTCCGATGCCGTTGAAGACGCCGACCCCGGACGCGACAGCGCGCGCCGGAAGGATTTGCAGCGACAGTGCAAACAACGGCGGCAGCGAACAGCCCCAGAAAAAGGCGCTGACGGCGATCAACATCGCTGCGGTGCGGGCATCAGGAACGGCCGAAACCGCGAACATGCACGCGCCGGCCAGGAACAATCCGCCGAAGCAGATCAGTGCGCGACGGCCGAGCTTGTCCGATAGAATGGCAGCGAGGACTTCGCCCAGGAACATCGCGAAGAACGGCAGGAAGGAGAACAGGCTGGTCTGACGCGGATCGAAGCCTCTCGCCTTGATCAGATAGGTCGGCAGCCAGCTGTTCAGACCCCAGAGGTAAACCAGCGCGGCTGAGTTGAAGATGACGAGCATCCAGAAGCGCCAGTCCCGGCAGAACAGTCCGACCTGGGACAGATAGGAGGATTGCTTGCCGGCATCGGCTTGAACGGAAACGGGCCCGCCGGGCGGCTGGTCACGGACGAACAGCAGAACCAGTGGAAGAATGACGATCAGATTCAGCACGGCCAGAAAAACGAAGGCCGAGCGCCATCCGTAGGTCGTCTCCAGGTAGATCATCAGCGGAAAGCCGATGGCCGACCCCAGCGGGCTGCCGACCATCCAGATCGAGCTGGCGCGGGCCTGCTCCCGGCGGGGAAACCAGCGCTTCACCAGCGAATTCGTGATCGAGAACTGCGGGCCTTCCGCGATCCCTAGGAAAATACGGCAGCCCAGCATCAAGGGAAACGACGAGACCGCGGCCATCACGGCCATGACCACGCCCCAGGCCGCGCTCCCCGCCGCCAGCGTGCGCCGCAGGCCGTAGACGTCGCCGATAAAACTCAAGAGCAAGCCCGAACAGCCGTAAGCGAACACGAACGCGGTCATCAGCAGACCGAGCAGAGTCGGATTGAAGCCGGTCCCCATCGCATTCTGGAAGTCGGTGTTGGTGAACAGCACGGCCACGCTGATGCGATCGAAGAACGCCGACAGCACCGCGAGGAACAGGACGAAAGCGATCGCCCAACGGAGCCGCGTTGCCGGCCGCTCCGTTTCATCCGAAGCCGCTGGGGCGGTAGCCGGTGCGTTTGCTGCCAGATCTTGTGTGGCCATGTGCTCTCTCCATCGAAGATGGACGCGAGACAGGAGCCGCCGCCTGCTCTTGTCTCGCGCGCCGGTCCGGGTTGCGTCAGTCGGTCGGAAGCGCGAGCGCGGTATCGACCAGCGCGCTGGCGCGGGCGAAGTCGTACGAGCGGTACATGTTGGTTTTCACCAGATACGAGGCGCCGCCGTAGAACTTTTCATATTGCTGGTGACGGTTCGCGAATTCCGTCCCGATGAAGTCCCAGGCGAGCCGCATCAGGCGGACGCGATCGCGGGCGTTCATCTTTCCGGACACGAAGTAGCGGTTGATGATCGGCGCCGCCTCCGGATTTTCGAAGTCCTTCTTGGACGACGGCAGCGTGATCATGCCCGCGCCCGTCAGCTCGCGCACGATATCGATCATGTGCGGGTTGATCTGCGATTGCAGCGCCATGACGGCGTAAAGCGCCGCCCTCGAGGGCCACATGATGCCATCTTCGTCGACCGGCCCGATCGCCTCGTGCGAGTACAGCATGTTCTCGACGAGCGACGCATAGGCGGCGAGCTCGCCCATCTCGACCTGCACGGGAGGAGCCGCATCGTTGCCGGTGGCCTCGTTCATGCGCTTGGCGAGACCCAGCAGGAACCGCAGCTTGGTGGCGAAGCGGGACTGCGCCTGGTGATTGCCGTACAAATGCGACGGCGTCTGCCACCACTGGCCGAAGCACAGTTCGGGATTGCGGTAGATGAACACGTGCTCCCACGGCACATGAACGTCATCGAGCACGACGAAGCAGTCGGTCTCGTCGAAGCGGCTGGTCAGCGGATAGTCTTCGGCGTTGGTCGCCAGCATCGGGAAAGCGCGGCGTGAAAAAAGCTTCAGCCCCGGCGCGTCGATCGGGATCACGCAACTGATGGCGTAGGCCTCATCGCCGGCGCGCAACGGCGTGATGCAGCTGATCTGAACATAATCCGCGAAGACGGCGCCGGTCGCGAGCTGCTGTCCGCCTTTGACGACGATGCCGGAGTCGGTCTCCTTGACCACGCCCGCATACAGCGTCGGATCGCTCTGTTGGTGGGCGGGTTTGCTGCGGTCGATCTGCGGCGGCACGATCGCGTACACGACGTATTTGTGATTGTCGCGGATGTGCTTGTAGAAATTCACCACGTTCTCGGCATAACCGGCGCCGCCGCGCGCGAAGAATTGCGGCTTGGCCGCGAAGCCTGCGAAGAAATTCGAGACGTGATCGGGTGTGCGGCCCATGAGCCCGTAGGTCTGCTCGGCCCAGCCCTCCGCCGCGATGCGCTTGGCGCGAAGATCGGCATGGGTGTGCGGGATCTGGAAGCACCGCCACACCGGGCCGCCGGTGTCGGGCGACGTGTAGGTCATCCGCTCGCGGTTCTCCGGCGCGGCGGCATAGTCGAACAGCCGCGCATAGGTGCGCGCGCTGCCGGCGAAAGCCGGATGCGACGTCGGATCGCTGACGCGTTCGCCATCGACGAAGATGGTTCGCTTGCTGCGCTTCAGATCGGCCAGGAAACTTTCCCCGCTGCGCAGGGGCGTCGCTTTCGTTGCCGCGGTGCTCATGGCGTTTCTCCCTTTGAGCTGACTGCACTGAACTTGTGTCGGTCGGATCAGATAATTACGTAATTTACGTACAAGATGTACCTATATGATGAACGTGTCAACGGGATAGAACTGTGGTAATTTCAGCAGGGTGCGCTGCAAAAATCGGCAGTGGCGGGTGTTGCGGCGCGGCCGCGTGTGCGCTTCAAAAGGAAGAAAGCACCAATGAATTCGAAGGTTTACCGGCCCCCTTCATCGATCAGCCGCAAGGAATTCGTCGTGGACGGTTCTGACGCCGCCTTTCGACGAAGCATTTATGCGCTGGTGCACTCCGTGAGCCGGCTGCTGTTATGCCGCGATGCCTTCGGGCGCGAACTCGACCTCACTCCGAGCCAGTTTGCGGTGCTCATGGGCGTCGCGCACGGCCAGGGCGAAGACGGCATCACGATCCGCGAACTCGCCGAGGACGTCGGGCTGGCGCGAACTCATGTCACGACGGAAGTCGGCCGCCTCGAGGGCGAAGGCCTGTTGACCAAAAATCCGAGCACCATCGACCGGCGGAGCGTTCACGTGACACTGACGCCGAAGGCGGAGGCCGAAATCGCGCGGGTGACGCCGTTCGTCCGGCTGGTGAACGATGCCCTGTTTCGCGACATCGATTCGAAGTCGCTTGACGTCGCCCAGCGCGTGGCGCGGCAGCTCATTCTGAATTCGGAAATGGCGTTCGCCGAAATCCGCCGTCACAATCTTCAATCCGCAACGGCTGACGAGCAGTCCCTTGGACAGGGGCGCCAGGAGCGCACCGCGTCTACCAGCCGTGCAGCCAGGGATCGCTCTCGGGCGGCGCCGCGATCGAACGATCAGCGTGCAGCTGCCGGTAACGGCCGCCGTGAAAAACCAGCGGATGGGCGTCGTTCTCGGTGAAGGCGGTGACACGGCCGACGATGATCTCGTGATCGCCACCCTCGTGACGCGCATAAGTCTCGCACTCGAACGTGCATAGTCCGCCGCGCAGAAGCGGCACGCCGTGGGCATTGCGTTGCGGAGCGAGGCCGGTCCACTTCTCGGCGCCGCCCTTCGCAAAGCGATTGGACAGTTCGGTCTCGTGCTCGGCGAGAATGGTCACGCCGAAATGCGTCGCCTTCTGCCAGAGCGCGAAAGTCTGCGCATTGTTGGCCAGGCTGAACAGGACCAGCGGCGGCGCGAGCGATACCGAGTTGAACGAGCTCACGGTCGAACCAAGCAACGTGTCGTCGACGTTGGCGGTCACGACCGCAACCCCGGTCGCGAACTTGCCCAAGGCATTGCGAAATTGGCGGTCGGTGAAGCTCATTCTTTCCTCCTGGTAGTCCGCTGGCCGAAGCGAGGTATCATCAAACAGGTCCGGACGAAAAGATACAGTTTTTATGTACAAAATGTATATACTTTGTCAACCGGTCCGGCGATGACATGACGCGAACGCGGTCTGGAGGCCCGCCGGCTCTTGTGGCACTCAACCGACGTGTCTGCTGGAGTCTCGCAGGTCAGCTTTTGATCCATAGATGAAAGCGAAGCGGCAGGCGATATGGCGCTGCAACGTCCTCGATAAGGGCAAAAATGACATTCCGCGTCTTGATTATCGGTGGCACGGGACAGGTCGGAGACGCGGTCGTGCGTGCGCTGGTAGCAGAACCGTCCTGTGCTGAAGTCGTGATGGTCAATCGCCGGACGGTTCCTTCGAACGCCAATTCTTGCGTGCGACAGGTGATCTTGGATACGGCAGATGCCCAGTTTTCAACCGAAGTGGCCAAGGTTGCGCTGAGCCTGGTCGCGCAAGGCGATCCCGTCTACGGGGCATCCTGCGTTGGCGTCGGCCAAGGCAGCATGAAGTGGGAGGAGCTGAAGGCTCTCGAAATCGGCGTCGTCGGAGGTTTTGCCCGCGGCTGTCACGCCGGCGGCGTCCGGCGATTTTCCCTGCTCTCCGCAGTGGGGAGTAGTGCCGGCAGCAGGATCCGTTATGTGCGGGTCATGGGAATGAAAGAAGAAGCGGTCTCTGGGATCGGATTCCAACGCCTCGCGATTTTTCGTCCGGGAATTATCGCAGGCAATGCTCACACTCCGGCCTATGTGGCCTGGCTGGGCCGGCTTGTTCCCGGACGTTTTGGCGCGATCGAGCAGGACGATATCGGGCGCGCCTTTGCCGCTGAATTCATGAACAGCGGCGCCCCGAACGGGACGTTCTATCTCGAAAATGATGCGATGAGGCAGATGTCTCGCGCCTTGAGCAACCGCGTCTGATCTTGCGGCTGCGTTGCAGGCGACGTCCTTTTGCGCCGGTCAGCGCCGCGCTCGCAACCAATGGTCGAGGCTGAGACGCCCTGCGGCTCTGACAAACAAGACAATGATGCCGCCCATGATCGAGACGTTCTTCCAGAAGTGAATTTCCTGGTTGACGCGTTGCGCCGCGGGCGAACTCCAATAGGCGTGGGAACTGAACGCAGCGACGATCGTGAAGATCAGCATGACGATCGTGGTGTATCGCGTCGCGAAACCCAGAATCAGAAAGAGCCCTCCGAAAAATTCGCTCGGGACGGAGATGTAGGCCATCCATTCCGGCAGCCCTTTCGGCGGAAAGGTTTTGCCAACTCCGGCAATATTGAAAATCTTGCCCCAGCCGGACTGGAAAAAGATCCAGCCGATCAACACCCGCCCGACCAGCAGCAGGAAGTCCTGCCAGAGCACGGCCACGCCGTCCGCATAAGACAAAAGGCGATGCGAAGAAGGCGCGCTATCCTGCGAGGTCATCGTTCGTCGATCCTGTGTGCGCCGCCCGCGGGGGTCATGTCACAAGATGGACGCGCGCTGTGTCACGATTGAGTGACCATCATCGCGATACCGTCACGGTTGTTCGCAGCACTTAACGTGGCGCGACCGTGGCGACAGTGCGCTCCAACATTCCGCGCACGCATCGGGCGGTGTCCGACCATCGGGTCGCCCGATATTTTGCGCGGATCGCGTCCTCTCTTTGCGTCAGCGACTCCGGGCGGTCGATATAGCTGGCGAGTTTGCCGGCCAGCATCTCCGGATCGTGAGCGTCGATGACGTCAACCAGATCGGGCGCGATTTCGGCGAGCCCGCCGCAGGTTGTCGCGAGACAGACCTTGCCGCGCGCCAAGGCCTCCGCCACAGGCAGGCCGTAACCCTCGCCGAGGCTCGGGTAAACAGTGAGCCAGGCATGGCGATACAGCACCTCGAGATCACCGTCGCTGACGCCGGTGAGCCGCATCACCCGATGACCGAAGCTCTGCGGCTGCGCCAGCAACTGCGCCGTCGCGGCATCGGGCGCGCCATCGCCGGCCAGCAGCAACCATGGGGTTCGCTCGCCGAACCGCGACCACAGCCGCTGCCACGCAAGCAGCAGCAGGCGATGATTTTTGCGCGGGATGAGGGTCGAAACGAACAGCGCATAGGTCCGCTTCACCAAGTCATGGATATCCTCGCGTTCAGAGACCGTGGCGGCGGCGATACCCGTGTCGGGCACATCGGCCAGCCGGCACACGGATGTCGCGCCTCGCACGGCCCAGCCCGCATGAGCACGCAACTCCTGGAGCGTGTTTTCGGAATTGCAGACGACGGCGCTGCAGAGCGGCAGGAAGCCTTCAATGCCGCGGCGGAACTGCTCGCTATGATACGGCGCCGTCCACCGCGGATGCGACAACAGCATCACGTCGTGGACGAACGCCGCGACGATTGCTCCCCCTGACCGCGCCATCGCCGCCATCTGTGGCGCATAGCCGCCGAGCCAGAACGAACCCGGTGCGAACAGACAATCACCCGGACTGAATTGAGCCGGCTTGAGTTGCAGGCCGGCGCGACGCGCCCAACCCAGGAAAAGCGTCACGCCGTTCAATCGGGGGAACATCGCAAAGCGCAGCGGCCGCGGCAGCGAACTGATCATTCCTTTCCTCAGTCCGGAGCGCAACGACTGCGCCTGCCATACGCTGTTCTCGTAGTGACGCTTCAGCGCCGGGAAGAACGCGGACAGGGTGCTGCCGAATGCCTCCGGCCCGGCCCAGAGGGGCCGCCGCCAAACCGGGTCCCAGAGCAGAAGCCGCACCTCGGCAAAGCTCTCGCCTCGTTCGCGGATCAGGGCGTCAGCAAGCCCCAGGATCACGCGGCTGATTCCGATCGGATGGTTGACCAGGTTGAATTGACCAAACAGCTCATTGATGTCGATCCAGAGCACACCCGGTTTGGTCGTTGGCGGCATCGGTCGGAATGGCGTTGCGGGTGACGGGATCTCGATCACACGATCAGCACGATGCAGGTGGAGATGGTCAAGGCCATTCACGGCACGGACCAAGCCGCCGTCAAGCGCAGCGCAGACAGCGCCTGCTAAGTGCCGGTATCCGACAAGGGGACGCTGTCGTCGGATAGCGGACGCAGCATCATGATGGCAGCCGTGCTGGCGATGGTTGAGGCAATGTCGACATCGTGCGGCGTCGCTTTGCGCGGATTCTTGAAATAGAGCGAAAAGGCGCCGAGGACACGTCCATCCGTGGCCGTGATTGGAAACGACCAGCAGGCCCGATAATCAAACTCCCTGGCCAATCCAAGCCAGGGCTTCCAGCCTGGCTCCTCGAGCACATCGGGCGTGAGAACGGGGTGTCGCATCGCCGCGGCCAAGCCGCAGGCCAACGATGTTGGGCCGATCGGGAAGTTGTCGACCTGTATGGCATAGGCCTCAGGCATTCCAATGATGTGGTGCAGCCCGGCATCGTCGGCGTTGTAAAACGCCGCCCTGGTGTCCCCTCCGAGGTGCTCAACCGCGGTGCGGACCAGTATGCCGAGCGAGTCGGCCAGTGTCGGGTTCGGAGCCGACGGAGGCCGCGCTGGTTTCGCGGAGCCTCCTCGTGCGCTGCGCTCGATGCACGACACGAGTTTCGCGATGATTTCGCCATCGAACTCGCGGGACGCGCGGACACAAACATGGATGGGCGAGAGCTTCGGCAGGAACGTGTCGCGGCACACTTTCAGATCCGGCGGAACGTCCCGCGCCACCAGAGCGAAATAGCCGAGCTTGGCGTGGATCGCTTCCATCACGGAATTCAAATCGCTGGCCACGACCTTGACGGCATAACCGATATTCGCGCGGTCAAAAGCCGTCCGTGCAACCTCGTCGCCGACCGAGCCGGGGCAGCTCAGCCACGGCACCTTCGCGCCGGCAGGTATCGCAAGGTCGGGAGCGGACACCCACTCCATAGGCTCCGTCCACGACTTCACCGCATCTGGCACGGGATGAGTCGCCAGCTGGACGATCACATCAAGATGACCCGCGTCGTAGCGCTTTTCGATATTCTCTGAACGATCGAAACAGAATTGGACGTCGGACAAGCCCTCGTCACGGCAGCAGGACACCAGCTCTCTCAACAAGCTGCTGCCATACATGGAAGACAGACCCAGGCGGGGGCCGCGGCCGTCCGTTGCGAGGATCTGGTCATTGATTGCGATCAGTCTGCGAGCCTGCTCACTGACCGTCTGACCGCGTTCGGTCAACGTGATGTGGGCCACGCCCTTCACGAACAGATTGTCGCCCAGGATGGACTCGAGCCGCTTCACCTGAGCGCTGATGGCCGATTGCGTGAGGCCGAGCGCCGCCGCAGCCTTGGTGAAGCTTCCCGTTTCCAGGATTGTCACGAAGGCGCGCAGCGCCTCGATGGGCAGATTTAGCGCTTCATGCCGCCGCTGCATCGGTAGCCCATCTTTCCAGATGGAACTTTATACGATCGCCCCGCTTTGGCTTTTTTTAATCGCTTATCAAAATCATTTATTGTCGATATTGATGGATCACAAAATTTATATGTAATGATGCGAACAGAACGCAAACGGCGTTGCGCCGAACAGTGGGCGACAGGGCAGTGGCTCAGCCGGCTTTCGCGGCCTGAAGCAGCTCCCGCACCTTTGTTGCCAGCGTCTCGACCGCGTAGGGCTTGATGATCACGTGCACGTCGGGGTCCAGCACGCCGTGATGCACGATGGCATTGCGCGTGTAGCCGGTGGTGAACAGCACGGGGAGGCCGGGCCGGCGCGCCTTGACCTCACCCGCGAGCACCCGCCCGTTCATCCCGGGCATCACCACGTCGGTGATCATCAGCGCGATGTCCGGGCGGGCGTCGATCTGGCCGAGTGCCTGGATGCCGTTTTCGGCTTCGATCGTCGTGTAGCCGAGCTCGGCCAGCATTTCGATCACGACCTTGCGCACTTCGGCGTCGTCCTCGACCACCAGGAGAGTTTCGTTATTGCCGACGACCGCGGCATCGCCGCCGCGCACCGTCCGCCGCTGCGCGAGGTCGGCATCGCCGAAATGGCGCGGTAGGTAGAGCTTCACCGTGGTGCCCTGGCCGGGTTCGCTGTAGATCGCGATGTGCCCTCCTGACTGCTTGATGAAGCCGTGAACCTGGCTGAGCCCGAGGCCCGTGCCCTGGCCGGCCGGCTTGGTGGTGAAGAACGGATCGATGGCCCGCGCGATGACGTCGGCGGTCATGCCCGAGCCGGTGTCGGCGACCGCGACCATCACATATTGGCCGGCGCTGACGTCGGGGCGGGTCGCCGCATAAGCGTCGTCGAGCGCTGCGTTTGCGGTCTCGATGGTGAGCTTGCCGCCGCCGGGCATGGCGTCGCGGGCATTGACCGCGAGATTGATGATTGCGTTTTCGAGGCCCGAATTGTCCGCGAAGCAGCGCCACAGCCCGCCCGCCAGCACGGTCTCGATGTGGATGCTTTCCGGGATCGTGCGGCGCAGGATCTCGCCCATGCCGGCAATCAGCTTGTTGCCGTCCATCACCTCCGGCGCGAGCGGCTGCTGCCGGGAGAACGCCAGTAGCCGCGACGTCAGATTGGCAGCGCGCTCGGCGCCGTCGATCGCGGCGTTGACGAATTTGTCGACGTCGGTGTCGCCGCGCTGCAGCCGCCGCTGCAACAGGCGAAGCGCGCCGAGCACCACCGACAACATGTTGTTGAAGTCGTGGGCGATGCCGCCGGTGAGCTGGCCGATCGCCTCGATCTTCTGCATCTGCACGAGCTGCGCCTCGGTCTCCATGCGCCGTTTGACTTCGGCGGTGAGCTTGGTGTTGCTCTGCGACAGCTCAAAGGTGCGCTCGGCGACCTGGGTCTCCAGGCTCGAGGTGAGGCTCCGCAGCGTCATCGAGGTGCGCGCCAGGATGTCGCCGATGACGTTGAACTCCTTGACGTTGGATTGCAGCGGCTCGATCACGGCGCCGCGACCGAGCGCGCTTGCCGCGCTGGAGAGTTCGCCGATCGACAGATCGAGCGAGCGGGCGACCAGAAAGGCCAGGAAGAACGACAGCGCCGCGAGCACGATGGCGATGATCAGGAGCTGCGTCAGCGTCTCCCACAAAGGAGTCGCAAGCATGCTCACCGGCAGTCCGACGGCGACGGCCCATTGGCTCTTCGGCGCGTATTGCACTGTCGTGATCAGCGGAATGCCTTCGAGCGACGTGTTGCGCAGCACCCCGGTGCCGCCGCTTTTCATGTGCTCGATCAGCCTGGGCACCAGCGGCTTGCCCGCATACTGCTCGTTGCCATGCGAGCGCGCCATGTGGACGCCGTTGCGGTCGACGATGGAGATGATCCAGTCGTCGGGCACGCCGGGCTCCTGCATCACCGGCGCGAAGTCCTTGGCGTACAGCGTGGCGGAGAGCGCATAGCGCACCGCGCCATCGACGATGACCGGCACGCCGATCGCGGCCAGCAGGCGGTTGCTGGATTTGCCTTGGAACACTTCCGTGATGACGGTTCGGCGTTCGGAAAACACCTTGGCCAGCAAATTCGGAAAGTTGGTGCCGAGCGGCGTGCCTTCCGGCACGAGCGTGTTCATGAGCTGGCGGCCGCCCGATCCGACAAGCACGAAATCGCGGCCGGTGTCCGCCGCCGTGCGTCGCGCCCGCTTCTCGAAGTCCGCAAGGTTACCGGTTTGCAGGAATGCGGAGCCCGACAGCGCCAGCACCGCAGCCTCGGCGGTGGCGAATTGGCTGTCGATGCCGCGCGCGATCGCCCGCGTGCTGTCGACCAGCCCCCGCTCGGCGCGTGCCCGTTCGTTGTCGGCAAAGCGTTTGAGCAGCAAGCCCGAAAAAACGACCGCCGGCAGCACGCCAGCAATGGCGATCAGGAACAGGATGGTCCGGAACGAAAAGGCCGGACTGCGGAATGCTGCCATCGGGTCGGAAATTTCGTTCCGGGATTCGCGATTGATCGGAAGGATACCAAGCAGGCCGCGGTTTTGAAAACGAAACCGGCCTGATTCCATGGGCCGTTGGCCCACTTGCCGAAGCAGCAAACTCCGTGTTTATGGTTGGCAGGGCAGGGGTTGCATTGCGTCCGGCTTACGCTTCCGGACTGTCGGCGAGGGAAATCAGCCATGACACTGCTTCGGCTCCTTTTGGGCATCAAATTTGCGCTTCTTTTTGTGCTTGCGTCGCCACAGGCCTTCGCTCAGGGCCGCGATGGTGGCGATCAGCCGGGCTACGTCCCCAATTCGGCAGACGAGCAGCTCGATCCGAAATGGCAGAAGACAGTGGTGTTCTATCGCACCACGGAAGCGCCGGGCACGATCATCGTCCAGACCAGCGAGCGGTATCTGTATGTGGTGCAGCCCGGTGGCCGCGCCCTGCGCTACGGGATCGGCGTCGGCCGTGACGGCTTCCAGTGGCAGGGGCTCTTGAAGATCACCCGCAAGCAGGAATGGCCGGATTGGACGCCGCCAGAAGAGATGATCCAGCGCCAGCCCTATCTGCCGCGCTGGATGGCCGGCGGTCCGGGCAATCCGCTCGGCGCCCGCGCGCTCTATCTGGGCACCACGGTCTACCGCATTCACGGCACCAACCAGCCGCAGACCATCGGCACCCAAGTGTCGTCCGGCTGCTTCCGTTTGACCAATCCGGACGTGACCGATCTGTTCGAGCGCATTCCGGTCGGCACCAAGGTCGTGGTCCGGCAGCGTCCGGAAGTCTGATCGTCGTTCTGCGGGGGAGGGGCCTATGGCCAGATTCATCGGGCGTAATTTCACGACCGGTCTTCTGATCGGCATTATCATCGCCATCGGTGTCGGGATCGCGGCCTATGCCTACGAGCGCTACGACACCAAGACGCTGAACCGCACGGTGCGGCGCGACGCGGTCTATTGCGGCGTCAACACCGGGCTGCCGGGCTTCTCGGCGCAGGACGACAAGGGCAACTGGACCGGCTTCGACGTCGACTTCTGCCGCGCCATTGCGGCGGCGATCTTCGACGACCCGAAGAAGGTGAAGTTCGTGCCGCTCGACGCCAAGGAGCGGTTCGAGGAGCTCGGCAAGCGCAAGATCGACGTGCTGGCGCGCAACTCGAGCTGGACCATGTCGCGCGAGACCGAATACTACCTGCAGTTCGCCGGTGTCTCGTATTACGACGGCCAGGGCTTCATGACGCCGCGCTCGGGCAACAAGCAGTCGGCGCTGGAGCTCGACGGCAGCAAGGTCTGCGTGCAGGACGAGACCACCACGAAGCTCAACCTCGCCGATTACTTCCGCGCCAACAACATGAAGTACGAGGAGAAGAAGTTCGGCAACATCGACGACATGTTCAAGGCTTATGCGACGGGCCAGTGCGATGTGCTGACCTCCGATGTGTCGCAGCTCTACGCGCTGCGGCTCAAGCTCGAAAAGCCCAACGAGCATGACATCCTGGCCGACGTGATCTCCAAGGAGCCGCTCGCTCCGGTGGTTCGCCAGAAGGACGACGACTGGTACCTCCTGGTGAAGTGGACGCTGTTCGCGCTGATCAACGCCGAAGAGCTGGGTATCAACTCCAAGAACATCGACGAGGCGATGAAGTCGAAGAAGCCGGACGTGATGCGCTTCGTCGGCGCCGAAGGCGACTATGGCGAATGGCTCGGCCTCGAAAAGAACTGGGCGGCCCGCATCATCCGCCACGTCGGCAATTACGGCGAGATCTATGAGCGCAACGTCGGCTCGGGCTCCAAGCTTGGCATTCCGCGCGGCCTGAACCAGCTTTGGAGCAACGGCGGCATCCTCTACGCACCGCCGATCCGCTGACGCCTGCGCGGGGCATTTGACGCAAAATGAAAGGGCGGCCGCAGGGCCGCCCTTTTCATTTCAAACTCACGCCAGTCCAGATCAGCCGACGCAACGTCCCGCGATATGCGCCATCGAAGGCACGGTCACCGGGCTGAACGACGACTCGCAGCCGTCCATGAGCGTGCGCTTGTCGCTCTGCTCGCGGATCGGGCGGGCCGGGTTCTTGACGGTCTCGACCGGCACCTTGCGGGCGATGCTTCGCGGCGCTGCGAACAAGTCGCCCTTTGCGGCCCGGTTGACCTGCTGGCTCGGTATCGGGCTTGGCGACACGGCGCTGATGGCCTGGGCCAGTGGGAAGGCCAGCACCAGGGCGGCCGCGATTGCGGCGCACAAGAACTTGACGTTCGACTTTCGACTTAACCGGCTGGGGGCCAGAACACTCAGGGCCATGCGATCCTCCGACCACGTCGCCTGGCCCGGATCCCCGTTCCAGGCAGGATTTCAGACCCCCGCCCCATATCGCGGTATCAACGTCCGCCGAAAAGAGCCGTTCCGGACTCACACGGAAATTTTACGGGTCCCATTTGGGAACGCCGTTTGCCCAGGATTTGCTCGACCGAGCCAGGGTTTTGCTATGGTTCCGGGCACGACTCGTCCCAGCCGGATGTCTCCTCCGAAATGCCTTTGCTCCGCCACCCTTCGGCCCATTCCTGGGGCGCGCTCGCCCCGTTCCGGGTCCGCAGCTACCGTTACCAATGGCCCGCGGACCTTGTGACGTCCTGGGCGTTCGAAATGGAGACACTCATCCTCGGTTGGTACATGCTGGTCGAGACCAACTCCGTGGTGATGCTCACGATCTTCGGCGCGCTGCTCTATGTCGGCACGCTGATCGCGCCGCTGATCGGCGTCTTGAGCGATCGCGTCGGCCATCGCGTGATGCTGACCGGGATGCGATCGGCTTACGCGCTGGTCGCGGGCACGCTGACGACGCTCGCCTTCACCGGCACGCTCAGGCCCGCGATCGTGCTGGTGCTGGCCTTTTTCACCGGACTTCTTCGACCATCCGACATGGGGCTGCGCGGCGCGATGATCGCCGACACCATGCCGCCCGGCACGCTTACGGCCGCGATGGGCATTTCCCGCACCACCACCGACACCGCGCGCATCTTCGGCGCGCTGACCGGCGCAGGACTGTTTGCGGCGATCGGCATCGGGCCGAGTTATATCGCCATCACCGCGATCTACGTGGTCGGCGCGATCCTGACCTGGAATGCTGTGGTGCCCGACGCGGCACGGGAGGTGCATCAGTCGAAGGACCCCGGGCCAGAGCTCTCGCCATGGCGCGAGCTCTGGGAGGGCATGGTGCTGGTCTGGAACACGCCCAGGCTGCTCGCCATCGTGTGGTACGCGTTCCTGTTCAACTTCGCGGTGTTCCCGCTGACCAACGGCCTCATGCCTTATGCCGCCAAGGACATATTCCTCACCGACCAGAAGGGCCTCGGCTATCTGGTGGCGAGCGTCGCGCTCGGCGCTTTCATCGGCTCGCTCGGCATGACGCGCTCCGGCATGCGGACCGAGCTCGCCCAGATCATGATCGTCGCCGCGGTGATCTGGCACATTCTGGTGCTGGTCTTCGCGCAGACGCACACGCTCGAAGCCGGCGCCGCCATGCTGGTGCTGTGCGGCTTCGCGCAAAGCCTCACGATGGTGAGCCACACCGTGATCCTGCTCAGCGCTTCGGATCACCGCTACCGCGGCCGCATCATGGGCGTGCGGATGCTGGCGATCTACAGCTTGCCGCTCGGCCTGCTCGTCGCCGGCGGCCTGATCAATCTCATCGGCTACCGTGCCACGGCTTCGTGCTATGCGATCGTGGGACTTGCCTTCACGGTGCTGATCGCGGTGCGCTGGCGCGCGTCGCTGTGGCAGGCGCGCACCTTCGCCGAGGCGCCGGCGGCCGGCGTGGGGGGCTGACGCTCGTGCCGGATCGCAAGAAGCTCAAGACGCAAGGGAAGCGCAAACGCTGGGCCGGCTGGTCCGACGACAAGCTGCTTCAGCTTCGCTTCAAGGATCTCAAGCTCTCAATGCGCGGCAGCTGGCTCGCCGACTGCATGCGCGAGCTCAACCGCGAGCTTGCCGGTCACGGCATTCCGGTGCGGCCGCACGCGTGGCTGTCGACCGAATGGTTCAGTCCCGAACACACGCCGGGCATCGCCATTCCGTTCTATCTCGCGCATCCGCGCCTGATGCGGCTCGAGCGCAAGATGATCATCGATGTCGAAGGCGGCACGCATGCGGAATGCATGCGCATCCTGCGTCACGAGATGGGTCACGTGATGCAGCATTCCTATGCACTTCATCGTGATCGGCGCTGGCAGCGGCTGTTCGGACGGTCCTCAACGAGGTATCCAAATTATTACCGTCCCGATCCCGCGAGCAGGAATTTTGTTCAACATTTGCGGCTATGGTACGCGCAAAGCCATCCCGACGAGGACTTTGCCGAGACCTTCGCCGTATGGCTGACACCGCGATCGAACTGGCGCAAACGTTACGAAGGCTGGCCGGCCTTGAAGAAGCTGCAATACGTCGACGAACTGATGGCGGAGATCGCCGAGCGCAGGCCGGTGGTGACGCGGCGCACCGAGCTCGAGCCGTTGCGTTCGGTGCGCATGACGCTCGGCGAACACTACCGCGAGAAGCTTGAGCACTATTCGGTCGACACGCCGCGTGCCTACGACCGCGACCTGATGCGCATTTTTTCCAACAGCCCGAAGCATCGCAATTCGCCGCCGGCTGCGACCTTCATCCGCCACCATCGTGCGGAATTCCGCCGGCTGATCTCGAAATGGACCGGCGAATATCAGCTCACGCTGGACACCGTGCTCGATGAGATGATCGAGCGTTGCCGTGAGCTCAAGCTCCGCGCTGTCGGCTCCGACCGGCAGCTGCGCACCGACTTCATGGTGCTGCTCACCGCCAAGACCGTGCATTCGCTCTACAGCCCGCAGCGACGACAGTGGATCGCGCTATGAAGAGCTGTCGCGTCCTCCTGCTCACCCATCCGGACCTGGTGCCGCCGGAATCGCTCAAGGGATTCAGCGAGGCCGAGGTCAACGTCTGGAAGACCGAATACGACGTGGTCTCGACGCTTCGCGGCGCGGGTCACGAGGTGATGCCGCTTGGCGTCGATAGCGAGCTCCGCCCGATCCGCGACGCGATCGAGAGCTTCAAGCCGAATGTGGTGTTCAATCTTCTCGAGGAATTTCACGGCGAGGCCGTCTACGACCACAGCGTGGTGAGCTATCTCGAACTGACCCGCGTGCCCTACACCGGCTGCAATCCGCGCGGCCTGGTGCTGGCGCGCGGCAAGGACCTCGCCAAGAAGCTCGTGCACTATCATCGCGTGCCGACACCGGCTTTCGCGGTGTTTCCGATGGGCCGCAAGGTCAAGCGGCCGCCGCGGCTCAGCCTGCCGCTGATCGTGAAAAGCCTCAACGAAGACGCCTCGATGGGCATCGCCCAGGCTTCGGTGGTCGAGACCGACGAGGCCTTGGCCGAGCGCGTCACCTTCATCCATCAGCGGATCGGCACCGCGGCGATCGCCGAGCAGTACATCGAGGGCCGCGAGATCTACGTGGGCGTCCTTGGCAACGACCGCCGCCGCGTGCTGCCGATCTGGGAGCTGCAGTTCGGCGATCTCGCGTCGGGCACGCGGCCGATCGCGACCGAGAAGGTGAAGCACGACATCGAATACCAGGCGCGCCACGGCGTCGAGGAGGGCCCGGCCAAGGGGCTTACGCCTGCGATCGCGGCTCGCATCCAGAGCATGGTCAAGCGCATCTGCCGCACGCTCGATCTCGACGGCTATGCGCGCATCGATTTCCGGCTGGCCGCCGACGGCACGCCGTATTTCATCGAAGCCAATCCCAATCCGGAAATCGCCAAGGCCGAGGAATTCGCCCGCTCGGCCCAGCATGACGGGCTGAAATATCCGGACCTGCTCAACCGCATTCTCCAGCTCGGCATCGCCCGGGCGCGGGCCGGCGGGATGGCGGAGTAAGACGCGCTCATCTGGTGCCGAAGCAACTCGGGTAGCCCATCGCCGTCATCCTGAGGTGCGAGCGCAGCGAGCCTCGAGGGAGACGGCCCGGGACTTGGGGGCCGCATCCTTCGAGGCCCGCCCATAGCGCGTCGAAGACGCGCGTAAACGCGCTGGCGGGCGGGCGCCTCAGCGACTGTGTCTCCCGTCAAGTGTTTTGCCATTTTCTGCTGTCTCTGAGCATGGCGTTGATGATGGTGAGGAGCTTCCTGGCCACCGCGATGAGCGCGACCTTCTTTGGCTTACCGGCGGCGAGCAGTCGGGCGTAGAAGGCCTTGAGCACCGGGTTGTGGCGACTGGCCGTCAAGGCGGCAATGAACAGAGCCGAGCGAAGCGCCGTGCGACCTCCGCCGATCATGGCCTTGCCCCGCCAGCGGCCCGATTGTCTGGTGTAGGGCGCCACACCAGCCAGGCTTGCGATGCGACGGCGATCGAGGTTGCCGAGCTCAGGCGCTTCCGCGAGGAAGATGCGGGCCAGCGTGTTCTTGATTCCGGGAACCGAGATGAGCAGGTCCTCCTTCTCCCGCCAGACCGGGGCGCCACGAACCAGACCATCGATGTCCCGATCGATGCTCGGCAGTTCCTTCTCGAGAACGGCAATGTGCCGCGCCAGGCTCTTGCGAACCCGCACGTTGCTGGCGTGCTTCTCGCGCTGCCGCTCGGCCACCAGCATCTCGATGATCTGGCGCCGCCGGCCGACCAACTCGGCGAGCAGCACGGCTGTTTCTTCAGGCATCGGCCGCGGCTCAGGTTTGACCGCCTCCGCGAAGTGGGCGATCACGCCCGCATCGATCGGATCGGTCTTGGCGCGCTTGCCGATGGCCTGTGCGAAGTGCCGAACTTGAGCTGGGTTCACCACTGCAAGCGGAAGTCCAGCTCCAGCCACCGCTGCCGCAACGATCGTCTCAAAGCCGCCCGTCGCCTCCACCGCAATCAGCGAAGGCGAAAGCCCTCGCAGACGGTCCACCAGGTCTTCCAGACCCTTGCCGTTCCGCTCGACCGCAAAGGCCTCACCGCCAGGGCGCACATGAACGTCCAGACGGTCTTTCGATACATCAATGCCAACGTAGATCGTGTCCATCTTCACCCTTCCTTGCGCAACCGGGCTTCGCTTGCGGCCCTCGCGACTGTTCGGGTTCGATGGAACGGCGGACGGATGCCCGTGCTGAGGTCCGGGCTTCATAGCCCCAGGATGAGACGGTCTCCCGTCCGCCACCGCGCCGACAACTCTAGCCGACGAAGCGATTCGTGACTTACAAGGATGACGGATCGAAAGTGCGTCTGCCTCGACAAATAAACGGCGATGCTTCTACCCGCCATGCGCCGTCTGGCATTGCATCGTGCCGCGCCGGATGCTTTCTCAACGCTGGGTTGGGAGCGGCTTCAGTTCAAGAACATCAAAAACAATGGACTTCCTCGGCACCCCGGATATCGGGACGCTCGCATTTGTCGGCCTGATGGTCGCCTCGCTGGTCACGTCGTTCATCGGCGTGTTCACGGGCGCTGCCGGCGGCATCGTGCTGCTCGGGCTGATGGCCATGGTGATGCCGCCGCTCGCGCTCATTCCGGTGCACACCGTCGTGATGCTGGGCTCAGGCGTCACCCGCACCATGATCATGTGGCGCAATGTGATGCGGCCGGCCGTGATTCCCTTCGTGATCGGCTCGCTGCTTGGCGCGGCGCTAGGCGCCCGGGTGTTCGTCGCGCTCTCGACCACGTGGCTTGAGTTCATTCTCGGCGCCTTCATCCTGTTCGTGACCTGGATGCCGAAGCTCGGCCGGTTCGGCGCCGAACGTGGCCGCTTCGCCATTCTCGGATTCATGACCACCTTCCTCGGCGTGTTCGTCAGCGCCACCGGTACGCTGCTCGCGCCCTTCATCGCCGCGTCGACGCCGGACCGTCGTATTCATGTCGCCACCATGGGCGCGCTGATGGCGATCACCCACATCGCCAAGATCGCGGCCTTCGGCTTCATCGGTTTCGCGATCGGCAGCTATGTGCCGCTGATGGCCGCGATGATCGTGGCCGGCGCGGTCGGCAACTGGGTCGGCGAGGTCGCGCTGCTGAAAACCAGCGAGAAAAGCTTCCGTCTGGTGCTGCAGGTGGCGTTGACGCTGCTCGGTCTGCAGCTGCTCTGGCGAGCCGCGCAGGGCGCGGGCCTGATCTGATAGGACACTGGCGCCTCCCGCCGCGCTGTCCTAACGTTCGTCCCGATAAGCGTTTATGCGCGTCTTCGACGCGCTATGGACAGGGAGGAAACGTCATGGCCAAATTCACTTGGGACCACGTCCACATCCGCACGCCCGATCCGGAGGCGACGGCGCAGTGGTTCGAGAAGATGCTCGGCGCGGAGGTCATCCGCAGCATGCAGCAGGGCGCGCCGCGCATCGACATGAAGATCGGCGGCGCCAATGTGTTCCTCGCCCCGGTGAAAACGGGTGACGGCGTCGCGTCGCCGCCGCAGACACCGTACCAGGGCCTCGACCATTTCGGCCTGTCGGTGACCGGCATCGACGCGATCGCGGCCGATCTCAAGGCCAAGGGCGTGAAGTTCACCCGCGAGCCGACCACGGTGCGTCCCGGCACCCGCGTCTGTTTCATCGAAGGGCCGCAGGGCGTGTCGATCGAGCTGCTCGACCGGACGGTCTGACGCCGAATTGACCAGCAGCGACGGTAACAAGACTACAAGATGGGCCTGCTCGATCTTATCTTTGGGCGGAATTCAAGGAGCCAGATCATGGACACCAAGACCTATCCGGTCACCCATTCCGAGGCCGAGTGGCGCAAGATCCTGTCGCCCGAGCAATTCCACATCATGCGCGAGCACGGCACCGAACGGCCGGGCAGTTGCGCTCTCAACTTCGAAAAGCGCGCCGGCACGTTCTATTGTGCCGGCTGCGAGCAGACGCTGTTCAAATCGAAGAAGAAGTTCGAGAGCGGCACCGGCTGGCCGAGCTTCAACGATCCGGAGCCCGGCTCGATTGAGGAGACTGTGGACCGGACCTACGGCATGATCCGCACGGAGGTGCATTGCAGCCGCTGCGGCAGCCATCTCGGCCATGTGTTTCCGGACGGCCCGCCGCCTACCGGATTGCGCTATTGCATCAATGGCGTGGCGATGAACTTCAAGCCGGAGTGACCAGCCAACCTTGAGACGACGCAAAGGCCTCGGGATACCTCTTCCGGGGCTTTTGTTTTTTGCGGCGGTTGGTTTTGATGCATCGCGGTTTGGTATCAATTTTGCCAGATTCAATTGCTGCTGCATGCCTCAGCGTTTCGATTGAGCAGGGGTTTCACCGTGAACGACACGACCGCGGCCAACGGCCCAAATCACGGCAAGCACAAGCAGTTCGAGCAGGTCGCCCTGGTGCTTCAGGGCGGCGGCGCGCTCGGCTCCTACCAGGCCGGTGTCTATCAGGCGCTGGCCGAGCAAGGCGTGCACCCGGACTGGGTTGCCGGCATCTCGATCGGCGCCATCAACTCAGCGCTGATTGCCGGTAATCTGCCGGGGAAGCGCGTGGAGCGGCTCCGCGAGTTCTGGGAAAGCATCACCGAATCCGCGCTCGGCGTGCCCTATTTCAAGTCGCTGGAAATCCAGAACGCCTACACCCGCCAGGCGCTCAATCAGGCCTGGGCGGCGAACATCCTTATGTTCGGTGTGCCGAACTTCTTTACGCCGCGGCTGCCGCCGCCGGTGCTATGGCCGAGCCAGCATCCCGGCAAGGCAAGCTATTACGACACCTCACCGCTCGTTGCGACGCTCAATCGCCTGGTGGATTTCGATCTGCTCAACTCCGGGGCGATGCGTTTCAGCGTCGGTGCCGTGGAGGTCGACACCGGAAACTTCGCTTACTTCGACACGGCGCATCCGCACGACAAGGTCAGGGTCCGGGCCGAGCACATCCTGGCGAGCGGCTCGCTGCCACCGGGATTCCCGGCGACCATGGTCGACGACAAGTATTATTGGGACGGTGGCCTCGTCTCCAACACGCCGTTGCAATGGGTGCTCGACAGCCGGCCGCGGGTTGACCGGCTCGTGTTTCAGATTGATCTCTGGAACGCACGGGGCCTGGTGCCCAAGGACCTGATCGGCGTCGAGGTGCGCCAGAAGGAGATTCAGTATTCCAGCCGTACGCGTGCTGCGACCGACCAGTACAGGTACACGCAGAAGCTCCGCATCGCGGCCGCCAATCTCATCAAGAAGCTGCCTCCGGACCTGCGCGACAGCGAGGACGCCAGGCTTCTGGCGACCGAAGCCAACGACAAGGTCTGCAACATCGTACACCTGATCTATCGCGCGCGAGCCTATGAGGGCGTCGCCAAAGACTTCGAGTTTTCCCGGCGCACCATGGAGGAACACTGGAAGAGCGGCTACGAAAACGCGAAGCAGACGCTCACCGCGCCCGGCATCATGGACCTGCCGGACCGGCAGGAGGGCGTGAAGGTGTTCGACATCTGCAAGGGCGAGGCGAGTTGAGCGGCGGCTTTTGGCGGGGCGATCTGGAGACTGGAGCGTGTGTCATGAAAGAAACCGAAGTGCTGCAGCGGGCGTTCGCGATGCCGCTGACCAGCCCGGCCTATCCGATCGGTCCTTACCGTTTCGTCGATCGTGAATTCCTCATCATCACCTACCGCACCGATCCGAAGAAGCTGCGCGAACTCGTGCCGGAGCCGCTTCAGGTCGACGAGCCGCTGGTTAAATTCGAGTTCATCCGCATGCCCGACTCGACTGGCTTCGGCGACTACACCGAAAGCGGGCAGGTGATCCCGGTGTCGTTCAAGGGCCGCAAAGGCGGCTACTCGCACTGCATGTTCCTCAACGATCATCCGCCGATCGCCGGCGGGCGTGAGCTGTGGGGCTTCCCGAAGAAGCTCGCACAACCGACATTGCGCGCCGAGATCGACACGCTGGTGGGAACGCTCGACTACGGCCCGGTCCGCATCGCAACCGGCACCATGGGCTACAAACACACGGCCTTGGATCACGCGGCGGTCGCGGCGTCGCTCGCGGCGCCGAACTTTCTGCTCAAGATCATGCCGCACGTGGACGGCACGCCCCGCATCTGCGAGCTGGTCGAATACGAGCTGCAGGACATCACGCTGAAAGGCGCCTGGACCGGCCCGGCGGCGTTGAACCTCGTGTCGCACGCGTTGGCGCCGCTCGCGGAGCTGCCCGTGCTTGAGGTCGTGTCCGGCACTCACATCATCGCCGACCTGACGCTCGGCCTCGGCCGGGTCGTGCACGACTATCTGGCTTGAGCGTTCCGCTCGAAGACCAAGGTGGCGTTGTTCGACGGCATTTCGACCAGTTCGACGAAGCGAAGCCCGTTCGCGTCGGCGAGCTTCTTCAAATCCGCCGTGTCACGCACGCCCCAGGACGGATCGCGGTTGCGCAGGCTTTGGTCGAACTCGGCATTGCTTGGTGCGTTGTGCGCTCCCTCCCGGCGGAACGGACCGTAGAGGAACAGCCGCGCGCCGGCTGCGAGATGACGGCCGGCGCCGGCGAACAACCCTTCCGCAACCGACCACGGCGCGATGTGGATCACGTTGGCGCAGAACATGGCGATGAATGACGTGGGCAGGCGGTGCTCGCGCAGTTTCCAGTCCGAAGCGCTCGCGTCGAGCCGCACGGGCGCCTGAACGTCGGGAATCTTCGCATGCGCCCGCCATGCCGCGATGCTGCGCAGGTGATTGTCGTTGAGGTCGGTCGGCCACCAGGTGATGCCGGGCAGGCGGCTCGCGAAGGCGATGGCGTGCTGGCCGGTGCCGCTGCCGATTTCCAGCACATCGCCCGTACGGTTGCGGAGAAACGTTTCAAGCACCGGCGCGATCGCGGCGTGGTTGCGATGAAACGCTGCGGCGTCGAGCCGTCCGTCTTCCGGTGGCGCGGCATCCTTGCCGAACTCAACAACAAACTCAGCCATTGCTTCACACTTTCCCTACGCCGCCCCCAAACTAAGCCACCACGCCGTCCCAGCCGCCGTCATGAGCAATGACCTGGCCGGTGACGTAGTGCGACGCGTCGCTCGCCAGATATATAACGAGGCCCACCAGATCGTCAGGTACGCCGCGATGCTTCATCGCGATGCGGGCGTGGATCGCCTCCTCGAAGATTCTCGTGTCTTCCGTGGTCGAAGCCGCGCGGCGTTCGGCGCCGAGCGCAGTGCCGCCATGCCAGCCTGGCGCGATGGCGTTGCTGCGGATCTTTTCCGGCGCGTATTCGGCCGCGACCTGCCGCGTGAAGCCGATCACACCGGCCTTTGCCGCCGAATAGCTGATCGAGCCTGCGGGTGAGCCCGGCCAGAAGCCCCGCAAGCCCAAGATCGAGGAAATGTTGATGATCGAACCCGGGCCCGGCAGCATCAGCGCCAGCGCTTTACGCGTCGTCAGAAACACGCCGCGCAGGTTGATGGCCATCAGCCGGTCCCAGTCGGCCACGCTGTATTCGTGGGTGCGCATGGCGTTGGTGTTGATGCCGGCGTTGTTGACGAGGATGTCGACGCGGCCGTAATGCGCCTCGATCTCCTTCCACAACTGGTCCACGGATTTTTCGTCGGCCACGTCCACATGCGCCGGCTCGGCCTTGCCGCGCGATTGCTTGGCGAGCGAAGCGGTCTCGTCGGCGCCGGCCAGATTGCGATCGGCGCAGACCACGGTTGCGCCGAACGCCGCAAGCCCGAGCGAAAAGGATCGGCCGAGACCATTGCCCGCGCCGGTGACCACGGCCACCTTGCCGTCGAGGCGGAACAGATTCTCGAACATGCGATGGCGGCTGCCGTTTGGATGTTCACGCACGCGGAATTTCAGTATTCATGGCACGCTCCAGCCAGGGTCGCCAGCGCGGCCGGGCAGAGCAGGGGCGCGTTGTTGTCGGGGAATAGAAATGGCCAAGCGTTTTCAGGTGGTGATCGTGGGCGGTGGGCCGGTGGGCGTGGCGCTCGCCGTGCAGCTCGGCATGCGAGGTATGACCTGCGGGCTGGTCGAGACCCGCACGGACTCAGGCCGCATTCCGAAAGGCCAGAACCTCACCCACCGCACGCTGGAGACGTTCTATTTCATGGGGCTGCTCGATGAGCTGCGCGCCGCGCGGCTGATGCCGCCGGGATTCGCGATCGGCGAGATCACCACTTATCGCGACCTGAACAGTCCTTATTTCCATGCGCCGCAGGGCCGCTCCATGGTCCACGACTATTACTTCCAGCGAAACGACCGGCTGCCGCAGTACCAGATGGAGAAGGTGCTGCGCGCCAAGATGGACGCGCTGCCGGGTGTCGAGTCGCGCTTCGGCTGGACCGCCAAGACCATCGAGCAGGACGCCCAGGGCGTCCGTGTGACGATCGAAAAGGATTCCCAAAAGGAAACCTGGGAGGCGGACTACGTTGTCGGCTGCGACGGCGGTCATTCGCTCGTGCGCGAGCAGATCGGCATTGCGCGCGGCGGCACCGACTTCGACGAGCTGATGGTGCTGATCGTGTTCCGTTCCAAGGAGTTCCACGAGGGCCTGAAGCAGCGCTATCCGGAGCGTTCGACCTATCGGGCGATGCACCCCGATCTGAAGGGCTACTGGAAGTTCTTCGGCCGCATCGACGTGGGCGAGGGTTTCTTCTTCCATGCGCCGGTGCCGAAGACCACCACGCGCGAGAACTTCGACTTCACCAGGATGCTGCACGAGGCCGCGGGCTTTCCATTCAAGGTCGAGTACGACCACGTCGGCTTCTGGGACCTGCGCGTCGCGGTCGCGGAGAAATACCAGGTCGGCCGCTGCTTCATCGCGGGTGACGCTGCGCACAGCCATCCGCCCTATGGCGGCTTCGGCCTCAACAACGGCCTGGAGGATGCGGTCAATCTCGGCTGGAAGCTTGCCGCCAAGCTGCAAGGCTGGGGCGGTGACACGCTGCTCGAATCGTACAGCGAGGAGCGGCGGCCGATTTTCTACGAGGTGGCCGAGGACTTCATCGCCAAGCGCATCCGCATCGATGGCGCGTTCCTCGACCGCTACAATCCGGAGCGCGACAAGGCCGAGTTCGAGCGTGCCTGGAAGGAAAAAGAAACCGACATGGACAACCGCGCGCTGGTTTACGAGCCGAGCTACGAGGGCTCGCCGGTGGTGTTCGGCCCGCCGGGTGGAAAATCCACGGCCCATGGCGAGCACGTGTTCAAGGCGCGCAGCGGGCACCATCTGGCGCCACAGAAGCTGTCGTCGGGCCGGAATGTGTTTGAGGAGTTGGGCCCGGGCTTCACACTGCTCGCCTTCGACGCCGGCGATGCGGCCGTGAAGGCGTTCGAGCAGGCGGCCGTGGCCACCAAGGTGCCGCTGAAGGTGGTGCGTGACACTTACGCCGACGGACGGACCAAATACGAGGCGCGGATGATCCTGGTGCGCCCCGACCAGTTCATCGTCTGGACTGGCAATACGGCGCCAGACAACGCAACGCATGTCATGCACACGGTTGCGGGTCGCGGCCCGGTGATGTGAGAGCTGCTGTTAAGATCGAAGCAACTCAGGTGGACTATCTCCGTCATCCTGAGGTGCGAGCGTAACGAGCCTCGAAGGAGACGGCCCGGGATTTCGGGGCCGTCTCCTTCGAGGCTCGTTCGCTTTCGCTCTCTCGCGCCTCAGGATGACGGATCGAGAGCGTGATCGTCTCAACATCAAACGAACATGCTACCGCGCCGGCGTGTCCGACGCCGTACAGGTCGCGGGCTTCGTGGTGCACGCGATGCCGATATTGGAGCATGAAACAGCGCCGTCGGCTGCGCGCACGCAGGTGCGGCAGCCGTCCGACCATTCGCGGCAGGCGGCGGACGGCGGCGCGAGCGGACTTGCGCCATCAGGGCTTTGCGCCGGCGTCTGAGCAGGCGCTGGCTCTGGCTTAAGCGGCAAATCAGCCGCAAGCGCCGGCGTGATCGAGATCAGCACCGCCGCAAGCAACAAACGCCTGACGCCATCGCCCATGGCGCTGCTCCAGTTTTCAGATCTTCGGAAAGCCGAAGACCTCTGCCGGGTTGTCAACGAAGATGAGCTTACGGGTTTTTTCGTCCGGCACCCAGTCGAGCACCTGATCGAGCAGCGCCACGTCATTGGGCATCGGCTTGAAGTATTGCGGATGCGGCCAGTCCGAGCCCCACAGCAGCCGGTTCGGCGCATGCTCGACGAGCTTCTTCACCAGCGGATCGGTGTCGGAGAACGGGAAGTTGTCCTGCTTGGAGATGCGCGGCGACAGCTTCAGCCAGCAGCGGCCGGTGTCGAGGCATTGCAGAACGAATTTGAAGCCCTCGCCGTTGATGCCCTTGGCGGGATCGACGCCGCCCATGTGCTCCAGCACGAACTTGCCCGGCGTCTTCAGGATGTGCGGCTTCCAGCCGTCCATCTGCGCCTCGTCGGCGCGATGCAGGTAGTGCATCGACCAGCCGCGCTCGGTGGTGCGCGCGACCATCTTCTGGTCGATCTCCTTGGTGAGCCGCCAGGTGATGCGATAGCCGACCACGCCGGATTTGGTGAGGATGTCGAGCTCTCCGTCGGTGATGTGCGGCCACGGCACGATCACCGAACGGATGCGATCGCCGAGCCGGTTCTGCGCGTGCAGCGCGATCTCGTAATTGTGCTCGTACATCATCGACAGCACGTGCAGCCCGCGCGACAGGCCCAGCGCGTCCTGCATCTTCAGCCAGTCCTCGATCGGCGTGTCTTCGAACTGCAGATGGCTGAACACGTGGTTCGGCTTCAGCGTGAACTGCTTCTGCGGGCCGATGAAATGGAAATGGCAGTCGGTGGCGCCTGGCGGCAGTTTCAGCTTCGGCTTCGGATAGTTGCGATCGATCTTCGGCGAGAACGGGCGGGTGTCGGGGGCAGGGGTGGTCGTGGTGTTCATTGGTGTTTCCAGAATTGAAGCTTGAGTGTTTGAAGTTGGTGCGAGATCGGCGGTGCTTCACCCTCCCCTGGAGGGGGAGGGTCGCGCGCGTAGCGCGCGGGGTGGGGTGATCCCCTTCGCAAAAAAGATCACCCCACCCCGCCCGCCTCCGCCATAGCGCGTCGAAGACGCGCGTGAACGCGCTTGTGGCTCCGGCGGTCGACCCTCCCCCTCCAGGGGAGGGTGGGCACCACCGATGCTGCACCGCCGATCCAAACTCATTCACCAGTCACTTTGATGTTCGCCTTCTGCATCACGTCGGTCCACTTCGCGGTTTCGTCGTTCAGGAACTTGGTGAATTCTGCGGGCGTGCTGCCGTTGGCGTCGGAGCCAAGCTGGCCGAGCCGGTCGATGACCTCTTTCTTGCTCAACGCGGTGCGGATCGCGGTGCTGAGCTTGTCCACCACGGCGGGCGGCGTGCCCTTCGGCGCGAACAATCCGTTGAAGGTGATGCCCTGCACGTCGGGCAGGCCTGCTTCGATGATGGTCGGCACATCGGGCACCGCCGGCGCGCGCTTCGGCCCGAGCACCGCGAGCGCGCGCAGCTTGCCGGACTCGAGATACTGGCGCGAATCCGTGAGCTGCATGAATCCGACATCGACATGGCCGGCCATCAGATCGTTGATCGCCGGCGCGTTGCCGCGATAGTGCACCTCGGTCCAGGTGATGCCGGTCTTGAGCTTGAGCAGCTCGGCCATGAAATGGTTGATGCTGGCGCCGCTCGACGTCGCGAGCGTCAGCTTGCCGGGATTCTTTTTCGCGTAGTCGATCAGTTCGCCCACGGTCTTGACCGGCAGGTTCGGCGTGACCAGCAGCATGTTGGTTGCGACCGCGAGCCCGCTGACCGGTTCAAACGCCTGATCCCAGCGATAGGGCGGCTTCGGCATGGTCATCGGTCCGAGCAGGATCGATGCGTTGGAGCCGACGAACAGCGTGGAGCCATCGGGCGCCGAGCGCGCCACGTAATCGCCCGCTATGAGCCCGCCGGCACCCGGCCGGTTCTCGACGATGATCGGCTGGCCGAGCGTCTCGCCAATGCCGGCCTGCAGGATGCGCGTCGAGATATCGACGTTGCCGCCGGCGGCGTAGGGAACGACGAAGGTGATCGGCTTGGTCGGAAACTGCTGCGCGGCCGCCGGTGAGACAGCCACCACGAGCGCCGTCAGTGCGAAAATCCAGCGGGTTGCGCCCATGAAATCCTCCCGGTTCTTGTTATCGCGGGCGGACCCTACGGCCTGGGTGGGAGGCGGACAAGCCGGGACAGTTAGAATGCCTTCAATGTCTCCTGCACATGCTCGACCGACGGCGTTCCATCGAAGGTGTGCGCCACGAGCTTGCGCCACTCCTGCCAGTCGGCGCTGCCGTAGAAATCCTTGGTGTGGTTCTCGACCGTCTCCCAGGTCAGAAACAGCCGGTAGCGGCTGGGCTTCTCCACCGAGCGCTGCAGCGACATCGCCTTGCAGCCCTTGGCGCGCTTGAAAAACGGCGCGGCCTTGGCGACGCCGGCTTCGAACTCGGCCTCCTGGCCCGGCTTGACGTCGATCTGGGCGATTTCGAGAAACATGCGCGGCTCCTGGTTCTGCGGAGCGGGATTTCGCCCGGCTTTCGTTGCAGCCGTCAAGGCGGTAGCCTCGGTGCATGGCTGTCTCGCAACTCGTCTTCTTCCTGATCTGGCTCCTGGCCGCGCTTGCGGCCGGTGTCGCGCTCTATGTGGTCTGGCAGCGGGCCTATGAGCGGCACGGGTGACAAGGCGTCGCCGTCATTTCTTCCCGTAACAACGAAAGCACGCGGTCAGCATGGGCCTGTCGTTATTCATTCATCTCCACGGCAAACCGGCTGACGCGGCCGGGCTTGATGCAGTAGCCGCGCGCGCGCTCGAGCAACTCAAGCGGACGCTAGGCCCATCGAATTCCATCCTCATGCACACGCCGCTCACGGTTCCGGGGCAGGACCCGCTGCCGGTCGCGCAGGACGCGCGCCTGCTGCTCTGCCAGTTGTATTTTCCGGACGACGCGGCGCTGGCCGCTGCGTGCGAGGCCATCAAGGCTGCATTTGCCGGATTGGCGTCGGCCAAAGGCGTCCATGACACCCACGCCCACGTGATGAGCACGGAATGGCTCAAGAGCGGCAGCCCCGAGGACTCGCGAGCGCCCCCGAAAGCGGTGTCTTTCTTCGTCCAGTACGACGGACCGGCGGAAAATCCGGCGGCGTTTCACGCCTACTACCGTGCGCACCACGTCCCGATCGTGTTCCGGATGCCCGGCATCCGCAGCGTCACGTACTATCTGCCGGCGACGGCGAAGCCGCCGGCGATCGGCCGTGCGGTCGAGCGCTTGCAGATCGTGCAGGCGGTGTTTGATTCCGCCGAGGACTTCGTGAAGATGCGTCAGTCGGCGGAGCGCAAGGAAGGCCTGCGCGACTTCGACAACTATCCGAAGTTCGAAGGCGCGGTGACCCATCAGGTCATGCAGAGCCGCCGCTTCGACTGAACGGATCGGGGAGGGGGGACGACCATGCGGCTTTTGCTTCTGCTCGTTGCGGCGCTGTGGACAGGCGTGGCGGCCCGTGCTGCCGAGTATCCGACCAAGCCCATTCACGTGATCGTGCCTTACGGAGCGGGCAGCACCGGAGAGGCCGCGCTCCGCGTCGTCGCCAATGTGGTGGAGTCCAAGCTCGGCCAGCCCATCATCATCGAGTCGCGTCCTGGTGCGGCGGGCAATCTCGGCGCAGCTTTCGTCGCGAAATCCGATCCCGACGGCTACACGCTGCTGCTCGGCGCCACCAACAACTTTGTCATCAATCAGTACCTTTATCCGAACATGGGCTTCGATCCGCTCACAGGCTTCGAGCCCATCGGAGTCCTGGTCGAGCTGCCATTCTTCATCTACGCCAGCCCGCAGCTTCCGGCGAAGACGCTGAGCGAGGTGATCCAACTCGCCAAGCAGAAGCCCGGCTCCCTGAACTACGCTTCGTCGGGAGTCGGCACGCCGATGCATCTCGGCGGGGTGCTGTTCGCACGTTTCGCCGGCGTGGAGATGACGCACGTGCCCTACCGAGCCGGCAACCAGTCGGTGGCGGCGCTGCTCGCGGGCGACGTGCAGTTCTACATCGGCACGGTCCCAGGCGCCGCAGAGCTCGAAAAGGCCAACAAGCTGCGGATATTGTCGAGCGCCGGCCAGAAGCGTGCACCGACGCTGCCCAGCGTCATGTCTGCCGCTGAAGCAGGCTTGCCGAACTTCGAGATCAGCAACTGGTGGGGGCTGGTGGCGCCCAAAGGGACGCCGCAGCCGGTCATCGACGCGCTGTCGCGCGAGTTTCGCGCGGCGCTCGCCGATCAATCGATGAAGGATCGCCTGCTGCAGATCAACATGGTGGCGATCGGCAACGGGCCAAAGGAATTCGCCGATCAGATGAAGCGCGAGTCCGATATGTGGCGTGACGTCATCAAGACCGCGAACATCACGATCAACTGACGCGGCTAATTTCCGCTGCTTGCGCTGCCGTGCCGCCGCAGCGCCGTGGCCTCCAGCCACTGAATGCCGGCGAACAGCAGCGACGAGATCACCGCGAGCACCACGATCGCGGTCATCACCAGGTTCATCTGGAAGATCTGGCTGCCGTAGGTGATGAGATAGCCGAGTCCTGCCTTGGCCGACTGGAACTCACCGACCACGACGCCGACCAGCGCCAAGCCGACATTGACCTTCAGCGCCGCGATCATCGTCGGCACGCTGCCTGGCAGCACGATCTTGATCAGCACCTTGAAGCGCGAGGCGCCGAATAGCCGCACCAGTCTTATCTTGTCCGGATCAATCGACTGGAATCCGGTATAGAGCATCAGGATGGTAACGAACACGCTGATCGCGATCGCCATGGCGTAGATCGAGGCGATGTCGCCCAGCCAGATGTAGAAGATCGGCACCAAAGCGATCTTGGGGATCGCGTTCAGCACCACGATGAACGGATCGAGTATCCGATAGACATAGGGTGACCACCACAGCACCACGGCGCAGAAGGTGCCAAGCAGCATACCGCCGATGAAGCCGACGACGGTCTCGCTGATGGTGGCGAGCGTGTGAGTCTGGAGGCTGCCGTCCTCGAGCAGCGTCATAAAGGTGCGTACCACGGCGCTTGGATAACTGGTCAGCATCGGGTTGATCAGGCCCGTGCGCGGCAAGATCTCCCAGAGAACGAGAACCGCGGCGACGAGGCCGACCTGCCAGAGTTGGATCGTCAGCGTTCGGCGTCGCAGGGCTTTGAGATACGAAGAGTAAGCGGCGCTCGGTGCGGGCCCCTGCGCATGGTCGGCAGCGGGCGCCCGCGAAAAGTGCGACAGCAGCGACTTGGTGCTTGTGATCATCGTCATGCGCCCCTCACTGCATCTGGTGGATGTCGAGCTCGTCCCAGATGGTCTGGAAAAAGCCCGCGAATTCGCCGCACTTCCTGGCCTGGAACGGCGTCGGCCGCATCGGGCCGAAGCTCGGGAACGTGATGCGGTGCTCGGACTTGATACGCCCCGGGCGCCGGCTCATGACGATGACACGGTCCGCCATGCTGATCGCCTCGCCGATATCGTGGGTCACGAGGATGACAGTCTTCTGCTCGGCGGTGAGGATGCCCGCGACTTCGTCGGAGAGCGCCAGCCGGGTTTGATAGTCGAGCGCCGAGAACGGCTCGTCGAGCAGCAGCAAATCCGGCTCGCAGCACAGGGTGCGGGCCAGCGCCGCGCGCTGACGCATGCCGCCCGACAGTTGGCTCGGCAAGCTGTGCAGAAATTCGCCGAGGCCGTAGCGCGTGAGCAGCTCCTCGGCGCGGCGGCGTGATACCTTCATGTCGCGGCCGAGAAGCTCGGCGCCGATCACCACGTTGTCCAGAATGGTGCGCCAGTCGAGCAGCGTGTCCTTCTGAAACATGTAGCCGACGCGCGGCGACGGCTTGGTCACGGCCTGGCCGTCGATCCGGATGCTGCCGCGCGACGGCGGCAGCAAGCCTGAGATCATCGAAAGGAGCGTGCTCTTGCCGCAGCCCGAGGAGCCGACGATCGCGATGAACTCGCCCGGCGCCACCTTGAGAGACACGTTGGAGAGCGCGAGCGTTTCGCGTTCGGGCGTGAAGTAGTTCAGCGTGACGCTGTCGATCTCCACCGCTGGCTGCGCAGCGCTTGCATGGTCAAGCATTGTCATCGGCCACCTCGCGTTACTTGCTGCCGGCAAGCGTCTTCGTCGCGGCCTCGCCATAAGAAGTGTCGACGAGAGCCTCGTAAGGCACCTCCTTGCCGGCCGGCAACACGCCGCCGGACACCATGATCTCCTGCGCCTTGGCGAGACCGGCCTTGTCCAGGATGGTGCTGGTTGCCCAGATCGGCACGCCAGCCGTGCGATAACGGTTCACCACCGTGACGCCATCGTCGATCGCCAGACCTGGGAAGAACGGCGCGACGGTCTCGGCGATCTCGCGCTCGCTGGCGTTCTGCACGAAGACCTGGGCCCGGGCGATGGCGTTGGTCCACTTCTGCGCAATGTCCTTGTGCTTCTCGAGCCAGCTCTTCTTGGCGAAGAACAGCGTGTAGTCGGCGCGCCCGACCTCCTTGCCGACCGAAGCGAAGTAGTGCGCATGACCACCCTGGATCAGTTTGGTCAGGTTCGGTTCGTTGAAGATGCCGAAGTCGCCGACGCCGGAAATCCAGGCGCCGTCGCGCGCGGTCTGCGCCACGTTGGTCGTGATACCCTTGATGGTCGCGGCGTCGACCTTGTTCTGCTTGAGCACGTATTCGAGATAGAGCTCCGGCGTGCTGCCCGGCCGGTAGCCCATGATCTTCTTGCCGTTGATCGCCGACCAGTCGACCTTGTCGTACTTCTGGCGCGAGGCGATGAACAAGCCGTCGGTCGCGGTCAGCGCACAGAAGATGATCGGCTTGTCGGCCGATTCACCGTTGTAGATGTAGATCGGTACTTCGGGGCCGGCGAGGCCGAAATCGGCGCCGCCTGACAGCACCATGGCCCCGGTTCGGTCGCCGCCGTTGTTGGTGATCAGCTCGATATCGAGGCCTTCGTCCTTCGCGTAACCCTTGGCGATCGCGACATACATCGGCATGTAGAACTGCGAGCGGATCACCTCGGCGAGCTTGACCTTGACCAGCTCCGCGGCGTGCGCCGGCGCGAACGAGAGTATCGCGCCTAAAATAAAGCCCAGGGTGTGAGTTCCGGCTTTCGCGATCATTGCTGGCCCTTTCGTCACTTGGAAATCTTTGATCAAGCAACGGGCATGCCACCAGGGCTGGGCAACAAACGGCACGTAGCCGATTGGAAGGCCAGGGGTTTTGACGTGAGGCCGGGTTTCGGCGCGGCGTCGAGGCCGCACCGATCCGTGCTGGTGTTGATCATCTTTGCGGCAGGTCGCCCAGGAAACCGACCCTCGGCTAATCCAAATTCGCAATCCCTGGAGAGCCGGTCATGCTTCGGCGATGTTCAGAAGGGCACTCTGACGAAGTGTGGGCTTGAGCAGAGGTATTTGTGAAACGCCGCACACGGCGCTCAATCCCCCTTGATCCCGGCGCGCTTGATCACCGCCTCCCACTTCACGTGCTCCGACGCGATGTATTTGTCGAACGCATCCGGCCCGAGGCTCGTGACCACGAAGCTCCGCGCCTCCAGCGCCTTCTTCACGTCGGGCCGCGCAATGATCTCCGCCACGTCGGCCGCGATCTTGTCGCGGATGTCGTGGGGTGTTCCCGCGGGAGCAAAGAGGCCGAATGAGCCCTGCGAGGTGTAGCCCGGCACGCCGGCCTCCTGCATGGTCGGGATATCCGGCACCAGCGGATTGCGCTCGGCGGTCGAAACGGCGAGCGCCTTGAGCTTATGGCTTTCGATGTGCGGCAGGATGTTCGACATGCCATTGATGGTCATGTCGATCTCGCCCTGCAGGATCGCCATGGTGGCTTCGTTGGCGCCCTTGTAGGGCACGTGGACGAGCTTCACGCCGGCGATGGCGGCGAAATATTCGGTGGCGATGCGCTGGATGGTGCCGGCGCCCGTGGTGCCGAACGTGATGGTGTCGGGCTTGGCCTTGGCGAGCGCGATCAGCTCCTTGACGTTCGACACCGGCACCTTGTTGGCGACCGCCAGCATGTGCGGAATCGACGCAATCAGCGCGATCGTGTCGAGTTCCTTCATCGAATAGGGCAGCGTCGCATAGAGCAGCGGATTGAGCACGAACGTCTGATCGGCGGCGAGCAACAGCGTGTAGCCGTCGGCCGGGCTCTTCGCCGCGGCCACGGTGCCGACCATGGTGTTGCCGCCGGCGCGGTTCTCGATCACGACACCCTGGCCCCACTTCTCCGAGAGTGCCTGGCCGACCATTCGCATCAGCACGTCCGGCGCGCCGCCCGCGGTGAACGGGATGATCACGCGGACGGGGCGGTTCGGATAATCGAGCGCCGATGCGGAACGCGACGGCAGGACGGTGGCGGAGAAAAAGGTGAGAGCCGCGGCAAGCGCCGCGAAGACAACGCGCATCGTGTTCCTTCCCTGAACTTCAGGCTTCTACGAGGAGCTTGCGGCTACCAGTAGTGGCGGCGCCAGCCCCATGGCCGGTAGTACGGCCGATAGCCGTAGTAATAGACGGGCGGCGGGCCGTAAGCGACCGGTGGATCGACAGGGACGTATTCGTCCTCGGTATAGCCGCGGCCTGGACCCGGGCCGGGACGCGCTGCGGCAGTACGCCGCGGCGCCGGCACGCGGCCGCTGCGGTCGAGCGCGGTGGCGATGGCAAAGCCTTTCTTGCCCTGCCATTCGACCTCGCACCATTCGCTGCAATTGGAGGCGTCGACCATTGAACCGGTCGGAATCTTGACCACGACTTCGTTGTTGGTGCCGGCGGCGGTGCGCAGGTTCACGGTGGAGACGACGTAGGCTGGTGCGGCGAAGGCCGCGCCTGAGAAAAGCAGGCAGGCGGCGACGCCGATCGAAGTGCGCAAAGCATGCATGGCAGGTGGCTCCGGTCCCGCCCCCGATCGGATTTAACCAGAGATCGCGGCAGAACTTCAACGCGAGCCTTCTGCGGAATGCGGCATGGCGCCCGTTGCGGGCTTCACCGCAACTTCCTAGCATGGCGGTAAAATAAAGATCGGGAGGATTGATCGTGGCTTTCTCGCGCACCATCGCGCCGTCGCGGCGCCGCGTTTTGAAATCGGCCGCAGTGCTGGCCGCAGGGGTGGCGACGCCAAGCATTCTGACGAGCCGAGCCTTCGCGGCCTATCCGGACCGGCCGGTGCGGATCGTGGTCGCCAACACGCCGGGCGGGCCTTCCGACATCATCGCGCGCTTCATGGCGACGGCTATGGGCGATCCGCTCGGAGGCTCCGTCATTGTGGAGAACAAGGGCGGCGCGGGCGGCAATATCGGAATGGGCTATGTCGCGCGCGCGGATGCCGATGGCTACACCATTTTGCTGACCACCAGCGCGTTTGCGGTCAACCCGGGCCTTTACAATTCTCTGCCCTACGATCCGTTCAAGGATTTCGCCCCGATCTGCGAGCTCGCCGTTTCGCCCAACGTGTTCGCGGTGAAGCCCGATCTCGGTGTCGGCACCATGAAGGAGTTCGTGGCGCTGGCGAAGAAGGACCCCGGCAAGTTCAACGTGTCCTCGCCGCCGATCGGCACCACGCCACAACTCGAGGCCGAGGTGCTCAAGGCCCGCGAGGGCCTGCATGGCATGGCCACGGTGGTGTTTGCCGGCGGCGGTGACGCGCTGAAGGCGCTGATCGCCGGCACGGTGCAACTCTCGTCGGGCGTGCTCGCGCCGGCGCATCCGCAGATCAAGGCCGGCCAGATCAAAGGCCTCGCCGTGACCGGCACCAAACGCTGGCCCGACCTGCCGGACATCCCGACCATGGCGGAGGCGGGCTTCGACGACTTCGTGTTCGAGACCTATTGCGCCCTGATGGCTCCGGCGAAGACGCCGCCTGAGATTGTCTCAAAACTGGAAAAGGTCGCCCTCGGTGTCCTGGCCAAACCGGACTTCAGGGAGAAGCTGATCCAAGCCGGCTTCGAGATCACGGCCAAAACCGGAAAGGAACACATGGAACGGGTGGCCAAAGAGGTTCCCATGTACAAAAAGATCATCGAGGGCGCCAAAATCGCCAAGCTTTAGGGGCTGCTCGGAACCCCAGGTGAAGCCTGTGAAAATGAGGCTTGTGTGACAAGGGTGTTACCCGTAAATCACACATTCCTGTGACTTGTTCGCACTGCAGCGAATTGGAATGCCGTGTGCTTTGATACTGTGTACGCTTGCTAATAAAAGGGGACGGGGGCTCGAATGCGATTCCACTCGGTGGCCGTTCGATCCTGAAGGGCCACAACGTGAACGACCGACCGATTATCGCTGTCACTTGCCTTTCCTTTGAGGCTCAAGTCGCTGCAGGACCAGGGGTTTCCGTTCTTTGCGGGGCGGCCCAACGCTACATCGACAAGCTCGAAGCGGCGGTCGAGGCGGGCGGCAGCGGCATCATCAGCATCGGTATCGCCGGCGGACTCGCGCCTGGTTTGTCACCAGGTGACTGGGTCGTTGCCTCCGGCGTGATTACCGATGGTGTGCGCATCCCGACCGATACCCGCTGGTCGCAAAAGCTTTTGAACGCGCTGCCTCGCGCGGTGCATGCCGATATCTCAGGCGTCGATGCTCCGGTGGTCGCCGAGTCCGACAAGCGGGCGCTGCATCAGACCCACGGGACCGTCGCCTGCGACATGGAATCCCACATCGCGGCGCGCATCGCGGCTCGTCACGGCGTGCCGTTCGCGGCCTGCAGGGTGATCATCGATCCGGCCGAGCGGACCTTGCCGCCGGCAGCGCTGGTCGGCATGCGCTCCGACGGCCGCCCCGATGTGTTCGCGGTGGCCCGCTCGCTGATCCAGCAGCCGCGGCAGGTGTTCGCGCTGCTGCGCGTCGTCGCCGATCTTCGTGCTGCGCGCACCGCGCTGTCCGACGGCCGCCGCCGTCTCGGCGGCAACCTGAGCTTCCCGGGCGAACTGCAGCTCAATCCGTCGGTCTGACGAACGGTCTTTCCGCGCTTACAGCGCCTCCGCGGTGTTGCCCTTGAACAGGATCGGCCCGGTCGGCCGTCCGGTCGGCGAGCCGGTCGCGGGCTCCAGCGTCATCTCGAACAACTGGTCAGGCTTCGGCGCCGGCAGGTCCTTCAACGACAGCGTCAGCGAGCGCGCCCGATCCATCAGGCCGACCGACACCGGACCGCGCTCGCGGCTCGGCAGGGTCCAGACCTCAATGGCGCGGCCCGACGGCACGCTGATATCGGTGAGCGGCATCAGCACCACGCGGCCGTCGGCGAATGCCTGCACCACCGCGCCGGTGCGATTGCCGTCGACCAGCACCGCGATCAGGGTCGGCTGCTGATAAGCCGTGCGCAGCGCAAAGCCGAGCCCAACGGCGAGCAGAAGCGCCGCGAACGACGTGCCGAGCGCGGCGGCCCGCATGGCCGGCAGGCTGTTCCAGAATCGCGACCATGGCGACGGCGAAGCGGGTTCGCTCGCGGCGCTTCCCGACACGCCGGATTCGATGTTGCGCCAGAGCGCTTCGCCGGCTGACTGCTTTTCCGCGGTGTCGTCGAACGCTGCAAACCGCGTGCGCCATGCTTCAACCTCGCGTGCGAATTCCGCATCGCTCGCGATCCGCTGTTCGGCTGCGGTCTGGGCTTCGCCTTCAAGGACACCGAGCACATATTCGCCGGCCGAGGCTTTGTCGTCAGCGGTGATCGTCATCCCATGCACTCCTGCAACGAGATGAGGCTTCGCCGCACCCAGCTCTTCGCCGTGCCGAGCGGCACGCCAAGCTTGCCGGCCAACTCGCCATGCGACAGTCCGTGCACGTAAGCCAGCACGACCGCGGCGCGGCGTGACGCGTCGAGCCTTTCGAGACAGCGCCGCAGTGCGCTGTGCTCAGGCAGCCGGGTCAGCGCGCTTTCGGTCGCCGGCACGGCTTCTTCGGCAAGGCTTTCGTCGGCGGTGAAGCGGCTCTCGTCGCGCAGGATGGTCAGTGCGCAGTTGCGCAGGATGGCATAGAGCCAGCTTCGCGCCGCGCCCTTGGCCAGATCGAAGGTACGGGCCGAGCGCCACACCCGCATGAAGGCGTCCTGCACGGCTTCCTCGGCCAGATCCTGCCGCCGCAACATCCGGCGCGCGACGCCGACCATGCGGCCCGCCTCGATGTCGTAGATAACGCGGAGCGCCGCGCGTTCGCCTGCGGCGCACCGGGCGAGGGCTGCGGCGACCTGCGCCTCGGTCGCGCCGTCGGCGGCTGAGTCGGTGGTGATCATCGGTTACCGGCCTGCAATCATCCTACGCAAACTCCCCGAAAGACCCAAGACGGGCCAATGTCACAGCCGACTACTGCGGCTTCACCTGTTTGGATGCAGGGCGCTCAATTTTCTTTTACGGCGCCTTCGGCATCCGGCCCTCGCTCCCGCCCGTATCCGAAGTGGTCGCAATCGGCGACAGCGATTCCAAGGGAGAGTGTCATGAGCATCCGAACCATTCTGGCCGCGTCGGCGGTCTTTCTGATCGGAACGGCGGCAGCGCAGGCCGCAGAGGTGGCTGCACTTTCGGGCGACAACACCGTCTCGATCGTGGATACCGGTAAGAAGGCCGTGATCAAGACCTGGAAGATCTCCGGTATGTCCGGGAAAGTGCTGGGCTTCGACATCCGCCCGGCGGACGGCATGCTCTATGCGGTCGGCTCCGACGGCGGCATCTACACGGTCGACCTCGGAAGCGGCAAGGCGACCATGAAGTCGAAACTCGAAAAGACGCTGGCCGCGGGCTCGTCGGCGACGGTCGACTTCAACCCGGTCGCGGACCGTATGCGGCTGATGAGCAACGACGGCACCAGCCTCCGAGTCAATGTCGACGATGGCAAGGTCACGACGGATGGCTCGCACAAGTTTGCCGACACCGACATGCACAAGGGCGAAAAGCCGAACATCGTGGCCGGCGCCTACACGAATTCGGTGAAGGGTGCGAAGGAGACCGCGCTCTATAACATCGATGGCACGATCGGCGCGCTGATCAAGCAGGCACCGCCGAATGATGGCGTGCTGAATGCGGTCGGCAAGCTCGGCACAAAGGTCGACACCGTGGCGTTCGACATCTGGTTGGACGGCAACGGCAAGAACGAAGCCTGGCTGATGTCAGGCGACTGGTTGCTGAGCGTCGATCTGGCAACCGGCAAGGCCACGCCTGCCGTTCAGATCAAAGGTGTAAGCGGCGTTCGCGATATCGCGATCTTGCCTGCGATGTAAACAATCTGCGGAGCGAGGCTTCGGCGCGCGTCAGGCTTGGCTTCTGTCGCGCGCCGTTGCTTGTTCGATGTCAGGTCTTGATGTCCGGCGGCAGCTTGCCGCCGTTGGCGGCGAGCTTCTGCATGATCTGCTTGTGCAGCCAGATGTTCATGGTCGCCGAGTCATTGGTGTCGCCGGTGTACTTCAGCTCTTTGGCGAGTTCTTTGCGCGCGGCGAGGCCGCTGTCGAGATCGAGCACCTTCATCAGGTCGACGATCGACGTCTTCCACGCAAGCTTTTCTTTTTTCGCCGCGGCGGCCTTGTCGAGGATCGCGGCCACGTCCACCGTCGGTGCGCTCGGTGCCGGAGCTGCCGTTTCGCCGCTGACCGCCGCCGTCGCTGCTGGCGAGCTGTGACCGAAAATTGCGCCTACGATGCTGCTGAAGATACCCATTGTTTTTCGCCCTTGGTTCGAGAACTAACGCGTCGCACCGGCGCGAGGTTACCCTCGCGCCGCCTCGTTGAGAAATGCCGGATAGCCGATCAAGCGCCCTTCAGGCGCTTGTTGCACTCGCTGTAGTAGCCGCCGCCCTTCTGGATCCATTTCAGCTCGCCATTGCCGTTGTTGGCCTTGTTGGCGTTGTACTGATCCAGGCAGGTGTGCATCCGGGCCTTGCCCTCGGTCTCCTTCGAATATTTCTGATCGACCGCGCTCGGGAATACCGCGTTACCGGAGCCGGCCGGAGCCGCTGCCGCGGGCTTCGCCGCTGTCTTCGCGGGCTTGGCCGGGGCCGCAGCTTCAGTGGCGGGCTTCGCCGGTGCTGCGGCAGGAGCCGCGGCCGGAGTCGCCGCAGGCGTTGCGGTCGCATCGCTGCCGCAATTTGCCTTGCGGAAGTCGTTCCACTTCTGGCCGTTCAAGGTGTTGGCGGTCTGCGCCTCTTTGTACTTGGCGCTGCATTCCTTCATCGTGAGCGCTTGGGCGGGTGTGACGCTGATCGCAAGGCCCGCAAGGAGCGCGCCGATCGGCAGGGTAAGAGCACGCATCGTCATGTTGCAGTCTCCTTAAATACCGGGGCAACCCCCACGGCCATCTTAGCCGAGGCGGCTGATGCCGTCTCAATGAGAAACGGCCAGGCTGATCATCGGCCAGACCCGATGAACCTACGATGAAAAGCCTAGATGACCTTGAACACCTCGATTTCGACCGCGCCCGGAAACATCGAACGCCAGGCCTGCAGGTAGGTTTGCACGCGGGGGTCGCTGGCGAGTTGCTGACGGTTGAGTTCGAGGGACTCCGGCGCGTCGTATTCGATCTCCTGGAGGAAGCGACCAGGATCGTCGACGTTCTGCAGGAGCCGCACTTTTGCGTCGGTGAACATCTGATAGAGCGGCGCTGACGACTTGATCATCGCGATCATCTGTTCCGAAGCAGCGGTCAACGTGAATCTGAAATGCAATGTCCGCCGGATCTTCGGTTCTTCTCTTCGCCCTTTGGTCTTCGTTTCAGCTCTGGACATGGTTCTTGGCATTCCTCTCGTTCGCTTCGGCGCGGCAGCGCGCCCAAGCCCCGCGCCGGCATGTGCTTGACCTGTCGCCACGAAACGATCCCGGATTGCGATCGGTCCCGGCCGGACGGTCGGGCTCAACCCATTAATCGCTGCATCCATGAACCTTTTATCGGCGGCTTCCGACTATACGGCATCACCAATCGATTGTGGGGAGCGGGTGTCATGTTTGCCAATATCAAATCGCTGAGGAATCACACGAAATTTGCCATCGCCGGGGTGGGTCTGCTGGCCCTTGCGGCGCTGCCGTCGATGGCTCATGCCGCAACCGGTCCGTTCGCGGCCCTGTCGGGCTCTTGGTCGGGCGGCGGCACCCTCACCATGTCGAATGGCGCCAAGGAGCGGCTGCGCTGCCGCGCCCACTACGATGTCGGCGGCGCGGGTGAGAGTGTCGATCTCACGCTGCGCTGCGCAAGCGACAGCTACAACTTCGAGCTCCAGAGCAACGCAAGCTACAGCAACGGCGCCGTCACCGGCACCTGGAACGAAAAAACCCGCGGCGTCGGCGGCAGCATCGAGGGCAGCGGCAACGGCAGCACGATCAAGGTGCGCGTGTCGGGCATCATCTCGGCGTCGCTTGCGCTGAATACGGTTGCCAACCAGCAGTCGATCTCGATCCAGGCGCCGGGCACCGAGCTGCAGCACGTCGCCATCTCGCTCAGCCGCAAATAGCCGAAAGCATCAGTTCAGCAAGCCGGGTGCGCGACCTTTCGCGCGCCCGGCTTCGCCTGTTCGCGCCACGGCCGATCCGTTAGGCTGCCATCCAACGAACACGGGGAGGATGACATGCTCACGCGGCGGAAACTGCTCGCGGCATCCGCAGGCGTCATGGCGCTGGGCGCGACCGGTGCGCGGGCGGAGACCGAATGGCCGACCAAGCCGGTGAAGGTGGTCGTGCCCTATCCGCCGGGCGGCGGCGCCGACACCACGGCGCGCATCGTCTACCAGAAGCTCGGCGAGCTCTGGGGCAGGCAGTTCGTCATCGACAATCGCGGCGGCGCAGGCGGCACCATCGCCGAGGCGCTCGCCGCCAAGGGCGAGCCGGACGGTTATACGATCCTGCACGACGCGACGGCGTTCTCGATCAACCCGGCGCTCTATCCCAAATTGCCGTTCGACTACGCCAAGGATTTCGTGCCGGTGGCGCTGGTTTCGCTGGTGCCCAATCTCCTGCTGGTGACGCCTTCGGTCGACGTGAAGACCGTGACCGACATTCTCGACCTCGCGAAGAAGACGCCGGGCGGACTCGATTTCGCATCGTCAGGCAACGGCACACTGCAGCATCTGTGTCTCGAACTGCTGAAATACATGGGCAAGGTGCCGATCAATCACATTCCCTATCGCGGCGGCGGTGACGCTCTGAAGGACGTGATCAGCGGTCAGGTGAAGTTCTTCTTCTCCAACGGCTCGTCATCGGTGAGCCTGGTTCAAGCGGGTCAGGTGAAGGCGATCGCACACACCGGCAAGGGCCGGCTCGGCACGCTGCCCGATCTGCCGGCGGTGCAGGACACCATCCCGGGTTTCGAGGCTTATGAGTGGAATGGGCTGTTCGTCATCGCCGGCACGCCGCCGGACATCGCCAGGAAGCTGAACGCCGGGATGAATGAGGTGCTGAAGCAGCCCGACGTACAGGCGCGCTTCAAGACGCTCAACGTCGAATACCGTCACACCACGCCGGAGGAGTTCGGCAGCTTCATCAGGACCGAGACCGAGAAGTGGGGCAAGATCATTCGCGAGGCGGGGATCAAGCTTGGCGGGTAGCGCGTGTCCCTGCCTGCCCCGGATTTGATCCGGGGTGGACGCCGGTTTTTCCGAAAGGGCCGTGCACCAGCTGGAGAATCCTGTCACCGCATCTGCAACAGCACGAACCATTTCTTCTCGTTGAGCGAGCAGTTGTCGCGGACGCTTGGCCCGACCGGCACCGAGGCCGAGGGTGGCGGCAAGGTCCAGTCGCCGCAGCCGCTTTTGTTTTCGGCCAATTTCATGTCACGGCGGAGCCTGAGCTTCTTCACAGTCACCGACTGCTGCACATTGCCGCCGACGACGTAGACCTTCCGCGCTTCGCGATCGACATGGACGACGACGTCGCAGTGGTTGTGGCTGATCGAGGTTTCGAAGCGGCCGGCTTGCGCATCGTCCAGGATGATGTTGCGAACGGTGCTGTCGCTTGCGTCCTTCAACTGCCTTTCGCGGTGATAGCAGAGCATGTCGCCGATCCGCGGCTCCGTGGCATAGACGGGACACGCGCGGTAGAGATGCCCGTCTTTTCCGGACGCCTTGCCGGCCGGGGCGTCCGCGAGGCTGGTCTTGAAGGCCGCGAGGATGTAGTCGCGATGCGCGGCTGAAAACGGAAATCTGCTTCTCGCGAAGCTTTGTATTTCGGAAGGATTGGGGCCGCCGCCCAGCGCGGCCGTCTTCACCACATAGCTCACGAACGCCGCCGACCACGGATTGTCCACGATCGCCGAGCGGAATGCGGCCTCGCGCAGCACTTCGATCGCATCGCGATCGTTCGTCTGGGCGCCGAGCCTGATTAGATCGGCGACGGAGACCTTCGTCAGATCGGCCTTCGTGGCCTCGTCGTGAAGCGGAGCGCGGTCCTTGTCCGGCGCGCCATCCCTGTCTTCATTGTGCGACGCGGACGCTTCCTCATAGCCCCAGACACGCAGCCGCGCGGCAACCTTCGGATTGGTGCCGTAAAGCGCCCGCCAGTACTTCAGCACCTGCCACCAGCCAAGGTGGCCGAGCGTCGCTTGGGGACCGGAGGCTTCCTCCTCCTGTTCGGACTCGACGAGCCCAAACCGGAATAGCCTGCCGTCGGAGTCGATCTGGTGGCCGCCGAACCGGTAATGCTCATCGAGCGCAGTCTGCGCGATCTTCTTGGCAAGGGAGCTGGGCTTCGTCGCCGCGGTCTGGTCGCAGATCTTCTGCACCGAGGGCCAGAATCGCGGCGAGGCCTGTGGCTGCGCCGACGCCGGCGCGACGGAAAGAGCTATGGCAAGCAGGGCGGGGACGATGGTCGTGCGCATGGCCGCTCCGTTCAGAACCGGCCCATGCTGCACGAGCGGCGGCGAGAGACAATCGGCTGTGGCTCAGCCGCTGCAGGGTTTCGCGGTCACCCGCTCGCGCTTCAGCGTCTCGGCCAGCGACGAGCGCGCCGAGAGCTTCAATTCGTCGAGCGAGAAATAGCCCCGGCCATAGGTTTCGCGCGTCAGGCGTTCGATGCGGTTGTCGTCGGCCGTGGCCCAGACCTTTATGATGTAAGGCCGCGCCTCCTCACCCCAATTCTTGGGATACCACGCAAGCTGGCTGCTGCGCTGCCAATAGTAGTAGTCGATCGCGCCGACCAGCAGCTTGTGCCCCTCGGCCGAGCAGAACGACGACCATGGCTTGCCGAGTGTCTCAAGCGTCGACTTCCGCGTGTTGTCGCGAGCCTCGACGGTGTAATGCTCGGTCACCATCCACGGATCCTGGCCGCGCAGCGTCGCCGGATTGACGATGGGCTGCGACTTGTCCTTCGCCGGCGCGTGCCAGAAGAACGTGGCCCACACGATGTTGGTCAGCACCAGTCCGCCGAGCAGGAACAGGATCGCGCGCATCAGCGCGAGTTTTCTGCGCGGCGGCCGCCGGCGCAGGTGTTTTCTTCGCCGAACGTGAACGGCACGCCGCTGAACATGAAGACGTCGTCGCGGATTGATTTCGGAAAGTCAGCCTTGCTGATGCCGCCTTTGTTGATCGCCTCGGTCAGCGTCGCATGGACGTGGATGTCGGCCGGCGACTGGAACGCCGCCGCGGCAGCATCGAGCTGTTTTTCGCTGCCCGTGCAGCGGCCAAACTTGCAGCCGGCCATGGCAGCCCAGGCGTTGACGTAGCGGGTCAGCGCCTCGACCAGATTCTTCCTCATGGTCGCATCACAAGGCGACAGCTTGTAGCCGATCGACGCCTGCAGCAGTTCGAGCCGAAGCTTGTCGCGCTCCTTGTCACCATCGCTTTGGGCGGTCTTGGAGTTTTCCCAGTCCTTGCGCAGCCCTTGCTTGACGCTTTCCTCGAATGTCGGGATGCGCGCGTCGGGCTTCAGCGGCACCACGCGCGTCACCATCACCGGGAAGCCTTTGTTGGCCCAGGAAATCCCGATGAATGCGAGCATAAACAGCCCGACCGCAACCAGCGAAAAGCGCACTGTGCTCATGGTCATGCCCCGCAAAAACCGCGGTGACCGCTAGCACAAGCAACGTTAAGCGCTCGCTATGCCAATCGCGTAAAGCGTGCGGGTCGCAATCATCGTCAGCGCTGCGTTAATGGGACCACGGAAAGTCAGGCGTATCGAGGCCCGTCTTTACTTGCGCAAGCCCGCGCCCTCGACCACCGCGGTCCAGCGTTTGCGCTCGCTTTCCAGGTGCTTGCGGAATTCCTCCGGCGTGCCGCCGAGGGTCGCGATCGTCTGGCTCTTCAGCGAATTGACGATCTCGTCCGACTTGAGCGCCTCGTTGGCGGCGCGTGCCAGCTTGTCGACGATCGGTTGAGGTGTGCCGGCCGGCGCATCGATGCCAAACCAGAGCACGGACTCGAAATCCGGCACGCCGGCTTCGATCATGGTCGGCAGTTCGGGCAGGATCGAGCTGCGCTTCGGGTCGGTGATCGCAAGGCCCACGAGCTTGCCCGCCTGGATGTGACCCATCACGGTCGAAGCCGGCGAGAAATAGCCCTGCACGCGGTTGGCCAGCATGTCTGTGATGACCTGCGGGCTGCCCGAATACGGAATGTGCGTGATCTTCACCTGCGCCAGCCGGTTGAACAGCTCCAGCGCCAGATGCGTCGAGCTGCCGACGCCCGACGAACCGAACGACAGCTCGCCCGGTTTGGCTTTGGCCAGCGCGATCAGCTGCTTGACGTTTTGCACGCCGAGCTCGGGTGTGACCGCGAGCACGGTCGGCGTCGAGGTGATCAGCGCGACCGGTTCGAAGTCCTTGTAGAAGTCGAAATTCAGATTGGACGACATCGCCGCGTTGATGACGTTCGCGGCATTGCCGACGTACAGCGTGTAGCCGTCCTTCGCGGCGCGGGCGACCTGCGCGGCGGCAAGGCTCGAGCCTGCGCCGACGCGATTCTCAATCACGAACTGCTGGCCGAGGATCTGGCCCATGCGGGCGCCGACCACGCGGGCCGAGATGTCGGCGGTGCTGCCGGGCGGAAAGCCGCTGATCAAGTGGATCGGTGCGCTTGGATAGTCATCCGCGCGGGCCGAAACGAGGCCCACGATGACGGCACATATGGCGGCAAGCGCGATCCGCGCGCAGTTTCTCATGGCCATCCTCCCGGTCTTTGTTTTGAGGACAGCCAAGCATGTTTCGGAGGCTTCTGCCACCGGCCCCGCCGTGGCGCATAGCCGTCGAAGGACGGCGCCGCTTCGCTCGCCTATGGCGTTACTCGGCGGCTTCGGCCGGCGGGTCGGAATCGATGAAGCCGCCGGACTGATGCCGCCACAGCTCGGCATAATGCCCGCCACTGCGCAGAAGCTCGGCATGCGTGCCTTGCTCGACGATGCGGCCGCGGTCGAGCACAACCAACCGATCCATCCGTGCGATGGTGGACAGCCGGTGCGCGATGGCGATCACGGTCTTGCCGGTCATCAGCGTGTCGAGGCTCGCCTGAATGGCGGACTCGACCTCGCTGTCGAGCGATGAGGTGGCCTCGTCGAGCACCAGCACCGGCGCGTTCTTCAGGATCACGCGGGCGATCGCGACCCGTTGGCGCTGGCCGCCGGAGAGCTTCACGCCGCGCTCGCCGACATGAGCGTCGTAGCCGCGGCGGCCGCGCCAGTCCTCGAGCTCGTGGATGAAGGCGTCGGCCTGGGCCTGCTTCGCGGCAGCGACGATCTCGGCTTCGGTCGCCTCGGGGCGGCCGTAGCGGATGTTGTCGCGGATCGAGCGATGCAGCAGCGAGGTGTCCTGCGTCACCACCGAAATCTGCGTGCGCAGGCTTTCCTGCGTGGCGTTCGCGATGTCCTGGCCGTCGATCAGGATGCGGCCGTCTTCCAGGTCGAAGAACCGCAGCATCAGGTTGACCAGCGTCGACTTGCCGGCGCCGGAGCGGCCGATCAGGCCGATCCGCTCGCCCGGGCGAATGGTCAGCGACAGCCCGTCGATCAGCCCGCTCTCGCGGCCATAGCCGAAGCGGATGTCCTTGAACTCGATCTGCCCGTGCGTGACCTTCAGCGGAACGGCGTCTGGCTTGTCGATCAGCTTGATCGGCTGCGAGATCGTCATCATGCCTTCCTGCACGACGCCGATGTTCTCGAAGATCTCGGTGACGCGCATCGCCACCCAGCCGGCGATCGAGATGATCTGCCAGGACAGCGGCAACGCCATCGCGACGGTGCCGACCTCGACCTTGCCGTGCACCCAGAGCCAGATCGCCATGGTGCCGGTGCCGGTGACCAGCATCGCGTTGAGCGTGGACAGGCAGAAGCTGAACAGCGTGTTGAGGCGCAGCGATGCGTAGAACAGCCCGGTGTGCTCGTCGAAGGCCTCGCGCACATAGGCGTCCTCGTCGCGGGCGCGCGCGAACAGCTTCACCGTGAGGATGTTGGTATAGGTGTCGACGATGCGTCCGACGAGCCAGGAGCGAGCCTCCGACACGCTCTTCGAGCGGTCGCGCATGCGCGGCACGAGGAGGCGCAGCATCAGCACGTAGCCGCAGAACCACAGCACGATCGGCAGCGCGAGCCAGCGGTCGGCAGAGCCCAGCAAGATGAGCGCTGCGGTGCCGTAAACCAGGATGTACCAGACGCCGGTGATGAGCGCGACGAGGCTCTCGCGCACCGCCGGCCCGGTCTGCATCACGCGGTTGGCGATGCGGCCGGCGAAATCGTTCTGGAAGAAAGCCCAGGACTGCCGCGCCACGTGCCAGTGGTTCTGCCAGCGGATCATGTTGGCGACGTTGACCGCGATCGCCTGGTTGGCGACGAGATTCTGCGCCGTCATCGCCAGCGGGCGAAGGATCAGCAGCACGGCGGCCATGCCGAGCAGCAGGTGCGAGTGCTCCTGCCACAGCGTCGCCGGATTGGCGGAGGTCACCAGCGTGACGACCTTGCCCATGAAGACCGGAATCGCGGAATCGAGCAGCGCCACGATCAACCCGGTGACGAACAGCGACGCGAACAGCCCCTTCGCCTGGCGGGCGAAGTGCCAATAGAACGCGACGAGCCCTGCCGGGGGCTCGGAGCCCGCCGGCTTCTGGGTCGGATCAAGTGCGCTTTCGAAAAGTCGGAACACCATGAATCGATGCAATTATTCGGGGTTCTTGGCCAGAGCGTGGCGGGATATCTCGCAAATTTAACCCGGCGTTGCACGCGCCCCAAAATCACTGTCGCTTGAAGGTGTGGATCACGCCGTCGAGGTGGCAGCCTTGGCGCGCAGGCAGGCCGGGCAGAGACAATCGCCGGCGCCGGATTCGGGCATTGGCAGGCGATAGCTCTCGTCCATGCACCAGCAGGCGCCGCCTTCGCTGCCGCCGCTGCCGCACTCAAACGACCTGCCGCAGCGGGCGCAGGCGAGCCGGCGCAAGGGCAGTCGCTGTTCGGCCGTGTTCGGGGTCATGCTCGTCGATCTGCAGGAACGCGAATGAATTCTATCACGACGGTTGATTGGTCGCTGAACGTTTCATGGGCTTCGTGAATTGTGGCGATTCTTTCCATAGCCTCCGGGCATGGCAGCTTCTCATTTCGATGCCTATCATAATGAGGCGATCGCAATGGACCCCAAAGGAACACACCGATGATCGATGTTTATTACTGGACCACGCCGAACGGCCATAAGGTCACGATCTTCCTCGAAGAAGCCGGGCTTCCCTACAAAGTCATCCCGATCAACATCGGCAAGGGCGAGCAGTTCAAGGCAGACTTCCTCGCCGTATCGCCGAACAACCGCATTCCCGCGATCGTCGATCACGATCCGCCCGGCGGCGGCAAGCCGATCTCGGTGTTCGAGTCCGGCGCGATCCTGGTCTATCTCGCCGAGAAGACCGGCAAGTTCCTGCCGAAGGACCCGGCCAAGCGCGCCGACGCGATGCAGTGGCTGTTCTGGCAGATGGGCGGCCTTGGTCCGATGTCGGGACAGAACAACCACTTCGCCAATTACGCGACCGACAAGATCCCTTATGCAATCGACCGCTATCGCAACGAGGTGAACCGCCTTTACGGCGTGATGGACCGGCGCCTCGCGGACCGGCCGTTCCTCGCCGGCGAATATTCCATCGCCGACATGGCGAGTTACCCCTGGGTGGTGCCGCATGAGCGGCAGGGTCAGAAGATCGCCGACTTCCCGCATCTGAAGAAATGGCTCGAGACCATCGCGGCGCGGCCCGCGGTGGTGAAGGCTTATGAGCACGTCGCCAAGGTCAATCCGGGGCAGGGCGGCATCCGCACCGCGGAGGAGCGCGCGATCCTGTTCGGCCAGACCGCATCGTCGGTCAACAAGGCCGCTGCGAGCGCGCAATAGAGTTTCGTTCCATCGCACGAGCGCTGAACGTTGTTTGACGGGGTGGGGTGGCCTTTCAGTGGCTCGCCTCACCCCGTTCTGCTTTGCAGCAAATTCGTTCACGCGGACGATACGAAGGTCGGAACCTTGAATCGATTTGTCCGTTATGCGACGCAAGGAGGCATCCATGCGACGACCGGCTGTCGCCATAGCGTTGCTCGGCCTGTCGTGGAACGCTCACGCGGCCACGATCGAGCCTCCCAATGAAGGCATTGGCCTCAAGATTCTTGAGGAGCGAGACGATGGCCAGTGGCATGGGCACCAGCACTGGCTTTACGACGAGCAGAACCAGCCCGAGACGAACGCCGCAGCATCAAAGCCGGCCGACTGCGCGGAATATCGTATCCGGGTGCCCACGGCTTCCGGCGCCGGCACCGAGATCAAGCGCATCGAGAAGTGCAAATAGCGGCAGGCGCGATTCGGTGGCTTGCTTTGAGGCCGCATGCGAGCCCAGAATGTGGGCATGCCGGAAACCCTGTTCGAAAAAATTTGGAACGCTCACCGCGTCGCGGAACGCGCCGACGGCCGTGAGCTGATCTACATCGACCGCCACGTGCTGCATGAGCTGCACGCGCCGCATGCCTTCGAGACGCTGCAGAAGCAGCAGCGCCCGGTTCGCCGTCCGGACCTGACCTTCTCGGCGCAGGACCACACCGTCTCGACGCAGCCCGGCCGCACCGACGACACCAACCCGTCGGGCGCGCCCTTCATCAAGGCGATGCGTGAAGGCAGCCGCAGGAATGGCATCAAGGTGTTCGATCTCGGCGATCCGGACCAGGGCATCTCCCACGTCGTGGCGCCGGAGCTCGGCATGGTGCTGCCGGGCGCAACGCACGGCGTGCCGGACAGCCATGCCAGCACGGTCGGCGGGCTTGGCGCGCTCGCCTTTGGCGTCGGCACCACCGAGCTCGGCCATATCCTCGCGACGCAGGTGATCGCGATGAAGCGGCCGAAGAGCATGCTGATCCGTCTCGAAGGCAAGCTCGCGCCGCACGTCACCGCCAAGGACGTGGCGCTGCGCATCATTTCGGAAATCGGCGTCTCCGGAGCGCGCGGCCACGTGGTCGAGTACGCCGGCAGCGCGACGCGCGCGATGCCGATGGAGCAGCGCATGACGCTCTGCAATCTCAACATCGAGATGGGCGGGCGCTCGGGCTTCGTTGCGCCGGATGACGGAACGTTCCAGTGGATCGCCGGACGGCCGTTCGCGCCGCAGGGTGCGATGTGGGACCGCGCGCTGGCGCATTGGAAGACACTCAAGACCGACGACGGTGCAAAATTTGATCGTGAGCTCGTGCTCGATTGCAGCGATCTCGAGCCGCAGATCACCTGGGGCACCGATCCGGGCCAGGTGCTCGGCATCTCCGGCCGCGTGCCCGATCCGTCTGGCGCCGCCGACGGCAGCAAGCGCGCCGCGATGGAAAGCGCATTGGGCTACATGGGGCTCGAGCCGGGCATGATGCTGGTCGGTCTGCCGGTACATCGCGTGTTCATCGGCTCGTGCACCAACGCACGCTTGCCGGACCTGCAGGCGGCGGCCGATGTCGTTCGCGGCCGCAAGGTCGCGCCCGGCGTGGTCGCGATGGTGGTGCCGGGATCGTCGCGGGTGAAGCGCGAAGCGGAGGCCGCGGGCCTTGATCGCGTGTTCCGCGACGCAGGCTTTTCCTGGGGCGAGTCGGGCTGCTCGATGTGTGCCGGCGGCAACGGCGACCGCGGCGAGCCCGGCGAGCGCATCGTCTCCACCACCAACCGCAACTTCGAAAACCGCCAGGGACCGAAGGTGCGCACGCACCTGGTCAGCCCCGCGACCGCCGCGGCGACCGCCATCGCGGGCCGTATCGCCGATGTGCGGCAACTGGGGCAAGTGTTGGGGCAGGTCTAATGCAGCCGTTCAAGTCTCACGCCGGCATCGCGGTGCCGCTTCTCGCGGACGACATCAACACCGATCAGATGGCGCCCGTCGCAGCGATGCGCGACATGAAGCCGGACTACAAGAAGATGCTGTTCATGCGCGCCCGCGCGGAGGACAAGGACTTTGCGCTGAATCAGCCGCAGTTCGCCAATCCCGGCATGCTGGTGACCGGGCAGAACTTCGGCGCCGGCTCTTCGCGCGAGGCCGCGGTGTGGGGCATGCTCGCCAACAACATCCGCGTCATCGTCGCGAAAAGCTTTGCCGACATCTATCGCGAGAACTGCCTGCAGAACGGTCTGCTGCCGGTGGTGCTCAACGCCAGCGACCAGGACGTGTTCATCGCCCGCGTCGTCGCCGCCAACGGTTCGGCGCCATTCACGGCCGACCTGGAAAAGCAGATCATCAGCGGGCCGGGCGGACCTGACATCAGGTTCGACATTCCGGCCGCCGACCGTACGCGCCTGCTCGAAGGCCTCGACGACATCGGACTGACGCTGAAGCACGACGGTGAGATCAAAGCCTGGGAGCAACGCATGGCCGCGTCGCAGCCGTGGCTGCAAACAGCGAAGGACAGCCGGACAGTCGGATAGAGCTAATGTCGCTTTGTATGAAAGCGTCTGCGGCATCGGTGGTGAACTCCCTCTCCCGTGGGGAGAGGGTTGGGGTGAGCGACTGTCTCGCGTGTCAAGCGATTTGCCATGGTCGTTTGTCCCGCACGATGGCGTTGAGGATAGTCAGCAGTTTTCTGGCGACTGCGATAATGGCGACCATCTTCGGCTTGCCGGCCTTGGTCAGGCGATTGAAGAAGGCCTTCAAGACCGGGTTGTGCCGCATGGCGACCATCGCGCCCATGAACAACGCGGTGCGCACGGATTTGCGACCGCCGCCAATAAAGCTCCGCCCCTTCCACTGGCCGGACTGGCGGGTGAAGGGGGCAAGCCCTGCGAGCGCAGCGATCTGTTTGCGGCTGAGCGTGCCGAGTTCGGGCAGATCGGCAATGAGCGTGCGCGAGATGATCGGGCCGATGCCTGGCACGGAGGCGAGCAGATCCTCCTTCTCGCGCCAAGCCGGCGAGCCGCGCACGCTGTCGTCGATCTCGCTATCGAGCTCGGCGAGTTCCTTCTCCAGCATGCCGATGACCCGGCGGATGCTTTTGCGCAGGCGCGACACGGCTATCCGCTTCTCGCGCTGGCTTTCCGCGCCGATCATCTCGATGATCTGCCGGCGGCGGGCGACGAGATCGGCCAGAAGCTGCGTTGCCTCGTCTGCCAAGGGCCGCGGCTGCGGCTTCGTCGCCTCCGCGAAGTGGGCGATCACAGCGGCATCGATCGGGTCGGTCTTAGCGCGCTGCCCGAGCGCCTTGGCAAAGGCTCGGATTTGGGCCGGGTTGACGACGACAACAGGAAGCGCCGCGGCAGCCAAAGAGGCTGCCACCACCGTTTCAAAGCCGCCGGTGGCTTCCAACGCAATAATCCCCGGCGCCAGGGCCCGCATCCGCTCGATCAACCGACCCACGCCGGATGCATTGCGCGTCACCACAAACAGCTCCCCACCGGGGCGCACAGCCACGTCCAGGCGGTCTTTCGAGACGTCGATACCGACAGCGATGATGTCCATGGCGACCCGTCCTTGCCTAATCGAGCTTTGCTTCTTGCGGCCCAGGCGACTGTTCGGGTTCGATGGAACGGCGGGCGGGGCGCCAAGCTCACCCACGGTCTTGCAAGACCTCGGGGTTTGCGGACACCCGCCCGTCACCGCGACCACAACTTTAGACGAGTCGCGGCTATGAGAATTACAAGGGCGTTCGATCTCTCGATAGACCGTACCCCCTCACCCGGATCGCTTTCGCGATCCGACCTCTCCCCATGGGAGAGGTGAGCGGAGCAAGCGGCGCGACTAACGCAAATTTTTGACACTAGGGAGTACCCAATGAACGCCCGCAAGAAATTCCGCGCCATCATGGCGGACAACAAGAAGTGCACGCTGATGCCCGGCGCCTACGACGCGCTGTCGGCGCGCATCATCGAGGCCGAGGGCTTCGAGGCGGTCGTCGCCGGCGGTTACGCCGCGATCGGCTCGATGCTGGCGCAGGCTGACATGGGCCAGTCCAACATGCGCGATTATGCGGCGCACTACGGCCGCATCTGCGACGCCGTGCAGATTCCGGTCTATGTCGATGCCGACACCGGCTTCGGCGGCGTCAACAACGTGCGCCAGATGGTGCGCGCCTTCGAGGCGGCGGGCGTCGCTGCCCTCTTCATCAGCGATCAGGTGTTCCCGAACCGCTGCGGCTATCTGCCCGGCAAGCAGATCGTACCGGTCGAGCAGATCCTGGCCAAGCTCAAGGCCGCGCTCGATGCCCGCACCGATCCCGATCTGATGATCGTGGCCCGCACCGACGCTGCGAGCGTCGAGGGCCCGGAGCAGGCGATCGCGCGCTGCCAGCTGTTCATGGAAGCGGGTGCCGACATGGCGAAGCCGATGGGGTTCGACACCATTCCGGATATCAAGCGGGCGATCCGCGAAATCCCGGGGCCGCACATGGCGACGCTGTCACAGGCGGCCGGCAACAAGGTGCGCAGTCTGCCGGATATGGAGGCCGCAGGCGTAGCCGCTGCGACCTTCCCCTCAGTGGCGCTGTTCGCTGCGGCGAACGCCGTGCGCAACGTGGTGCGCACGCTCAAGAACGAGAATTCGCTTTCGCCGTGCCAGCCGCATCTGATCCCGCTCGAGGACTATTACGATCTGGTTGGACTGAAGTCGCTGCTTCATCGCGAGGAAAGCTACGACAAGGCCGCCGACGCTTTGGTGCAGAAGCGCGCCGCCGAATAGCCCGGAGGCTGCCATGCTGATTCCGGTTCGATCGGTCGCCGCGGCCGCATTGATCGTGTGCCTCGGCAGCGTGGCGCACGGACAGACGGCCGAAGAGTTCTACAAGGGCCGGACGATCCAGATCGTCGGCGCCTTTGAGACCGGCAACGACTACGACATCGGCACGCGGCTGCTGGCCCGCTATCTTCCCAAGGAGTTGCCGGGCAATCCGACCGTCGTGGTGCAGTCCATGCCGGCGGCGGCGGGCGTGGTCGCCGCCAACTACATGGCGCTGCGTGCGCCGCGCGACGGCAGCACCATCGGCGGCATCTCGCGGAACCTGCCGAGCCAGGCGATGATGAAGCTGCCGAATATCGAGGCCGATCCGCGGACCTTCATCTGGCTCGGCGCGACCTCGTTCCCCGGCCGGGTCTGCGTGACCGGGCAGGATGCCCCCGTGAAGACTGCAGCGGATCTGTTCAAGACCGAGCTGCTCACCGGGGGCACCGGTGCCGGCTCGTCCACCAGCATCGTGCCGACCGTGATCAACCGCGTGCTCGGGGCGAAGTTCAAGATGGTGGAGGGCTACCGCGGCGCGGGCGATATCCTGATCGCGATCGAGCGCAACGAGGTGCAGGGCGTCTGCATGTCGATGGGCCAGTTCCGCACGTCGCAGCAGAAATTCAAGGAAGGCAAGCTGCGCTATCTGCTGCGCGCCGAGGAGAGCGCGCTGCCGGGCGTGGACGTGCCCTCGGTCTACGATTTTGCCAAGACCAGCGAGCAGCGCCAGCTGATGCGTTTCCTGTTCTCGTCGACGGAATTCGGCCGGCCCTACCTGTTCCCGGCGGGCGTGCCCAAGGATCGCGTCGATTTCATGCGCAAGGCGATCGAGCGGGCGGCGAAAAATCCTGCGCTGCTCGCCGAAGCGGAAAAGATGAATCTCGATATGGTCTTCCGCGCGCCGGAGCACCTCGAGCAGGTGGTGACGCAGCTCTATGAGACGTCGCCCGAGCTGGTCGAAAAGGCCAAGGACATCAGCCCAAACCTGAAATAGGTCCTGCTCCATTTCAGGACCAAGTCTTCTTAACGATCAAGTCTTCTTAACGATCAGGCCGTCTTCACGACCAAGTCTTTCTTAACGACGAAGCCTCCTTAACGATCAGGCCTTCAGCCGCGCGGTACGTAAAACTACCGACCGCACAACTACGGACTGTGACGTTTGTCACTCGTTTATCGCGCGCGATCCAGTATACCCGCAGCAAGGAAATCGCGATGACGACCGAATTGACAAGGTTCCTGCGCGACGAGTCCGGAACGGCGGCCATCGAATACGGTCTGATCGCGGCCAGCATTTCGATTGCGACGATCACCGCCGTTCAGAGCTTCGGCTCGAAGCTGAAGATTGTTTTCACGGCGGCGCAAGCCGCGTTGAACTGATTGGATCGCCCAGGCCGCCTTTGTCACGGGCCAAGGAGAAGCAGCTCATGCAACGATGCTGTCATTGTCAGGGCCGGTTCGGGCTGGTTTCATATCGGCGCCTCTCCAAGCGTTTCTGCTCGAAGGATTGCCGCGACAACTACAAGCACAACTTCGCCACGGCGATCCGGGAGTTTACCGGCCGCTGGTTCTCCACCAGCTCAGGGCCTTCGGCCACTTCGAACGTCTGATCAAGGCGCGCTTGTCTTGGCGCGCCGCGCACTGTTCGGCCGGCTCTTGATGTGCTCGATGAAGGCACGCAGCTTCGGCAGGACCTGCCGGCGATCGGGATAATAAAGAAACACGCCAGGCGTCGTTGGTGCGAACGGCTCTAGCACCCGCACGAGCTTTCCGGCTTTCACCAGTCCGGCCGCGGTCGGCCCGGGCACCTGCGCCAGACCGAGGCCTTCGACGGCCGCACCGAGCATGGTGGGAACGTCGTTGGCGATGAACGGACCCGACACCGCGACCTCGATCGGGCGGCCATTATCGTCGAATGACCAGTGCGCGAGCGCGCCATTGGATCGTCGCATTCGCAAACAGGCGTGTTGGCGCAAATCGTCAGGCCGCTTGGGCCGGCCCTTGCGCGAAAGATAGCCGGGGCTGCCGACGATCGTCAGACGAAACGGCGGCGTGAGCGGGACTGCGACCATGTCGGCCGCGATGAACTGGCCCATCCGGATGCCGGCATCGAAGCCCTCGGCTGCGAGGTCGACCGACTGCTCGCTGGCGGCGATTTCCACTTCGATTTCGGGATAGGCCTGGCAGAAGGACGCAATCAGCGGCTCCAGCAGGACCGGCACGACACCGCGCGGCACGGTGAGGCGCAACAGCCCGGTTGGCCGCTGCCCGAGGTCGCGTGCAGCGCTGCTCGCGGCGACCAGTTCCTCGAAGGCGGGCTTGGCTCGCGACAGAAAGCGCTCGCCGGCTTCGGTCAGGCCGACGCTGCGCGTCGTGCGGATGAACAGCGCTGCGCCGACGCGCGCCTCGAGCGCACGCACCGCCTGGCTCATCGCCGACGGCGTAACGCCGAGCTCCGCGGCGGCTTTGCGGAAACTGCGATGCCGCGCCACGCTGAGGAATGCCTCGACGCCATCGAGCGCGCCCTGCCGGACTGTGAAGTTCTGCTTCATGGCCCATCGACATTATTGCGAATAGTCGATCGCGGGAAGCGGCCGTATCTGAGCCGCGAACGATGGAGAGTTCGACATGACCGATGTGATTGATGGTGTGCGCGACCATTATCGCGCGACCGGCCTGACAGGGCGGCTCAAAACGGCGCTTGCGGTCTTCGGGCGGGAGGATCAGCGGCTCACGCCGGAGCAGTTGAGCGCCCTCGACCAGTTTCACAGCCGCGGGCTTGCGGCGACCGCCGAACTCGTCAAGCTCGCCAGGATTACCGCTGACATGGCGGTGCTCGACGTGGGATGCGGCATCGGCGGACCGGCGCGCTTTCTTGCCGCGACTTGCGGCTGCCGGGTCACCGGGGTCGACCTGAGCGAGCCGTTCGTGGAAGCTGCGCGCTATCTGACCGAGCGCACCGGGCATAGCGAGCGGGTGTCGTTTGAGACTGCAAGCGCGCTTGCGCTGCCATGGGACGACAGCCGTTTCGACGCCGCGCTATTGCAGCACGTGGCGATGAACATCTCGGATCGGGCTCGGCTCTATCGCGAGATCCGGCGCGTGCTCAAACCCGGCGGCCGGTTCGCGACATTCGACGTCGTGCTGAACGGCGGCGAGCCGCATTATCCCGTGCCCTGGGCCCGGACCCCGGAGACAAGCTTCCTCCTGTCGGCCGCCGCGACCCGCGAGGCCATCGAGCCGGCCGGTTTCCGCACGCTCGTTTGGCAGGATGACACCGAGGCCGCCAAGGCCTGGATCGCGCAGCTCCGTGCGTCCGGCCAGCCGCCTTCGCCCAATCTCGGCGTGGTGATGGGGCCGGATTTCGCGCAACTCGCCGGCAACCTCGGACGCAATCTCATGGAAGGCCGACTCGGCATCCTCACCGCGGTGTTCGAGGCCACGTCAACGAACGCTCAATAGGAGGGCGCAATGTCAGCGGAAACTCTGTTCCGAATCCATCTCGTGTTCGGCTATATCGCCTGGCTGCTCTGCTTCGGTGCGTACATCTGGCCGTGGCTCAAGGCGATGGACCGTGTCGAAGCGCACCGTGCCATTGCCACCCTGCACAGCTTCCGCTTCTTCGGGCTCGTTTTCCTTCTGCCCGGCGTCGTCGGTCCCAATCTTCCGGAAAGTTTCACGACGTTCGCCGCCTATGGCGACTTCGCAACCGGGGTTCTGGCGATGCTGGCGCTTGTCACCATCCGGATCCGCCCGCTGTTCTGGCTGTTCGTCATCGCGTTCAACGCCGTTGGGGCGGTCGATATCCTCGTCGATTATTACCACGCGACCCAGGTCAACCTGCCCGCGATGGCGGGCGAACTCGGTGCGACCTACGCGATCCCGATCATCTATGTGCCGCTGCTGATGATCACGCACGCTGTGGCGTTGTATTGGCTGGTGCGTCGAGGGGCCAACGTGGTGCGTCCTCTCGCCGGCGAGGTCACCGCATGAAAAACGGGCCGCTCTTGCGAGCGGCCCGTTGCATTCAACATTGTGCTTTGGCTCAGGTGCCGCGGCCCCACAGCCCGCAGTAGCGGCGCGCCACGAAGGGCAGGCCGTTGGCATAGCCCGGCATGCTCTCGTACTTCGGCAGCTTGAATTCCTTCTCGGCCTCGTCCCAGCATTTGCCGCCCTGGCCGAGCTTTTTCATCTCTGCCGACGCGTCGCGGTAGAGCGCGAGCACCGCCTTGGCGTCGTCCTTGGTGCCGAGCCGGCCGTTCGGCGCGCCCGGATGACCCGGAATCAGCCGGTTCCAATCGAGCGCGATGACCTTCTCAATGAAAGCCTCAGTTTCGAGCGGATAGAAGTCGATCATGCCGCGGCCCGGAAACGAGCCGACCGGGATGGTATCGACCACGAAGATGATCTTCTCCTTCGGCAGCCGGATCACGATGTTGGAGTCCGAGTGGTTCGGCCCGAGATAGAGCAGCTCCATGGTCGTGCCGCCGAGCCTGATCACCTTCTTGTTGCCGATCGATTCATCGGGCAGCGGTGTGTTCGGATCGGCGAGCGGCTTCAGATGCGGCATCACGTTTTTATGCGCGATGATGCGGGCGCCCGCATCCTTGAACGCCTTGCCGCCGGCGATGTGGTCATAGTGGTGGTGGCTGTAGACCAGGAACTTGATCGGCTTGTCGGTCACCTTCTTGATCTCGTCGACATATTGCTGGCCGCCGTTTGGACGGCCGTAGGCGACGGGATCGGTGGCGATCACGCCGTCCTTGGTGACGACGAAGATCGATTGGTGACCGCCGTTGCGGAAGATGTAGACGTTGTCGGTGCCATCGACCTTCGTGGTTTCGATCTGCGGACGTTGCTGCGCCTGCGCAGACAGCCCGAGCGCGGCGGTGAGCACCGCTGCGCCGAGCGCCGAACAAAATGCACGTTTCATAGTCGCCCCTTGTTGAACGTTGATTGTGAAGTCACCTTCACGGGCCAAGGCTACGACAGAGCACCAAGGACGCGCCATGGCGCGTCGTGATGCGGCGCAGCGATCGGCCCAAACCATAAACAAGTGCGGCGCGCGCCTATTCCGGCACGCGCCGCACAATTCAAACGCCGGGTGACAGGCTTACTGTTCGCCGCCGATAAAGCCGGCGATCTTCCAGGCGCCGCCTTCCTTGGCGTAGCAGACCACGTCATTGCCGAGCGGACTGATGGCATCGGCCGGCACATAGCCGACCTTGCCCGAGGGGGCGACGACCTTGATCATTGGATTGTCGCCCTGCTGATCACCGCCTTCGTCCATCACGCGGATGAAGTGCATGCCGAGTTTTTCGACCACCGGCGAATTGGGCTGGGCTGCGGCGCGCATCTCGAGGTTCGGCTGCGTCGGGAAGCCCCATTCGCCTTCGTCGGTGCCGGTCGCCTTGGCAAGCGCTTCGAGGGCCTGGGGGTCGAATTGCGGATCGGCCGGCGCGCAGATCGTGTCTTTCTTCTCAGGGAAGGGGGCTGCGGTTGCCTCGGCGGCGAAACCCGCGAGCGTGTCCCAGCCGGAGCCATCCTTGGCGTCGAGGTTGATCGCCTTGGCGAGGTTGTCGAGACCGGCTTTCTTCTTGTCGGCCTTGTCGCCCTTCTCGCCCATCCAGAAGAAGCTCTTGGACACGAGGTCGCCGAGCGCCTTCTTGTCCTTCTTGTCGGCGGCGGCGCCGACTTGTTTGCGGAAGGCCTCGAAGCTCGGATCGTTCATCGGTTGCGGCGGCGTGATCGCCACGACCTTGTAGGGCTTGGGCGGCGCGGGCTGCTGCTGGCCCTGTTGCTGCTGCGCGGCCTGCGGCGGCTTCTGCGGAGCGCCTGCACCGCCGGCCGGCGGGTTAGGCCGGGGCGATTGGCCTTGCGCAAGGCTGGGCGCAGCGCTCGCGGCGAGCAACAGGCTGGCGGTGATCGAGGCAGCGGCAATGATACGACGGCCCATCGGGGCATCTCCTTCGGTGAAACACAATGATGCGAATCTACGCCAAAATAAGTCGTTGATGCGGCCTGACCGGCCCGATTTCAGCGAAATGTTTTTTAGCCGCCGCCGATGTAGCCCGTGATCCGCCAGCCGGCCACCATGTCCTTGACGTAGCAGAGCCGCTCGACCGCGAGCGACGAGAGATGGCCGGGTTCGACATAGCCGATCTTGCCATCAGGCAGCGCCGTTCGTGCCCACGACGTGCCAGCATTGGTATCCCCTGCACGTTGCAACCCAAGATGCCGGACGAACTGCAGCGCAAGCTTGCCGATCGCAGGCGCATTCGCACGAGGCGCGTCACGCACCGGCACGCCATCGGCGAGCGGATAGGCCCAATCGGCGGCCGTGGTGTAGGTCGCGTTCAACAGCTTCGAGAATTCGATTGCGTCATAGGCCGGCGGTGCCGGAGCGCAGACGACACCAGGCCGCGAATCGAGCGACTCGAACGCTTTCTCCTCGGCGAAATGCGCAAGCTTCTCCCAGCCCATGCCGCTGCCGCGTTCGAGTTCGATCGCCATGGCGAGGTTGTCGACCGAGGGCTTCTTCGGATCGAAGCCGTTGCCGAAATCGCGGTCCCAGAAGAAGCCCTGGGGCTGAACCAGCGCTTCGAGGTCGGCATAGATGCGGGCCTTGGCGACGGCGGCGATGGCCGTGCGGAATGTCGCGAAGCTCGGATCCGCCGACGGCGCCGGCAAGGTCACGGCCACCGGCGCATAGGGCGTTGTCGGCTCCGACGGCAGCTGCGCCACCGCTGGTCCGGCGACGAGGGAGGCGGCAACAATGGCAAACAGAGCGGGACGGATGTGCATGGTGAGCGCCGAATCGACTTCGGCGAGCTTAGCGCCGTAACCTCACATCCGCACGACGCGTTCCACGGCGGCTTGCCGTGTGTTAGCCGATATCCAGTCGCACCTTTCCCGCATCACGAGAGCCCCAACCCTGAGAGCCCTATGCCGACCTTCATCTCACCGTATCTCTTGCCGATTTTGCTGCTGCTCGGTTCCAACATCTTCATGACCGTCGCCTGGTACGGCCATCTGCGCTTCAAGGAGTCGCCGCTGCTGCTCGCGATCCTGGTGAGCTGGGGCATTGCACTGGTGGAATACTGCTTGGCGGTGCCGGCCAACCGCTTCGGCAACACCGTCTACACGACCGCTCAGCTCAAGACCATGCAGGAGGTGATTACGCTCGTGGTGTTCGCCGGCTTTTCGGTGCTCTATCTCAAGGAGGCGCTCACCTGGAACCACGCCGTGGGCTTCGCGTTCATCGCGGCCGGCGCGTTCTTCGTATTCCGCGGGCCGCTTTGATTCAACGCGCGGGCCAGGACCACGCCGGCGGATCATGATCGGGCGCCGAGGTCTCGCCGAGCGCCTTTTCGAGCGCAATGCGCGTCGCATTCGGTTGCTCGCAAAGCGCTGCGACCAGCGGCGCGGCATGCGTCACCACCACGACCTGGCAGTTCTTGGCAGCCCTGGCGATCAGCCGCGCCAGCGCCGGCAGCAGGTCGGCGTGCAGGCTCGTCTCTGGCTCGTTCAGCACCATTAGCGGCGGCGGCCGCGGCGACAGCAGAGCTGCGGTCAGCAGGATGTAGCGCAGCGTGCCGTCGGAGAGCTCCGCGCTCTTGAGCGGGCGAAGCAGCCCATGCTGGTGGACCTCCAGCTCGTAATAGCCATTGCTGGACGTGGTGCTGAGGCGTGAGCCCGGAAACGCATCGGCGATCGCTTCGTACACGGCCTGCGCGTTGCCAAGCTCTTTGATCGTCTGGACCGCAGAGGCCACGTCGGCGCCGTCGCCGCTCAGCACCGGCGTGTAGGTGCCGACCTGCGGTCTGCGCGCCGGCGCGTCGCGGTCGGTCCGCAGATGATCGTAGAAGCGCCACTCGCGCATCTGCTCGCGCACCACGAGAAGCTCCAGCGCGTCGCGCGGATCGGCACCATGCGTCATCATGCTGTCGAAAGGATGGAGCGTGGTGATGACGTCGCGCCAGGCGCCGCCGTCATCGCGGATGCGGACCAGCGGGCCGCGGCGCTCCGCGAACACGTTGTTGCGGCGGATGGTCTCGCCGGTCCACAGGCATTCGAGCTTGATGTCGGGATCGTGGCCGAACAGCGCGGACGACGGTGGAGGCAGCCCGAGCTCGATCGAATAGCCGTAGTGCTCATCGGAGAAGCCGAGCTTCAGCGCCACGGGATTTTTCCGCACCGTGCCTTGAATGGGCTGCTTGCCCGATTTCATCTCACGGGAAAACTGCTCCGGTCCTGCCCAGAGCGTCGATTGCAGGCCGCCTTCGGCGGCGAGCGATTGCACCACCCGGTCCTGGGCCACGTCGGCGAGCAGCCGCAGCGCGCGGTAGAGGCTCGACTTGCCGCTGCCGTTCGGGCCGGTGACGACCGTCAGACGGCCAAGCGCGAGCCTGATGTCGCGCAGCGAGCGATAGCCGGAAACGGCGAGCCGGTCGATCATGGCGGCGACACTGGCGGATGTCGCGCACGCGGGCAAGCAATGCGTTCCGACCCGATTGCCTAACGTTGCGCGCGGATGTGATCATGCGTCCATCGGACAAACGGATGAGACCGCATGATCAAGATGACCCCGCTGATGAAAGAACTGCTCGACAAGGCGCTGGAAGACGGGACGCCATGTCTGATCGGCACCGCGTCGAAGGAGGGCCGGCCGCAGATCAGCCCCAAGGGCAGCGTCGCGGTGTTTGACGGCGACAAGCTCTGCTATTGGGAGCGCAGCCATCGCAGCTCGCCCAAGCGCATCGCCGAAAATCCGTTCGTCACGGTCTACTATCGCAACCCGGCGCGGAAGGAGAATCCCTATCGTGCCGGCTGCATCCGCTTTCATGGCCGGGCCAGGATCGTCAGCAGCGGGCCGGAATGGGAAAAGGCGTGGGGCCTCACCAATCACGAAGAGCAGTCCAAAGACCCTGACAAGAAGGGTTCGGCTGTGATTATCGATGTCGATCTGATCGAGCAGATCGACAGCACCGTCATCATGAAAAAGGACTAGCGCATGATCCCAAAAAGTGGACATCGGTTTTCGGACAAGATCATGCGCAACGCAAAGTAGGACAGCATCCATGGCGACGCACAAATTGGACTCTTCCCCCGAGACCGTGCACTGGGGTTTTTTCGACGCCAACCTCAAGCCGCAGATCACCATCGATTCCGGCGACACCGTCACCATCACCACGGTATCTGGCGTACTCAACAATCTGCCCAAGCCCGAGTCGGGTCTCACGGTGCCGCCGGAGCTCGCCGCGATCCATCAGAAGGTGCAGCCACGGATGGGCGGCCCGCACATCCTCACCGGGCCGGTCGCGGTGCGCGGCGCCAAGGCCGGGCAGGTGCTCGAAGTGCGCATCAAGGCGGTCGAGCTCTATCAGGATTGGGGCTACAACGCGATCAGGCCGCTCGCCGGCGCCTTGCCTGACGACTTCAAGACCATGCGAATGATCCACATCCCGCTCGACAAGAAGCGGATGATCGGAAAGCTGCCTTGGGGTCTCGATCTGGAGCTCAAGCCGTTCTTCGGCATCATGGCGGTGGCGCCGCCCGCCAACTGGGGGCCGGTGAACTCTCCGCCGCCGCGCAGAAACGGCGGCAATCTCGACAACAAGGAGCTGGTCGCCGGCACCACGCTGTTTCTGCCGATCCACACCGACGGCGCGCTGTTCTCCTGCGGCGACGGACACGGCGTGCAGGGCGACGGCGAGGTCTGCATCACGGCGATCGAGACGGGCCTCACCGGCACCTTCGAATTGATCGTGCGCGATGACATGACCTTGGAATGGCCGATGGCGGAAACGCCGACCCACGTCATGACCATGGCATTCGATCCCGACCTCGACGATTGCGTCGTGATCGCGCTGCGCAACATGATCAAGCTGATCTGCGAGCGGACCGGCATCTCGCGCGAGGATGCCTACACGTTGTGCAGCCTCGCGGCCGATCTTCGGGTGACGCAGGTCGTCAACGGCGCCAAGGGCATCCACGTGATGCTGGAGAAGAAGCTTCTGGCGCGCCGTTAGCTTTTGTTAATTCATTAAATTGCGGACAGGCCGCATCACGTCACGGAATTGACGTGATGCGGCGCCATTTGTGCTAGTATTGCGAAGATCAAAAGCGGCTGGGCGACCGCTTTGATGCCGGGTGAGATTCGCCCATGACGCTTGATCCGAAATCGACCGCCGCGCTGGCCTTGCACCGTTTCGGGCTCGGCCCTCGTCCCGGCCAGATTGCCTTGATCGCCTCCGATCCGCGCGGCGCACTGCTGGCGGAACTCGACAAGCCCAACATCAACCGTATCGCCGGCGCCGGACTGATGGGCAGCGCCGAAGCCGCGCGCGCCCTGTTCGAGTACCGCGCCGAACAGCAAGCCCGTCAGATCGTCGCCAAACGTGAGGCCGACCGGCAGCAGGCCATGGCCGACACCGAGGCGGGCAAATCCATGACCGAGAAAACCATGGCCGAGAAGTCCATGGCGGACGATGCCGCGCAGAAGCGCGATCCCTCCAAGGATGTTGGGCGGCAGATTTTCCTCGGTGAAGCCAAAGCGCGGGTCGATGCCGCGCTCACCGCCGATATCGGATTTGCCGAACGCCTGGTGTGGTTCTGGTCGAATCATTTCTGCATCTCGGCCGACAAGATCCCGAGCATGGCCGGCGCCTATGAGCGTGAGGCGATCCGCCCGCATGTGCTCGGCCGGTTCGGCGACATGCTGCTGGCCGCCGAAAGCCATCCGGCGATGCTGTTCTATCTCGACAACTGGGATTCGATCGGTCCCAACTCCGTGGCCGGCATCAACCGCAGCAAGGGCCTCAACGAGAATCTGGCGCGCGAGATTCTCGAACTGCATACGCTCGGCGTGCGCAGTGGCTACACGCAGAGCGATGTCACGTCCTTTGCCAATGTGCTGACCGGCTGGTCGATGAGCGCGGTCAGCAATCCCGATCACGGCGGTGAGTTCGTATTCGTCAAACGCATGCACGAGCCCGGCGACAAGACCGTGCTCGGCAAGAGCTACGCGGACGATGGCGTCGGGCAGGGGCGGGCGGTGCTTGCCGATCTCGCGCGCCATCCCGCGACCGCGACGCACGTCGCGCAGAAGCTCGCCAAACATTTTGTCGCCGACCAGCCGCCGCAGCCGCTCGTCGATCGGCTCGCCAAGGTGTTCCGCGACACCGGCGGCGATCTCAAGGCCGTGACGGTCGCGCTGGTGAAATCCGACGAGGCTTGGAGCGCACGGCGCGGCAAGCTGAAGCGGCCGGATGAGTGGCTGATTTCGGCGCTGCGCGTCGGCGGTGTGCGCGAGCCGGGGCCCGATCGGGTGGTGGGCGCGCAAAACATGCTCGGCCAGCCGTTGTGGCGGCCGCCGTCGCCGCAGGGCTTCTCCGACGAGGAGGCGGCCTGGCTCGACGGATTGCCGACGCGGCTCGATATCGCCAGCACCTATGCGGCGCGGATCTGGGACCGGCTCGATCCGCACACCATGGTGGACGAGGCGCTCGGCCCGCTGGCCTCCCGAGAGACCCGCGAGACGGTGATGCGCGCCGAGAGCAAGACGCAGGCCTTTGCGATGCTGCTGCTGTCGTCGGAATTCCAGCGGAGGTGATCATGGCATTCATTCACGCTCCCTCCCGCCGCGAGTTGATGCTGAGCGCCGGCGTGCTCTTCGCCTGGGCGCATTGGCCGAAGCTCGCCCGCGCCGAAGGCCGCGATCCGCGCATGCTGACGATCGTGCTGCGCGGCGCGCTCGATGGCCTGGCGGTGGCGGCGCCGGTCGGCGATCCCGACTGGATCAAATTGCGCGGCGACAAGGCGCTGACGATCGACGGCAAGCCGCCCGCGCTGCCGCTCGATTCGTTCTTCGCGCTCAATCCGGCGATGCCCAATCTGCACCGTCTCTACAAGGCCGGGCAGGCGACCATCGTGCACGCCGCGGCGACGCCCTATCGCGAGCGCTCGCATTTCGACGGCCAGGACGTGCTGGAAAGCGGCCTCGACAAGCCCGGTGCGGTGCATTCCGGCTGGCTCAACCGCGCGCTCGCGTCGCTCAAGGCGGAGCATCGCGTCGGAGACGAGAAGGCCTTCGCGGTCGGCCCGGTGACGCCGCTCGTGGTGCGCGGCTCGGCGCCGGTGATGTCCTGGGTGCCGCCGAACATCAAGCAGGCGACCGACGACACCGTGCTGCGGCTGCTCGATCTCTACAACCATACCGATCCCGCGATGGCTCGGGCGCTGGAAGGCCGCATGGGACTGATCTCGCTCGCCCGCTCGGAAGCGATGGGCGGCAAGCCGGGCGATGCCAAGCCACCGAACATGAATGGCGCACGGGCTTACTTCACTGAGGCCGCCGGCACCGCGGCGAAATATCTGGCGCGGGCCGATGGGCCGCGCGTCGGCGCGCTCGCCTTCAACGGCTGGGACACGCACAACAACGAAGGCGTTGCGAGCGGGCTGCTCGCCAATCTGCTCGGCGCGCTCGATGGCGCGATCGCGGCGATCGAGACCAACATGGGCGACGCCTGGAGCCAGACCACGGTCGCCATCGTCACCGAGTTCGGCCGCACCGCGCGCATCAACGGCACCGACGGTACGGATCATGGCACCGGCACGGTGGCGCTGCTCATTGGCAGCGCGCTGAAGGGCGGCCGCGTCATTGCCGATTGGCCGGGTGTGAAGGCTACAAGCCTCTACGAGAACCGCGACCTGAAGGCCACCACCGACCTGCGTGCGGTGCTGAAGGGCCTGCTGCGCGATCACCTGCGCGTCGACGAGCGCGTGCTGGCCGAAACCGTGTTTCCCGGTAGCGCGAAGCTCAAGCCGATGGGCGGGCTGGTCGTTTCGGCTTAGGTGGTGCGCTCGGCTCCGCCTTGATGAAATCGATGAACGCCCGCAGCGGCGCGGGCACCAGGCGCCGTCCGGGATAATAGAGAAACGGCCCGGAGAAACGCTGCCACCACGGCTCGAGCACCGGTTCGAGCTTGCCGCTGTCGAGAAGCGGGCGCAGCCAGTCCTCGAAGACATGCACGATGCCGGTGCCGGCGAGCCCTGCCTCGACGGCAAGATCGGCGGCGCCGCCGATGCCGACCAGCAGCGGTCCCGTGGGTTGGATGCGCACCACCTTGCCGTCGCGCTCGAACTCCCAGGGCGGCATCGCTCCGCTCGCAAAGCGGCCGCGAATGCAGGCGTGATCGAGAAGCTCGCGCGGATGCTTCGGCCGTCCGTGCCGGTCGAGATAGGCGGTCGCGGCGGCGGTCGCGAAGCGTTGCACGCGGGGACCGATCGGCACCGCGATCATGTCCTGCTCCAGCCGCTCGTCGTAGCGGATGCCCGCATCGGCCCCCGATGCGAGCAGGTCGACGAAGCTGTCGTCGGCGATCACCTCCAGCCGGATTTCCGGAAAGGCTGCGAGGAAACGCGGCACGATCGCGGGCAGCACGAGCCGCGCCGCGCTGACCGGCACGTTGAGCCGGAGCGTGCCGGCCGGCCGGTCGCGGAAGCCGTTCACCACGTCGAGCGCCGCTTCCACTTCGGTCAGCGCCGGGCCGAGCCGGTCGAGCAGGCGCTGGCCGGCTTCGGTCGGCGCGACACTGCGCGTCGTGCGGTTGAGCAGCCTGACGCCAAGTTGCGCTTCAAGACGGCGGATCGCCTCGCTCAGCCCGGACGCGCTGGCGCCGCTCGAGCGCGCGCCATCGCGGAACCCTTTGGCCCGCGCCACCGCCACAAAGGCATTCAGATCGCCCAGGTCGGGTTTCATTGTCCGGTTCTCCGCACAGCCTGTGCAGATTATGCCTGATTATCGCACGGGCCGCCAACGCGTATCTGGACGGGGACTTGAAAGGAGCCCCCTCATGTCGAACACGACATTCTCTCTCGGCCGCCGCACCGTGAACCGGCTCGGCTACGGCGCCATGCAACTCGCCGGCAAGGGCGTGTTCGGCCCGCCCAAGGACCCTGACGCTGCACGCGCCGTGCTCCGCACCGCGGTGGCGAGCGGCGTCAACCACATCGACACTTGCGACTACTACGGCCCGCACGTCACCAATCAGCTGATCCGCGAGGCGCTGCATCCCTATCCGCGTGATCTCGTGCTGGTGACCAAGATCGGCGCGCGGCGCGGCGACGATGCGTCCTGGATTCCGGCCTTCACGCCTGAGGAGCTCGTCCAGCAAGTGCAGGACAATCTCCGCAATCTGCGCCTCGATGTGCTCGATGTGGTGAACATGCGCAGCATGCACGGCATCCATGGACCGGCCGAAGGTTCGCTCGAGCCGCAGGTCACGGCTCTCGCCGAGCTTCGGCGCAAAGGTCTCATCCGCCATATCGGGTTGAGCAACGTAACGCCGAAACAGGTCGAAGATGCGCGCAAGATTTGCGAGATCGTCTGCGTGCAGAACTTCTACAACATCGCGCATCGGAGCGACGACGCGCTGATCGACAATCTTGCTCGCGACGGGATCGCCTACGTGCCGTTCTTTCCGCTCGGTGGCTTCACGCCGCTGCAATCGTCGACCTTGTCCGATGTCGCCAAGCGCCGTCACGCCACGCCGATGCAGGTCGCGCTCGCCTGGCTCCTTCGCCGCGCGCCGAACATCCTGTTGATCCCCGGCACCTCGTCGGTCGCGCATCTCAAGGAAAATCTCGCCGCGGCCGAGCTCAAGCTGCCTGACGATGCGATCAAGGCGCTCGACGGCATTGCAGCGAGCGCCAGCGCGGCGTGAGGTCCACCATGAACTGAAGTGTGGCAGTTCCAGAAATCTATCTCCGTCACCCTGAGGTGCTCGGCCGTAGGCCGAGCCTCGAAGGGCGACGGCCACGCTGCTGCGACAGCCGGGCCGCATCCTTCGAGGCTCGCCATAGCGCGTCGAAGACGCGCGTAAGCGCGCCGATGGCTCGCGCCTCAGGATGACGGAGCCGAGAGCTCTGCTTGGTGCACCAGTCGACTGGATTGCCCCTACTTCGCCGGCAACACCTTCAGCACACGTCCGGCGTAATTGTCGGTGACGAGATAGAGCGCGCCGTCTGGCCCCATCCGCACGTCGCGGATGCGCTCGCGAAGTCCCTGCAGCAATCGCTCCTCGCCGGTGACCTTCTCGCCGTCGAGGGTCAGCCGCACCAGCATCTGCCCGGCGAGCGCGCCAACGAACAGGCTGCCTTTCCAGCTTGGAAAGAGGTCGCCGGTGTAGAACGCCATGCCGGACGGCGCGATCGACGGCACCCAGTATTTGATCGGCTGCTCCATGCCCGGCATCGACGACTTGCCGCTGCCGACCGGCGTGCCGTCGTAGTTCACGCCAAAGCTGATCACCGGCCAGCCGTAGTTCTTGCCGGGCTGCGGAATGTTGATTTCGTCGCCGCCCTTGGCGCCGTGCTCGTGCTCCCAGAGCTTGCCGGACTGCGGATGGATCGCGGCGCCTTGCGCGTTGCGGTGGCCGTAGCTCCAGATCTCGGGCAGGGCATCGTTCCTTCCGACGAAGGGATTGTCCTTGGGCACCGAGCCGTCGGGCGCGATGCGCACGATCTTGCCGAGATCGCTGGTGAGCTTCTGCGCCTCGTTGCGGTCGGTGAAGTGCTCGCCCTGCGTCAGGAGCAGGTTGTTGTCGGAACCTTGCGCGATGCGGCAGCCGAAGTGGTTGCCGCTCGAAACCGGTCCCTTCTGCTGATAGATCACCTTCACGCCGTCGAGCTTGCCCTCACCGAGCGTGGCGCGCGCGAGCGCGGTGCGGCCGCCGCCGTCCGAAGGCTCCGCAAAGCAGAAGTAGATCGTCTTGTTGCCGGCGAAGCCGCGGTCGAGCACGACGTCGAGCAGGCCGCCCTGGCTCACGGCGAACACCTTCGGTACGCCACCGAGCGGTGCCGAGAGCTTGCCGTCGGGCGTGACGATGCGCATGCGGCCCGGCCGCTCCGTGACGAGCATGCGGCCGTCGGGCAGGAAGGCCAGCGCCCAAGGATTCACGAGGCCTCCGGCCACGGTCTCGACCGCGATATTGCCGGCAGAGGATTTGAAGGTTTGCGCTTCGGCGATGGAAGGCCCGACGGCGGACGGCAGCGCAATCGAAATAACAATGACTGCAAGTGCTTTATGCATGATGGATTCCCTACACTCCTCAATATGTCCCGTTTCGCCGGCGAAATAACGTCGGACGCCAACACATCTTGGTGACGAAGGTTTCGGCGCGAGGTTTGAAATCAGTAGGCGCGCGCCATGGTCATGGTGGTGCGTTGGCGCAGCAGGAGAATGGACAGGATCGCGATGTTGACGATGTTGAAGGCGACGCCCGTCGCGAAGGCCGGGATGTAATAGCCGTAGATGTCGTAGAGGTAGCCGGCGAGCCAGCCGCCGGTGCCCATGCCGGTGCCGGTGGCCAGCAACACGACGGGCACTCGCCAGTGCGCCTCGCTTTCAGGATAGAGGTCGCGAATGGTCAGAACATAGGCTGGGATCAGCGCGCTGAAGCCGAGCCCAAAGGCGGTCGCGACCGTGAACAGGCCTGCGGTGTCCTGCGTGAACAGAAAGCCGCTCATCGCCGCGCATTGCATGATCGAGCTGAAGAATGCGGTGATCAATCCGCCGGTGCGGTCGGACAGCCAGCCCCAGCCTTGGCGGCTGAAGAAGCCCATGCCGAGCAGCACCGACAGCATGCTCGCGCCGAGCGTCGACGAGATGCCGAGATCGCTGCAGAACGCCACCAGATGCTGCTGCGGCATCGACATCGTCACGCAGCACAGGAAGCCCGCGCAGGCGATCAGGATAAACGCCACGTTGGGGTGCCATCCGAGCACCGTCGGCCGCGCCTCGCCCTTGCGGCGCACCTCCTGCGGCTTTGGCGTCTCGGGCGGCTGGCGCAAGAAGATGATCGCAAGCGGCACGATCACCACGAGTTGCAGCACGGCAAATCCGACCATGGTCGAGCGCCAGCCGAAATTGGCGATGGCGCGCTCGAACACCGTTGGCCAGATGAAGCCCGCCAGGTAGCCGCCACTCGAGATCAGCGCCAGTGCCGAACCGCGGCGACGGTCGAACCAACGGCTCACATAGATGAACAGCGGCGCGTTGAGCCCGGCATTGCCGAGCAAGCCCATGAACAGGCCATGGCCGACGTAGAGCTGCCAGGGCTGGCCGAGCGACGAGATGAACAACCCGATCGCGATCATCACCGAGCCGGTGATGACGGTGAGGCGCACGCCGTAGCTGTTGGCGAGCCGGCCCATCAGCAATCCGCCAACGCCGACGCCGAACAGCGCGAGCGACACCGCGAGCGATGGCACTTGCCGCGCCCCGCCGGTGTCGGAGGCGATCTCCTTCAGGCCGACAGCCGTGATCCAGGGGCCGCCGAAGGACAGGCCGAGCATGACAAGGGACAGGCTCGCCACGATCCAGGAGGTGCGGGTTTCGATGGAGCGCGGAGCGGAAATATGGGTCGCTCGCGGCCCGTCGGGACGCGACTCGTCGTCGTGTGTCGTCAAACCAAATCCCGGCGGACTGGTGTGGGTGAACGGGCCAGGTGCGGCGTCAACCGCCTAGGCCCGGGCGAAGTCATAGTGCTACTGTCCTACAAAACGCCAGGGAGGATGTGAAATGACAAAAGCGCTACTGTGCTGCGCGCTTGCAGGGGTCTTGTCCGTTTCGGCCGCGCGCGCAGACGACTTTCCCTCCCGTTACGTCACTCTGGTGGTTCCGCTCGCCACCGGCGGCTCGACCGATACCGTCGCACGCATCGTCGCCGAAGGCATGCGGCCCTTTCTCGGTCAGACCGTAGTGGTCGAGAACACGCCCGGCGCGGGCGGCGCCACCGGAGTCATCCGGGTCGCCCGTTCGACTCCCGACGGCTACACCGTGCAGATCGGCCAGTGGGGCACCAACGTGGCGGCCGGTGTGGTGCACAACCTGCCGATCGATCTGCTGAAGGACCTCGAGCCCGTCGGTCTGATCGCGACGCAGCCGTCTCTGATCGTCGGCCGCAAGGACCTGCCGCCGAACAATCTGAAGGAGCTGACCGACTGGCTGAAGGCCAATCCCGGCAAGGTCTCGGTCGGTACGTCGGGGGTCGGGAGCCCCAGCCATGTGTTCGGTGCGTTTTTTCAGAACACCATCGGCGCCAAGTTCGAGTTCATTCCCTACCGCAGCGCCGGCGAGTCCCAGAAGGATCTGATCGGCGGCCAGGTCGACATGATCATCGACACGCCGGCGACCTCCGGACAGAACGTCAAGAACGGCCTGATCAAGGCCTATGTGCTCGCGGGCAAGGACCGTTCGCCTGTGCTGCCGGACATTCCAACCGTCGACGAGGCCGGCCTGCCGGGCATGTATTTCTATTTCTGGCACGCGCTGTGGGTGCCGAAGGGCACGCCGAAGCCGGTGATCGCCAAGCTCAACGATGCGCTGGTGAAGGCGGTCAACGATCCGGTGACGCATGACCGTCTGGCCAAAGCCGGCCAGGAGTTCTTCCCGGCCTCGATGATGTCGCCGGACGGTCTCGCCAAATTCCAGCGGGAAGAAACCGAGAAGTGGTGGCCGGTGATCAAGGCGCAGGGCATCAAGGTGCAGTAACGGATCAGGCCTTGCCGGTCAGATAAAGGAGTCGATCAAGGCGCCCGCACGAAGTCGCCGTGAACAAAAGATTCAAAAACATTTGGGGAGGGACAAGGTGAGAAAGCTTGTTCTGGGAATCGCAGGTTTGCTGCTCGCGGGCCTGGTCGCGGCCCATGCGCAGAGCTTCCCTTCGAAGCAGATCACGCTGGTGGTGCCGTTCCCACCCGGCGGCTCGACCGACGTCGCCGCCCGCATCATGGCCGAGAAGATGCGCCCGATCCTCGGACAGCCGGTCATCATCGAGAATGTCGGCGGCGCAGGCGGTAGCATCGCGGTCGGCCGCGTGGCGCGCGCGGCTCCCGACGGCTACACCATCGACATCGGCCAGTGGGACACCCACGTCGGCAGCATCATCTACAATCTGAATTACGACCTGAAGACCGACTTCGAGCCGATCGGTCTCATTTCCATCAACCCGCAGCTTCTGGTCGCGAGGAAAACTCTCGAGGCCAGCCGGCTGAGCGAACTGGTGGCCTGGATGAAGGCGCATCCGGGTGACGCCAAGTTCGTCAACCAGAACGCAGCGGCTGCGATCTCCGGACTGCTGCTGCAGCAACTGAGCGGCACCAAGCTCACCTTGATTCCTTATCGCGGCGCAGGCCCGGCGATGACCGACCTCGTTTCGGGCCAAGTCGACCTTCTGGTGGCGCAAGGCGCGGTGACGCTGCCGCAGATCCGCGGCAACGCCATCAAGGCGATCGCGAACCTTTCGCCGAAGCGCTCGGCCTCGATGCCGGACATTCCGACCGCCGATGAGACCGGCGTGCCGGGGCTCTACATGTCGGGGTGGTTCGGCTTCTACGCGCCGAAGGGCACGCCGAAGGATGTGATCGGCACGCTCAACAGCGCGATGTCCAAGGTGCTGGCCGATCCGGCGGTGAAGGCGCGTTTCGCCGAACTGGGCCTCGATGTGGCATCGCCCGAGCAGCAGAAGCCCGAAGGGCTTGCCGCGTTCCAGAAGGCCGAAATCGAGAAATGGTGGCCGATCATCAGGTCCGCCGGCATCAAGCCCGAATGATGTTCAACGGAAAGCGCAACAAAATGAATTTCAGGACTCTCGCTTCGATCGCCACGCTGCTCACTGTCCTCACGGCGCCCCTGCAAGCCGAAACTTATCCGTCCAAGCCGGTCACCGTGATCGTGCCGTTCGCGGCCGGCGGGCCGAGCGACGTGCTGGCGCGTGCGCTGGCCGACAAGATGCGCACGGCGCTGAAGGAAACCGTGCTGATCGAGAACGTCACCGGTGCGGCTGGCACCATCGGCGTGACGCGCGCGGTGCGCTCGCCCGCCGACGGCTACACGCTGAGCTTCGGCCATCTCGGCACCCATGTGGTGAATGGCGCGATCTATCCGCTGCCGTTCGATCTGGTGAACGATCTCGACCCGGTCGCATTGCTCGGCGCCAATCCGATGCTGGTGGTGAGCAAGAATGCGATTCCGGCGAAGACCTTCAAGGAGCTGATCGACTGGCTCAAGGCCAACCAGGCCAAGGCGACGCTCGGCACCGCGGGCGTCGGCTCCGGCGCTCACTTCAGCGGCGTGTTCCTGCAGAACCTGATCGGCACGCATGCGAGCTACGTGCCCTATCGCGGCACCGGCCCCGCGCTGCAGGATCTCGTCGCCGGCCAGATCGACATCATCGTCGACCAGGCGTCGAATTCGCTGCCGCAGGTGCAGGCCGGCACCATCCGCGCCTATGCGGTGACCGACAGCAAGCGGCTGTCCGCGCTGCCCGATGTTCCGACCGTCGACGAGGCCGGCCTGCCGGGTTTCCACGTCTCGCTCTGGTCCGGGATGTGGGCGCCCAAGGGCACGCCGAAGGAGATTGTCGCGAAGCTCAATGAGGCGATCCGCGCCGCGATCGACGATCCGGCGGTGCAGAAGCGCTACGCCGAGCTTGGGCTCGAGCCACCGGCCCAGGACCAGCGTACGCCGGAGGCGCTGCGCACACATCAGAAGGCCGAAATCGAAAAGTGGTGGCCGGTGATCAAGGCGGCGAACGTGAAGCCGTGACGTCGGTTTGGGAGAATGACATGCCAACTCGGTTGCGACATGCGCTGCTCGCCGCGGGTGTCCTGCTTGCGGCAAGCGTCTTTGCACCAAGTCTTTCGGCGCTTGCCGACGACTATCCGAACAAGCCGATCACTGTGATCGTGCCGTTCCCGGCCGGCGGGCCGACCGATGCCATCATCCGCAACGTCGGCGAGCGCATGCGCGCATCGCTCGGGCAGCCATTGATCGTGGAATATGTCTCGGGCGCGAGTGGCACGGTCGGCACCACGCGGCTGTTTCGTTCGCCGCCTGATGGCTACGCGCTGATCTGCGGCCACTTCGGCACCTTCGCCACCAACGGCGCGGTGTACAATCTGCCTTACGATCTGGTGACCGGTTTCACGCCGATCTCGCTGTTGCCGCGCAATCCCTATCTCGTCGTCGTGAGGAAGGATCTGCCGGCGAACAATCTCCGCGAATTCCTGGCCTACGTGAAAGCCAACCCGGGCAAGGTCAACATGGGCCATCCGGGCGTCGGCACCGGCCCGCATCTGCTCGCGCTGCAACTCGCAAATCTGGCCGGCAGCACCATGAACTACGTGCCCTATCGCGGATCGGGCCCTGCGATGGTCGATCTCGTCGCCGGACAGATCGATCTGATGGTCGATCAGGTGCAGACCTCGTCGGCGCATGTGAAGGGCGGCACCATCAAAGCGCTGGCGATCGCGGCGCCGAAACGCTCGGACATCTTGCCGGATGTGCCGACCATCGACGAAGCCGGCGCGCCGGGGCTGCACATGTCGCTGTGGTACGGCTTCTGGGCGCCGGGCGGGACGCCGAAGCCGATCGTGCAGAAGCTCCAGGCCGCGGTGCAGGACGCGTTGGCCGATCCCGACGTGCGCGGCCGCCTGACCGGGCTCGGCATGGAGATTCCGCCGCGCGAGCAGCAGACGCCGGAGGCACTCACCGCGCAGCAGAAGGCCGACATTGCGACCTGGTGGCCGGTGATCAAGGCCGCCGGCATCAAGATGCAATGAGGGCGGCGATGAAGCGCTTGCTGGCCGCGCTGATGTTCACGGTGTTCGCGTGCGGCACCGTCGCGGCGCAGAGCTATCCGACGAAGCCCATCACGATCATCGTGCCGTTCCCGGCGGGCGGCGCGACCGATGTGCTGACGCGCTTTCTCGCCGAGCGCATGCGGGCAGCCCTCGGCCAGACCATCGTGATCGAGAACGTCACCGGCGCGGCCGGCACCATCGGCGTCGGCCGCACGGTGCGCGCCCCGGCCGACGGTTACACCGTCCAGGTCGGCACCTCGACCACCAATGTGCTGAGCGGCGGGCTCTACCCTTTGCAGTTCGATCTGCTCACCGACCTCGAGCCGATCGTCCTGATCGGCAGCGAACCGATGATGATCGTCGGCAGGAAGACGCTGGAGGCGAAAAATCTCAAGGAGCTGATCGCCTGGCTCAAGGCCAATCCGGGCAAGGCGTCGGTCGGGATCCCCGGCGTCGGCGGCCAAGGCCATCTCACCGGGCTTTCGTTCCAGAAGGAAACCGGCACGACGTTCCAGGTCGTGCCGTATCGCGGCAACGGCCCGGCGCTGCAGGACCTCGTCGCCGGGCAGATCGATCTGCAGATGGAGCCGGCGTCGAATTTCTATGAGCAGGTGAAGGCCGGAGCGATCAAGGCCTATGCACTGACGTCGTCAAAGCGCGTGGCCGCCGCGCCCGGCATCCCGACCGCCGAGGAAGCCGGGCTGCCGGGCTTCACGGCGTCGCTGTGGTACGGCGCCTGGGCGCCCAAGGGCACGCCGAAGGAGATCATCGCACGGCTCAACGCCGTGATGATCGAGACGCTGGCCGACCCAGCGGTCACACGGCGCTTCGGCGAACTTGGCCTCGACAAGCCTGCGCGCGACCAGCTGACGCCGGAGGCGCTGCGGACATTCCAGAAGGCCGAGGCCGACCGGTGGTGGCCGATCATCAAGGCCGCCAATCTCAAGGGACAGTGAGGAAACGAGGGTGACGATGAAACGGGGATTGCTCGCCGCTTGTTGCATGCTGGCGTCGATTGTCGCTGCGCAGGCACAAAGCTTTCCGTCCAAGCCGATCACCGTGGTCATCCCGCTCGCCGCCGGTGGCGCGGTCGACGCCATGGTCCGCACCATGACCGAGGCGATGCGCGGCTCGCTCGGTCAACCGATTCTGGTGGAGAATATGGGCGGCGGCGGCGGGGTGATCGGCATCACCCGCGTCGCACGGGCAGAGCCGGACGGTTACACCATCAGCGTCGGCACCTGGGGCACCCATGTGGTCAACGCCTTCGTGTTCTCGCCGCCCTACGACATGATCAAGGACTTCGAGGCGGTGGCGCTGCTGCCGAGCGTGCCGCACTGGTTCATCGCGCGAAAGAATCTGCCGCCGGCGAACCTCAAGGAACTGGTGGCCTACATGAAGGCCAACGACGGCAAGGTGACGGCGGCTTCGGTCGGCGCGGGCGGCAGCTCGGCGGTGTGCGCCTATTATCTCGGCAAGCTCACCGGCACGAAAACCACGCTGGTGCCCTATCGCGGCGGCGCACCCGCCTTGCAGGACATCGTCGCCGGCAATGTCGACACCATGTGCGATCTTGCGGCGAATTCGCTGTCGCAGGTGAAGGCCGGCAACATCAAAGCCTACGCCGTGACATCGAAGAAGCGCTGGTTCGCGGCGCCCGATGTGCCGACGGTGGGAGAGGCGGGCGTGCCCGGCGTCGAGGTGATCAACTGGCTCGGCGCCTATGCACCCAAGGGCACGCCGAAAGACGTGGTGGCGAAGCTCAACGCGGCGTTCAAGGCCGCGATGGCCGATCCGGTGGTGCGCCAGCGTATCGCCGATCAGGGCCTGGAGATTCCACCGCCTGAACAGCAGTCGCCGGAGGCGTTTGCGGCTTATCTGAAATCCGAGATGGACAAGTGGGGCGCGGTCATTCGCGAGTCGGGCATCAAGGGACAATAGTGGCGCCGATTTGAAAGCGTACAGGCGCTTCCGCGCTGGCTTCGCCCGTGTCATGCTCGGCTCAATAAAAAGCCGATCTGCCGTTCGGGAGGAAGTCGATGCGATGCGTGTCGTTCCTGTTTGCATGCGCGATTGCGCTGAGTGGCACCCTCGGTGCCCGGGCCGAGACATTCCCAAGTAAGCCCATCACCTGGATCGTGCCGTTCCCGGCGGGCGGCATCACCGACATCGTGTCACGGCTGGTGGCCGACCGGATGAAGAACACGCTCGGCCAGCCGGTGATCGTCGAGAACATCGGCGGGGCTGGCGGCACCATCGGCGTGACGCGGCTCGTACGCTCCGCACCCGACGGCTACACCATCGCGGTCGCGCAATGGACGTCCCACGTCGGCGCGGCGGTGATGTATCAGGTGCCGTTCGACTACCGGACGGACCTTCAGCCGATTTCCATGCTGTCGCTCGGACCGCTCTGGATCATCGGCCGCAAGGATTTTCCGGCCAACAACGCCCAGGAGCTGATCGCCTGGCTGAAGGCCAACCCCAACAAAGCGACGGCCGGCACCATCGGCGTCGGCAGCGGCATTCACATGTGCCTCGTCTATTTTGCCGAGAAGACCGGCACGACCATGCGGTACGTGCCGTATCGCGGCGCCGCGCCCGCAATGCAGGACCTGCTGGCGGGACAGATCGATCTGTCATGCCCCGAGGCCGGCCAGACGCTCACGCAATATCGCGCCGGCGCCATCAAGGCGTTCGGCGTGTTCACGGAGAAGCGTTGGTTCGCGGCGCCCGAAGTGCCGACGATCCAGGAGGCGGGCGTTCCCGAAGTGCAGTTTCCATTCTGGCATGGGCTGTTCGCGCCGAAAGGCGTGCCCAAGGAGATCATCGCCAAGCTCAACGCCGCGGTGGTCGATGCGCTCTATGACGCCGGCGTCCGCCAGCGTCTCAAAGAACTGGGCCACGAAGTCGCGCCGCCGAACCTGCAGAATCCGGAAGGGCTCGCCGCCTACTACAAAGCCGAACTCGACAAGTGGACGCCGATCATCAAGGCGGCCAACATCCAGCTGCAATAGCCGGCAAGCCGATCATGCGACGCAAACACCCCCGGCGCGCCGCAACAACAACACGGCGTCCAGGGGCGTTTGTGAACCACAAACTCGACTACGGACTGGAACTGGACTCGAGACTGAACGCGACGAAACGCTACAACTCGACCGACATCCGATACGCGACGCGGACGCGGTTACTTTGTGCTGCACGAGGCATGCAGCGATCAGATCAGCCGCTGCGGTCGCCCGTCGCCTGTCACGACCACGGCGGTCAAGCCGCCACGTTTGGCAGACGACATCAGGGAATCGGCGCGGGCGATGCCGAACAACACCGCTGTCGCCGCGATCATCAACGACACGACAAGCGACAACGTGGTGAGAATCACCGGCAGGCCAGCCAACGCATGACGCTCACGCGAACGCTCAAGCAGTTCCTGGGTCATGATCTTCAAGCTCGAAACATCAGGCGCGAATCAAAATCGAATCGCTTCGTTCACGAATATGGCGGCGGATGCGGGCGCGCGTTCGACGGGACTAAGGCGCCGGTTTTGGCGAAAGCCGGCGGATGTGTGGCAAGTGGTTAACGAGAGGTTAAAAGCTGTTATCTTTGTCGGCCCGTGACGAAAACGACACAACGCGCGGGCGACTGAAAGCGTCCTGGTTCGGTTTCTCGGGGAGGACATGATGAGGAGGCTGCTCGGCCTTGCGGCCGCATTGCCGCTCGCTTTGGGCGCGCTGGGCTTTGCCGCACAAGTGCTGGCGCAATCCGGTTATCCGGACAAGCCGATCCGCATCCTGGTCGGCTTCTCGCCGGGCGTCGCGCCGGACATCACCTCGCGGCTGTTCGCCGACCGCTTCAACGAGAGCTGGGCCAAGGGCGTGGTGGTCGAGAATGTCACCGGCGCCGGCGGCAATCTCGCGGTCGAGCGCACGGCGAAGTCGCCGCCCGACGGCGCCACGATCGCGATGGGCGGCAACGCCGCGGTCGTGATCAACCCCAACATGATGGACAAGCTCGGCTACGATCCGCTCAAGGACTTGAGCTACATCACCCAGGTCTTCATCGTGCCGAACATCCTGGTGGTGCCGCCGGACGTGCCGGCCACGACCATCCAGGAGCTGATCGCGCTGGCGAAGGACAAGCCCGATTACTTCGTGGCGGGCCACGCCGGCGTCGGCACCTCGCAGCATCTCGGCGGCGAGCTGTTCATGAAGATGACCGGCACGAGGATCCAGCAGGTGCCTTACCGCGGCACGACGGCCGTGCTGCCCGACCTGATGGGCGGCCGGCTCAACATCTTCTTCGGCAACATCTCCAACGTGCTGCCGCTGGTGCGCGAGGGAAAGCTCCGCGCCTTCGCGGTGACGTCGCGCAAGCGTTCGCCGCAGATCCCGGAACTGCCGACCATGGAAGAACTCGGCTTTCCGGGCTTCGACGCCACGGCTTGGTTCGGCCTGATGGCTCCCGCCGGCACGCCGCGGCCGATCGTCGACAAGCTGCACGATGAGGCCGTGAAGATTCTGGCGCAGCCTGACGTGCGCGCCAGGCTCGAAAGCATGGGTCTGCAACTGGTCGGCAACACGCCCGAGCAGTTCACCCAACTCGTCAAGGACGAACTGCCGATGTGGGGCAGGGTGCTGAAAGACGCTGGAATCAAGATGCTTCAATAACCGTCGATCGGAGCAGCGGGAGGGACACATGATCCGGGCATGGTTTTTGGCCCTTGCGGCAATGCTGAGCGTTGTGCCGGCGTCGGCGGAGAGCAGCTATCCGGACAAGCCGGTGCGCTTCATCGTGGGCTTCACGGCCGGCAGCGCCACCGACATCACGGCCAGAATTTTCGCGCAGAAATTCGCCGAGGTCTGGAACGTGCCGGTGACGGTCGAGAACGTGCCGGGCGCGGGTGGCAGCGTCGGTGGCGACCGTGTCGCAAAGTCGGCGCCGGACGGCACGACCTTCTATTGGGGCGCCAACGGCGCGCTGGCCATCAACCCGACGCTTCTACCCAACCAGACTTACGATGTGGTGCGCGATCTCACGCCGGTGGCGCGGCTTCTGATCATGCCGAGCGTCCTTGCGGTCAACAACGACGTGCCGGCGAAAAACCTCTCCGAGCTGATCGCGCTCGCCAAGGCGCAGCCCGGCAAGCTGTCGTATGCGAGCCCGGGCGTCGGCACGCCGCAGCACATCGCCGCCGAGCTGCTCAAGCGGCAGGCCGGTGTCGACATCGTGCACGTGCCCTATCGCGGCGCGATCTTCACCGACGTGATCGGCGGCCGCGTGACCATGACGATGCAGAACGTCGGCGCGATTCTGGGAACAGTCCGGCAAAAGCAGCTCCGCGCAGTGGCGGTGACTTCGCTGAAGCGCTCGTCGGTGTTGCCGGACCTTCCCACCGTCGACGAATCCGGGCTGCCAGGCTTCGAGGCGACCTCCTGGTTCGGGCTGATGGCGCCGGCCGGCACGCCGAGCGCCATCGTCGACAAGGTCTACAAGCAGGCGGCGCAGATGGTCGCCGCGCCGGAGATGAAGGAGAAGCTCGCTCAGCTTGGCCTCGACATCACGAGCGATTCGCCGGACGCGTTCGGCGCCATCATCAAGTCCGACATCGCCAAATGGGCGAAGGTCATCACCGAGGCCAATATCAAGGCTGAGCAGTAGGTCCGATGCGGGCGGTTTCATCCATCCCCGCGAGGGGAGGGCAATCGCATATGACTCGCTGTTGCGATTTGGTCCCCTCTCCCGCAAGCGGGAGAGGGGACTTGTGGTCTCGCCGCGAACATTTGCGATTGCCCTGCTCTCGCGGGGAGGGATGTCGCCAGTGCTTCCAGAAAATGTCTAACGAGCCTATTGCGCCGCCGCCAGCACCGGCACGGAGTCCATCGCGATATGGCCGGGCTGGTTGGCGATGCGGGCCAGCCAGGCGCGCACCGCGGGAAACGACGTCAGGTCGTAGTCGCACAGATGCGCCACGTGCGTGTACGCATAAAGCGTGATGTCGGCGATGGTGTAGGAATTGGCGGCAAAGAAGTCGTGCCGCGCGAGGTGCTTCTCCATTACGCCGAGCGCCCGATAGCCCTCCTGCATCCAGTCTTCCAGCGCATGCTGCTGGAGATCGCGGCCGCCCTTGACCAGCGTCAGCCAGAAGTAGGCGGCGCCGATGTTGGCCTCCAGGCTGTGCTGCTCGAAGAACATCCATTGCAGCATCTCGGCGCGGTCGGCGCGATCGTCGGGCACGAGCGGCGTGTGGCCGGCGATGTACCACAGGATGGCATTCGATTCGGCGATGTGCCGCCCGCGTTCGACCTCGAGCACCGGGACGTGGCCGGACGGGTTCAACGCCAGGAATTCCGGCGTGCGGGTTTCGCCCTTGAGGATGTCGATCTCGATGAGTTCGTGCGCGATGTCGAGTTGCGCCAGCGCCAGCCGGACCTTGTAGCAGTTGCCCGAGCGACGCATGGAATAGAGCTTGTACATGCATCCTCTCCCCGGTTGGCGACATTGCCTGTCGGCGGATTAAGAAGCAAAGCGCGGCTATTGCAAGGCCACGACATGACGTTCGAATGAAAAAAGGCGATTGCGTGCGCCGCAACATTCGAATGAAAGAAATTTAACTCCGCCGTAAGCCGCGCGCGGAATTTCTTTCATTCGCGTTGCAGCAAAAAAACCAGTCGAGCCGCTCGCGAAAATGTTACGCCGCAAAAAATGCTACGGCGCAGGCGTCGCGAGCGGTTTGCCCTTCTCGACCACGTAGGTCGCGATCAGCTTCGCGCCCTTCTCACCGGTCCGGGCATCGTGCACTGCGCCCGGCGGGACCTTGTAAGACTCGCCGGTCTTGAGCGCGAGCGGCGGCTGGCCATCGACCAGCAGCGTCATCTCGCCTTCGAGCATGTAGCCGGACTCAGGTCCGGGATGGGTGTGCCGGCCGATGTTCACGTTCGGCACGATCTCGGCCATGCCGATCACCGTTTCGTAGTTGGTGCCGGGCACGTCGAATTTCTGCAACGGCGTGCGCTTGATGGTCTGCGCAGGCGCCTGCTGGGCATAAGCCGTGCCCGACAAGCCGAACGTCGCCAGCGCAAGTGCCATAGACAATGCGATGAACAATGAACGCAGCATCTGAGCCCCCTTCGATTTGCGTCGCTGTGTCGATTGTAGGTGGCCCGTGGGGCGGGTCAATTACGCTTAACGCACCGTTACGGCCGTGATGTCGCCCGCGCGCGCCCGGCCAAGCGGCCGAATTGGCTACAACTTTAATTAAATGCCATCCGCTGCGCGCAGCGCTCGGTTACGCCCGGCTGTTATCAGCTTCGCGGGGAACGCAGACGGGCGGTGGTCAACGTGGTGCACGTCGAGACAGGTCGCGAAGCCGTGGTGCTGGATGCAGCGATCGCGTCGCCTGCGCCCGTGCGCTCGGCCGTCAGTCGGCTCGACGCGATCATCTGGTCGATCATCGCCGCCACCGCTGCGGTGGTCGTTGTCTCCATGCTGGTCGGCGGCTTTCATCCAGCTTGGCTGTCATTCGCGGCGCCCGCCGGCGTGTGCGTCCTGCTCGCCGTGGTCGCCTGGTTCTATCGGACGTGGCGTCCGGATGCGGGCGTCGAGGCGGCGGTGACCGGCACGCTTCAACTGGTCGCGTTCGCGAGCGTCGCCGCACCGCTGTCGTATGTCGGCATGGCGCTGAGCGCGCCGTTTCCGCTGCAAGACTGGCTGTTCGATGCGGCCGACAAGGCGCTCGGCCTGGACTGGCTCGCGCTGCTGGCCTGGACGGACAACCATCCCACGCTGCACACGGTCCTCAGGACGGCTTACGGCACCATCACGCTGCAGAGCTCGGTCGCCATTTTCGTCCTGGCGTTCACCGGCCGCGCGGTCTGGCTGCGGGTGTTCCTGCTGTCCTTCATGGCCGCGACGCTGCTGGCGATTGCCATCGCCGTGGTTGTGCCCGCTTACGGCGTGTGGGGCTATTACGGGCTTGGGCCGCACGATCATCCGCACATCGATCCGGTTGTACGCGACCTGCCTGTGCCGATCATCAATGCGCTGCGCGACGGATCGTTGCGCACGCTGGTGGGGATCGGCGCCGAAGGCATCATCACGTTCCCCAGCCTGCACACCGGGTTCGCGATCGTTCTCATCGTCGCATTCTGGCCTGTGCCGCTCGTCCGGTGGGTGGGGCTGGCGCTGAACCTGCTGATGCTGGCGTCGACGCCGGTCGACGGCGCGCATTACTTCATGGATATGTTCGCAGGCTTTGCAGTGGCAGTTGTAGCGGTTGCCTGGGCCTTGTCGCTGGTGCGGCGGTTCAGCGGTCAGCCGTCGTTCCGATCCGGTCTTGCGACAACCAAGGCCCTATCCGCCGAGTAGCGCCGCCTCGAACGCGCTGGCAATGGCTTCCTTGCTTTTGCCCGGCTTGGCCGCGTCCCCAATCACGACGACAGTTTGCCCCGGCTTGGCCAGCGCTCGGAAGCGCTCGGCGGTGGCCTTGCGGGCGCGATAGTAGAACCAGTCGCGGACCGCGGGCTTCGAGACAATCTCGGAGATCAGCGGCCAGCGGCCGATGCCCGCTTCGAGCATCTTCATCACCACAGCACCGAGCCCGAGCGGATAGGCCGCGCCAGCCGCCACGACGATTCGATCGAACGGCGCCAGCAATGCGGGCTCGCGCCTGACATCGGTGGCAAAGCGAAACGTCACGTTCTTTTGCTGGCACGCTGCGACCATGTCGGCGACATGGCGCAACAGCGTCTCGGGCCTTGCCTCGACGTCCTGGAACATCGGCGCAAGCCCGGCATAGCGAAACGCGCCGCCGGGTTGGGTGTCTTTCTCGAACACCGTCACGGTGTTGCCCGAAGCGACCAGCGACGCGTAAGCGAGGCCCGCCGGGCCCGCGCCGATCACCGCGATGCGTTCGCCCTGCGGTGGCTTCGCATCCGCAAATGCCAGCTCGCGGCCGGCCGCGGAATTGACCACGCAGGAGATGCCCGCGCCGCCGCGCATGCCATCGATGCAGGTGTTGCAGGCAAGGCAGCGTCGAATGGGTTCGTTGCGGCGCAGCTTCTCGACCCATTGCGGATCGGCCACCAGCGTGCGGCCGAGCGCAATGAAGTCGGCTTTGCCGCTTGCCACCGCTTCGGTTGCGGTCGCCGGATCGCCGAGCCGGCCCACGGCAATCACCGGAATCTGAACCTGCCGCTTGATGTCCGCCGCATAGCCCAGGAACGGCGCGTCCGGCTCCGCCATCGGCGGGATCATGCGGTGCGCAGTGGGCTTGGAGCGGTAGTGCCCGGCCGTGATATGCAGCGCGTCGGCGCCAAGTTTTGACGCCCAGATCGCGATCGTGCGGCCATCCTCGTAGGTCATGCCGCCGTCGAAATAATCGTCGACCGATACACGGAAGATGATGCCGACCGTCGGCGCAGCGGCCCGCACTGCGCGCAGCACGTCGAGGCCGAAGCGGGCGCGGTTTTCGAGGCTGCCGCCGTATTCGTCGGTGCGGCGGTTCTCGAACGGCGTGTGAAACTGCGAGATCAGATAGCCGTGGGCGGCGTGGATCTCGACGCAGTCGAAGCCGGCCGATTGCGCACGCTGCGCGGCCGCCACATAGGCCTCCGTGGTGCGCGCAATGCGCTCGTGCGTCATCTCCTCCGGGATAATGGTTTCGAATGTCGTCTCATAGACCGGGTGCGGAATGGCCGACGGCGCGATCGGTGTCTCGCCGCAAATGTCGATCCGCGTATGGCCACCGCCGTGGCCAAGCTGAATGGACGCCTTGGCGCCGCCACCGTGAATCTCCTGCACGAGCTTGGTCAGGCCGGGCACGAAGCGGTCGTCGTAGATGCCGAGCTCGCGGCGGCGGTGCCGCCCGGCTTTCTCCGGCGAGGCCATCTCCACGGTGATGAGGCCGGTGCCACCGCGCACCCGGGCCATGTAGTAGGCGATGGTCTGGTCGGTGACATGGCCTTCATCGTCCGATCCGCGCGTCGTCATCGGCGGCATCACGATCCGGTTGGGGATCGTGATCGGGCCGATGCGCGCGGGGGTCAGGAGGACGTTCATGGCCGGCTCGTCTTTGGCCTCACACCGACTTCACTTCGCCGCCATCGATATCGATCGTGGCGCCGTGCACCCAGCGGCCGTGCGGCGACACCAGGAAGGCGATGAACGAACCCAGGTCTTCGACCTTGCCGAAGCGGCTGATGTTGAACTCCTGGCGGTACTCCTCGCGCACCGCGGCTTCGTCCTTGCCGGTCGATTCCATGGTCGAGCGGAAGCGCCGCCACAGCCGATCGGTCTCGACGCGGCCGGGGTTGATGGAATTGACCTGCACCCCGTCGCTCTTGCCGATGTCGGCCATGGCCTTGCTGAAGGCGACGCACGCGGCATTCACCGAGCTGCCGATGGTGAAGGGGGCTTCCGGCTCCTTGCCGCCGATGCCGGCGATGGTCACCATCGCGCCCTTCTGAGCCTTGAGCAGCGGCCAGGCCTCGCGGGTCAGCCGCACATGGGCAAAGAACTTCAGTGCGAAACCGTCGGCCCAGTCGGCGTCGGTCAGCTTGAAGAAATCGCCGCGCTGGGTGGCGCCGGCGTTGTTCACCAGGACATCCAGCCGGCCGAACTCACGGCGGACCGCCTCGACCAGCGGCTTCTCGGCGCCCGGCGTGCGCAGGTCGAGGATCGAGATCGCGACCTTCCGGCCTCTTTTGGCCACGGCTGAGGCCACCCCCGCGAGCGCCGTCTCGTCCCGGCCGGTCAACATCAGGTCGCAGCCTTCGTCGGCGAGGGAGAGGGCGATGCCCTCGCCGATGCCGCGGCTCGCTCCGGTCACGAGTGCGACCTTATCCTTCAACTTCAAATCCATGGCAGTTCCAGCCCTGATGTTTCCCCGAAAGTGGCCGTAATCTCGGCATTTTCGGGCGCCCTGGCAACGGCAGGTAGAGCATAGCCTGGCGGCGGACCATCAACCGCTTTGATGCACCGATCACGGATTGAGTCTTGCCGCGACCGCCGCCTGCCTTTAGGACAAACGCGCCTGAAAAAGCGGGCCGCCCAATATCTGAAAAGACCAGATCTGAAAGACTGGGGGCGAAACGGAGATTGTCATGGCCTTCCTGAAAGAATCGCTGTCGCGTGTGAAGCCCTCCGCCACCATGGCGGTGACGGACAAAGCGCGCGCGCTGAAAGCTTCAGGCCGTGACGTGATCGGGCTTGGCGCCGGCGAGCCGGACTTCGACACGCCGGACAACATCAAGAAGGCCGCGATCAAGGCGATCGAGAGCGGCAAGGCCGCGAAGTACACCGCGGTTGAAGGCCTGGCTGAGCTGAAGCAGGCCGTGGTCGGCAAGTTCAAGCGCGAGAACAACCTCGACTACAAGACGAACCAGATCATCGTCTCCACCGGCGGCAAGCAGGTGCTCTACAACGCCCTGATGGTCACGCTGAACCCCGGCGACGAGGTCATCGTGCCGGCGCCTTATTGGGTCAGCTATCCCGATATGGTGCTGCTCGCCGGCGGCGAGCCCGTGATCGTGCCGACCACGATGGAAAACGGCTTCAAGATGAAGCCGGAAGACCTCGAGAAGGCGATCACGCCGAAGACCAAGTGGATCATCTTCAACTCGCCGTCGAACCCGACCGGATCGGCCTACACCAAGGCCGAGCTGAAGGCGGTCACCGACGTGCTGGTCAGGCATCCGCATGTCTGGGTGATGACCGACGACATGTACGAGCATCTCGTCTACGACGACTTCAAGTTCTACTCGGTCGCCGAGGTCGAGCCGCGGCTCTACGATCGCACGCTGACGGTGAACGGCGTGTCGAAGGCCTATTGCATGACCGGCTGGCGCATCGGTTACGCCGGCGGCGACGCCAACCTGATCAAGGCGATGTCGATGCTGCAGTCGCAGTCGACCTCGAACCCGGTGGCGGTGTCGCAATGGGCCTCGGTCGAGGCGCTGAACGGTCCGCAGGATTTCATCGCCAAACACAACGCGATCTTCAAGGAGCGCCGCGACCTGTGCGTGTCGATGCTCAACCAGGCCAACGGCCTCAAGTGCCCGAAGCCGGAGGGCGCCTTCTACGTCTATCCGTCCTGCGCCGGCACCATGGGCAAGACGGCACCGTCCGGCAAGAAGATCACCAATGACGAGGAATTCGTCACCGAGCTTCTGGAGACGGAGGGCGTCGCGGTGGTGCAGGGCACGCCATTCGGCTTCGGCCCGGCGTTCCGCATTTCCTACGCCACCAAGACCGAGGACCTGGAAGAGGCCTGCCGCCGCATCCAGCGTTTTTGCGGCAATCTGAAATAAATCCGTAACGGCGAATTGGCGGCCACAATTGGCCGGCTTTGCGGCCTTCTCCGACTTGGGGTAAGTTCCATCCCCGTCGGAGGAGGGCTTCCATGATTCGCTATTCAAGCATTGCGCTGGCGACGGCGCTTGTCGCAACCGCGACGACCGCCATGGCGCAGTCGAGCCGCGTCGAGGTCGGCGTCATCGAATGCCGCGGCTCGACCACGAGCTTTGTCGTCGGATCGGTGACCGAACTGGGCTGCGTATTCCGCGCATCGGACAACAGTCCGCCGGAGCCTTATCACGCCACCATCCGGCGCGCCGGCGTGGACATCGGCTTTCCGCAGCAGGTTGTCGTTGCCTGGGCGGTGATGGCGCCGACCCGCGGCATCCAGCGCGGCGATCTGAGGGGCACCTATGTCGGTGCTTCGGCTAGCGCCACGGTCGGCCTTGGCGTCGGTGCCAACGGACTGGTCGGCGGCTCCAACAACACCTTCGCGCTGCAGCCGCTGAGCGGCCAGGCGCAGACCGGCCTGAGCGTCGCGGCCGGCGTGGCCAGCATGGACCTCATGCCGGGCCGCTGATCGTTCAGACGAATTTGATGAAACGCCGCCGCGGCATCCGCGGCGGCGTTTTGCGTTCTACAGCGATCGCATCCGACCGTCGACGGTGGTGCGAACGCCGCCCATCTCGCGCAGATAAACCATCACCTCGTTGGACAGGCGAGGCGCGTCACTCGGCGGAACCGCGGGCGCGTTGTGGGTGAGCGACGTGTAGCCGTCGCCGCCGCGCGCCATGAAGTCGTTGGTGGCCACCTTGTACATCCGGTCGGGATTGAGCGGCGCGCCGCCGACCTCGATCGATATCACGCGGCTGCCAGCCGGCCGCTGCGGATCGTATTCGACCCGCATGCCCGAGACGTGCGGAAACCGGCCCGAGGTGGCCGGCAGGCGAGACAGCCCGTTTTCGATCGCCTCACGCAGGTCGCTGCCCTTCACGGCGAGGACCACAAGAACATTGCCGAACGGCAGCTCCGCCAGCACGTCGCGGCGCGTCACCGGCATGCCCGCCGGATAAACCTTGCCGGCGCGGATGCCGCCGCCGTTCATGATCGCGACGTCGGCGTGTCCCCGCGCCCGCATCGCGTCGGCCACGAAATTGCCGATCGCAGCCTCCGTGCCGCGAACCACGGCAACACGGGTGTCGAGTTCGACCGTGGTGGTGCCGAGCGGCACGTCCAATTCCGTGTTGAGAAGCTGTTCGAAGCCGGCCACGACCGCGCCAACCTCCGGATCGGGCGTCACGGTCGCGGTGTCGGTCACACGATACTGCGGCCACCATGCGATCTCGCGCCGGTTGCCCTGCCGGTTGATCTGGAGATCGATGTCGATGGCGGTCACGTAATGCGCGTCGTAGGACGACTCGACCGCGAGCGTCCGGCCGTCGAAATCGATGAACAGGTCGTGGGTGTGTCCGGTCAGGATCACATCGGCCACATTGGCTCGTGCCAATTCGAGCGTCTGCGTGCGGTCCGCATGCATCACCACGATGACGAGATCGGCACCGTCGCGTTTCAGCGCCTCGCACTGCGTCCGCATCGTCGCAACGGTCGGCTGAAATGCGAGATCGCCCGAGTTTGCCATGCGCGGCGTGCTGTCATGGGCCGCGCCGGTCAATCCGACTCGCAAGCCGCCCAGCGTGATGATGTCGCGATCCTTGAAGCCCGGCACGAGCTTGCCGTCCGGGCTGGTCATGTTGGCGGCGAACAGCGGAAACTTCATCTCCGCGGCGCGCTTGAGAAACGTCGTCTTGCCGAAATCGAATTCATGATTTCCCGGAACGAAAATATCCGGTTTGATGAGATTGGTGAGTTCGACGATGTGCGAGCCCTGGTCGATCCCGGACATCAGCGACGGCGATAACGTGTCGCCGCCGTGCGCGAACAGCACCGCGCTCCCCGAGCTTCGCGCGCGATCGCGCTCCGCCTTCACCACGGCTGCGAGCCGCGCGAAGCCGCCGCGCGACTTGCCGTCGGGCATCTGCGTTTCGCCCATCAGATAGATGTCGTTGGTCAGCACCAGGGTGAGCTTGGCGCTGTCCGCACGGGCGAAACGGGGCGGCATGACCGCCGCGGCGGCAAGGCCAAACGTGACTGTGCGGCGGCGGACATCGACCATTGAGCAGGTTCCAGGGGCTGGTTGCTCTAGCACGCAACCGCCACGCCCGGCTATGCTCCGCCGCGTTGACAGGAGCACCATGAACAGGCCCGAACCGATTGCTGGAATGGACGTTTTGGCGCCGCGCGACAGCGCCGCGCGAGGCGGGCGGATCGGTGTGCTGCTGGTCAATCTCGGCACGCCCGATGCGACCGACGCGGCGTCGGTGCGGCGCTATCTCAAGGAATTCCTGAGCGACGCCCGCGTGATCGAGAACCAGGGCCCGATCTGGAAGTTCGTGCTCAACGTCATCATCCTGAACAAGAGGCCCAAGGCCAAAGGCCTCGACTACGAGAAGATCTGGAATCGCGAGAGGAACGAGTCGCCGCTCAAGACCATCACGCGGTCGCAGGCCGCCAAGCTCCGTGCGACCGCCGATGCGATCGACCCGGCGATCATGGTCGATTGGGGCATGCGCTACGGCAACCCGTCGCTCGACAGCCGGATCGAGGCGCTGGCCAAGGCCGGCTGCGAGCGCATCCTCGTGGTGCCGCTCTATCCCCAGTATGCCGCGGCGACCAGCGCCACGGTCTGCGACGCGGCGTTCGCTGCGCTTCAGCGGCTGCGCGACCAGCCGGCGCTGCGCGTCGTGCCGCCCTACTACGACGACGCGGTCTATATCGATGCGCTGGCGACTTCGATCGACGCGGAGCTGAAGCGCCTGCCGTTCAAGCCCGATCTGATCCTTGCGTCGTTCCACGGCATCCCGAAATCCTACGTGGACGACGGCGATCCCTATCCGACGCATTGCTACGAGACCGTGCGGCTTCTTCGCGCCCGGCTGGGTCTCGACGAAACCAAGCTGATGCTGACATTCCAGTCGCGCTTCGGCCGCGCCGAATGGCTGCAGCCCTACACCGACATGACGGTGCAGTCGCTGGCGCAGCGCGGCGTAAAAAATCTTGCGGCGGTGATGCCGGGATTTTCCGCGGACTGTCTCGAAACGCTGGAAGAGATCGCGGTCGAGAACGCGCACATCTTCAAGGCCAACGGCGGCGAGAACTTCGCCGCGATCCCGTGCCTCAACGACAGCGAGGCCGGCATGGCGGTGATTGCGCATCTGGTGCGGCGCGAGCTGCAAGGTTGGATTTGAGATTGGATTTGAGAGCGGTCAACGCTCCGTAGCTGGGGAGGTTCGAATGCTGAATTTTGCTCGCCTGCCGTTGGCCGGCGTTCTCGTTGGTTTGCTGATATCGGGGTCCGGGCTAGCGCAATCGGCGCCCGAAGGCACATCTGCGGCAGGCTCCTGGGCGATGAAGAAGCCGCTGCCCGCGCCGCGCAACGAGGTGCAGCTCGCCGCGGTCGGCGGCAAGGTCTATGTGGTCGGCGGCAATGTCGGTGGCGAAGCGGTGCCGCAGATCGACGAATACGATCCGGCGTCCGACAGCTGGAAGGCGCTGGCGCCCATGCCGCGCGGGCTCGACCATCTCGGCGTTGCGGTGATCGGCAACACCATCACCACGGTCGGCGGTTTCATCGGCTCGGTGCATCGCGGCGCGGTGAGCGACGTCTATCAGTACGATGTCGCGTCGAACACCTGGAAGACGCTCGCGCCGATGAAGGCGCCGCGCGCGTCGGTCGGCGTCGCGCTGCTCGACGGCAAGATTCACGCGGTCGGCGGCCGCGGTGTCGACAACACATTCACGGTTGCCACGCATGAGGTGTTCGACCCCGCGACCGGCCAATGGACCGAGCGCGCGCCGCTGCCGCTGGCGCGCGACCACATGGCCTTGGTTGCGGTCGACGGCAAGCTGCACGCCATCGGCGGCCGGACCACCAATCCGGCCAGTCGCGTGGCGCAGCACGACGTTTACGATCCGAAGACCGATTCGTGGTCGTCAGGCCCGCCGCTGCCGACTTCGCGCAGCGGGCTCGCTTACGCGAACCTGCAAGGTCTCGCCGTGGTGCTCGGCGGCGAGCTGCCGCCCAACACATTTGCGGAGAACGAGGCCTACGACGCCAAGACCAATGCGTGGCGGACGCTCGCGCCCATGCCGGGCGGCCGCCACGGCACCGGCGCCGCCGTGATTGGCAAGAACCTCTACGTCGCCGCGGGCTCCCTGAAGCCGGGCTCTGGCGGCGTGACCGATCAGCTCATCGTTTTCACCGCGCCCTGACACGCGGTATTTGTAAGCTATTGAAACAGTGTGAGATTTCGCCCATCCCGGCGGCTCTACCGGCTGCCCGGCCGGCTCGCCATATTTCAAAGGTAACCGAGGGAGGGAAATCTTGAACGACTTCTCGCTGCTGGCCGGCGTCAATGTGTTCGCCATTGTTCTGGTCGGCCTTGTCATCCTGACCATCTTCTCCGGCGTGAAGACGGTGTCGCAGGGCTACCACTGGACCGTGGAGCGCTTCGGCCGCTACACGCGCACCTTGCAGCCGGGCCTCAACCTGATTGTGCCGTTCTTCGACCGGATCGGCCGCAAGGTGAACATGATGGAGCAGGTGATCGACATCCCGCAGCAGGATGTCATCAGCAAGGACAACGCCACGGTGACGGTCGACGGCCTGGCCTTCTTCCAGGTGTTCGACGCACCGAAGGCGAGCTACGAGGTCGCCCATCTCGATCAGGCGATCATCAAGCTGACCATGACGAACATCCGCTCGGTGATGGGCGGCATGGACCTCGACCAGATGCTGTCGCATCGCGACGAGATCAATGAGCGGCTGTTGCGCGTGGTCGACGCCGCGGTCTCGCCCTGGGGCGTCAAGGTCAACCGCATCGAGATCAAGGACATCGTGCCGCCGGCCGATCTCGTGCAGTCGATGGGCCGTCAGATGAAGGCGGAGCGCGAGAAGCGCGCCGAGATCCTGCAGGCCGAAGGGCAGCGTCAGTCGCAGATCCTGAAGGCCGAAGGCCAGAAGCAGTCGCAAATCTTGGAAGCCGAAGGCCGCAGGGAAGCGGCGTTCCGCGACGCGGAGGCGCGCGAGCGTCTGGCGCAGGCCGAAGCCAAGGCGACCGAGGTGGTGAGCGCTGCGATCGCGCACGGCGACGTCACGGCGATCAACTACTTCGTCGCCGACAAGTACATGAAGGTGCTGGCCGAGCTCGCCGACTCGACCAATCAGAAGACGCTGATCCTGCCGGTGGAAGTGACCGGCGTGCTGGGCTCGCTCGCCGGCATCGCCGAGATCGCCAAGGCCACGTTCGGACCTGACGGCAGGCCGCCGTCATCGTCGCCGGCCGCGCCGCGGCGGCCGACCGTTCCGACCACCACCTGAGGGAGGTGAGTCATGGGTAACAACGGCTCTTTGCTTGCAATGATCGCGGCGCTCGGTCCGTGGAGCTGGATCATCGCGGGCGCGGTCCTCTTCGGGCTGGAGCTTGCGGTGCCGGGCGCGTTCATGATGTGGCTCGGCATCGCCGCGGTGCTGGTCGGCGTGATCTCGTTCGCGATCGACTGGTCGTGGCAATGGCAGTGCATAGCCTTCGCAGTGTTTGCCTTGGCCTCGGTGCCGCTGTGGCGTCGCTTCGCACTGAAGGTCGAACCGGACAGCGAAGCGCCGCTGTTGAACCGGCGCACCCAGGCGCTGATCGGGCGGGTGTTCACGCTCGAGAAGCCGATCGTCGACGGGATCGGCACGGTGCGCATCGACGACACGATCTGGCGGGTCCGGGGATCGGACCAGCCGGCCGGCAGCCGGGTCCGGGTGACTCAGGCCGACGGCGCAAACCTCGCCGTCGAGCCCGCGGCCTGATCTCCGGCCCTCAAGGGACCGGCAATTTTCCGCCGGTCCCGGGCCGTTAAAGGTCTCGTTAACCACAAAACTTTAATCCTCATTAACCACCGGACGCGGGGCCTCGCGGCCGGTTGCCGGCTTTCGTTCGTCCCCGATCGAGGGAACGCGCGAGCGCCGTCGCGATGCCTTGTGGCCAGGGAGTTCGCTTCTGTCGCGCGGCCGTTACCAGTGTTTGGCTTTTGCGCTTGCGGCGCTGTCATGGCCGCTTGCGCTGTTGCTCGACGCTGGGTTGGTCTCCGACGCGCAGGCGCAATCGCTCTCGCCGTATCAACCGTCGCTGACCGATCCGCGTTACCTGCCGCGCTTCGGCCTGGCGAAGCCGACGGCCTCGTCGTCGCAGCAAGGACCCGCGACGATTTCGTCGGGCGCAGGCAGCATCGGATACGACGCCACCGGCGCGATCGCGAAAGAGAACAAGAAGAAAAAGAACAAGCCGAAGCCCGGCGAACCGAAGCCCGTGCCGCCGCCGCCCCCCAAGACGCGTGGTGCGCCGCAGGCCGCCGAGGGCCACACACTGGCCCCGCAGATCGGCGCGCGCGATCAGTACAGGGCGCCGGACACGCCGCCACGCCGCGTGGCTCTGCCGCCCCAGGACGCTTTCGAGCCGCTCGGCATCCGCGCCGGAACGTTCCTGCTCAGGCCCGCGATCGACATCACGCGCGGCTACGACACCAATCCGTCGCATTTTCCGGGCGGCAAACCCACCGGCTACACCACGGTCGAGCCGTCGCTGAATGTGCGCTCGAACTGGTCGGCGCACGAGTTCGGCTTCGACGGCCGCGCCAACTATTCGCAGTTCGACAGTGTCTCGTCGCTCGACCGGCCGATGGCCGAGGCGAAGACCTATCTGCGCCTCGACGCTTCGCGCGACACCTCGGTCAACATCGAGGGCCGCTATCTGCTCTCGACCGATTATCCGGGCAGCCCGAACGTGCCGGTCGATGTGGCGAAGCTGCCGACCTTTCAGACTTGGGGTACGTCGCTCGGCCTCACCCAGCGCTTCAATCATTTCGAGCTGCTGGCCAAGGCGAACTACGACCGGACGATGTTCAACGACTCCGAGCTCATCGACGGCACGACATCGAGCAACCACGATCGCGATCTCGACCAATTCGGCGGCCAGCTTCGCGGCAGTTACGAGCTGTGGCCCGGCGTCAAGCCGTTCGTCGAGATCGGCGGCGATACCCGCAAGCATGATCTTCAATTCGACCGCAACGGCTTCCAGCGCGATTCAGTCGGCCTCACGCCCAAGGTCGGCAGCACCTTCGATATCGGCGGCAAGTTCACCGGCGAGGTCTCGGTCGGATACACCGAGCGGCGGCTCGAAGACCCGACGCTGCTGCCGGTGCGCGGCGTGGTCTATGACGCATTGCTGAAATGGCAGGCGACTGGGCTCACGACCGTCACGCTCAACGCGAACTCCCGAGCCGATGAGTCTGTTGTCGCTGGCTGGTCGGGTGCGCTGCGCCGCGACGTCGGAATTCAAGTCGACCACGCGCTGCGGCGCTGGCTGATATGGACCGTCAAGGCCGGCTACGGACTCGACGACTACATCAGCAATACGTGCTGCGGCAACGGCGATCCGCGCGTCGACAAGCGCGTCTCGCTCGGCTCGGCGATCACCTACAAGCTGAGCCGTGAGCTCTGGCTCAAGGGCGAGTACCGCTACGACACGCTGTGGTCCAACGCCACGAACGTCGATTATCACTCCCATGCCTTCCTGGTCGGGTTGAAGTTGCAGCGCTGACACGGCATCGTCCTCGCACAAAAGCATGGCGAGGATGGAAATGGCCGAGTTAGCTCAATCCGAAGGTGAACCGAACGTGCGGCGCTGGACCGAACAGCGCTGGGTGCTCGACAACGTGCTGCGTTCGGTCGGCATCGACTGGGACCAGCCGCGCTCGTTCTATCTGAACGCCGCCTGCGGCATCGAAGGCTCGGCGGATTTCGCAGCGATCCGTGAGCGGGTGAAGAAATACGCCGATATCGAGCCGGCCTTCGCCAACACGGCGCGGCGGCGCGAGGCCAAGGCGCAGGCCGCCGAGCAGGACGGCTCGCCCATCACGGCGCGCGACAACTACTTCATGGCGGCGATCCATTGGGGCTCGGCCCAATGGTCGCGGCACGAGAACGACGAGACCAATCTCGCCTACAACAAGAGCAAGCGCGACTGCTACACGAACTACGTGCGGCTCGCCGCCCACAAGATCGAGCCGGTGTTCATCCCGTTCAAGGGCAAGACGCTGCCCGGCTGGTTTCATCTGCCGCCGAATTACTCTGGCGGCCGCATCCCTGTGGTGATCTCGTTTCCCGGCATGGACACCTACAAGGAGGTGTTCGTCGCGCTCAAAGGCGACCGCTGGCTCGAACGCGGCATCGCGGTGCTGGCGCTCGACGGGCCGGGGCAGGCGGAATGCCGCGTGCTCGGATTGACCGTCAGCATGGAGAACTGGACGGCGGCAGGCAAAGCCGCAGTCGACTGGCTGGTGGAGCGGCCGGAGATCGATCCGCAAAAGATCGGCGCCTTCGGCAACAGCTTCGGCTCGTTCTTCGTCACCATCGTGACGGCGAACGAGCCGCGCATCTGCGCCTGCATCGCCAACTCGAACAATCTAGAACCTGGATTCCACGCGATCTTCGACGAGGCGAGCCCGAGCTACAAGAAGCGGTTCATGTACATGGCGGGCTTCACCGACGAGGCCAAGTTCGACGCCTTCCGCAAGACGATGACCTGGGAGGGCCAAGCCGAGAAAATCCGGGTGCCGTATCTCTGCGTCAGCGGCGAATGGGACGAGCTCAGCCCCATGATGCACACCGAGCGGATGCTCAAGACCATGAGCAACCCGCGCCGCCTCGTGGTCTATCAGGAGGCGCGCCACGCGATCGGCGCGTGTCCGTCGGTCAACCTCGGGCCGTATCCGCCGACGATGGTCGCCGACTGGATGGCGCAGCGATTTGCGGGCCTGCCGATGGCGAACGAGCGCTGGTACGTCGACAACACTGGCGCGGTGACCAAGACGGCGCTGTAACCACAGTTTAGCGGTAACCGCCTCAACAAATTCCGCTGTCATCGCCGGGCTTGACCCGGCGATCTCGGCGAGGCGAGCACAGTGCCCCACTGATCGAGATCACCGGGTCTCGCCGCTTCGCGGCGGCCCGGTGATGACTGCTCTGGGTTATCGTCCGCGGTTTATCCAGATGCCGCGATCCGGCCTAGCGTTCAACCAAATGCGCGCGCGAAGGAGCGGGGTCAAACCGCTCGGCGAAATATTGCGTTTCGTTGGCCACCAGGCCTTCGCGGAATTCCATGATGCTCACCGCGTAAGATGGCACGCCGTCATAGGTCAGGACGAATTCGCTGACCCAGAGATCGCCGCAGCCGACAATTCGCTGGACCGTAAAACGCTTCTTGTTGGGCTGCAGGTAGCGGCTCTCTTGAATGTTGCGCCGGCCGCGGATTCGCTCTCCCGATTGCGGATAAACCAGCACCGCGTCCTCGCGGTAGATCTCATGTTCGACGTCGAAATCGCCCGCGTCCGAAGCATCCCAATGACGCGCCAGCGCCGCTCGCACGGTTCGATCGTCCATCGCAATCACCCACCTGTGCTTCGGAAGAAAAGTCGAGGACAGCGGCGGCGCCTCAGCCGATATCAATTCCCCAAGAGCCGCTTGATCTCGTCGCGGAACGCCGGCGCGATGTCGGGACGCGCCATCGCGTAGGCGACGTTGGCGGCGAGGAAGCCGACCTTGGAGCCGCAGTCGAAGCTCTTGCCTTCGAACTTCACGGCGTGGAACGGCTGGCTCTTGGACAGCGTGATCATCGAGTCGGTGATCTGAATCTCGCCGCCGGCGCCGCCGGTCTGCTTGGCCAGGAGATCGAAGATCTCCGGCTGCAGGATGTAGCGTCCGGTGATGATCAGGTTGGACGGCGCCTTCTCGCGCGGCGGCTTCTCGACCATCTCGGTGATCGGGAAGGTCTTGCCGTCACCCTTGCCGATGCCGACCACGCCGTACTGATGGATGCGCTCCATCGGCACTTCTTCGACCGCGATGATGTTCGATTTGTCGCCGGCCTTGTTGTAGGCCTCGATCATCTGCGCGAGGCAGCCGGGTTTGTTCTGCACCAGCACGTCCGGCAGCACCAGCGCGAAGGGTTCGTTGCCGACCAGTTCGCGCGCGCACCACACCGCATGGCCCAGGCCCATCGGCGATTGCTGCCGCGTGAAGCTCGCGCTGCCGGCCGCCGGCTGGTCGTCGGCGAGGAGCTTCAGGTCCGACGATTTGTTGCGCTCCTTGAGCGTGACCTCGAGCTCGAACTGGCGATCGAAGTGGTCCTCGATCACGCCCTTGTTGCGTCCGGTGACGAAGATGAAGTGCTCGATGCCGGCCTCGCGCGCCTCGTCGACGACGTGCTGAATGAGCGGCCGGTCGACCACCGTCAGCATCTCCTTGGGCATGGCCTTGGTGGCGGGCAGGAAGCGCGTGCCGAGACCGGCCACGGGAAAAATGGCTTTGCGAATGGGCTTCATGGATGGGGCTCTGGGCGAATCGGTGGGCTCAACGTAGACGTTGGGAACGGTCCGGCTGGCTCAGGGATGGCAGGATCATGCGACAAATCGATGATTCACCTGATGATGATTCACTTGGCCGCATGGTGAAGCTTGCCCGCAATCCCCTCGCTGGCTTGACGGTTCCAGGTTCAATGGCACATTCCGTGCCATCTGTCATTTTGGCAAGTTGTCATTGCGGCGGGCGTCATCCCTTCCAAGTCTCCCTTCCAACAAGAGTTCTTCAACAAGTGTCCTTCAAGAGGCGGCGAGAATGAGGCAGCAGCGGGCTTGGCGTGCGTTCGGTGCAGCGATTGCGATCAGCGTCATGCTCACCGGAGCAGCAGACGCTGCTGCGCGGTGCCGTAACACCGGCAGCTTCGAGCGATGGCTCGAAGGCTTCAAGCAGGAAGCCGCAACGCAGGGCATATCCCGCCAGGCCATATCGGCGGCGCTCGGCGGCGTCACCTTCGATCCGAACATCATCCGCCGAGACAGCGGGCAGGGCGTGTTCCAGCAAAGCTTCCAGCAGTTTGCCGGCCGCATGACCGGCGGCGGCCGTTATGAGAACGGCGTGAGGCAGCTCAAGGCGAATGCAGCGCTGCTCGCGCGCATCGAGCAGCAGTCCGGCGTGCCGCCTGCGGTCGTGGTGGCGCTTTGGGGACTCGAGAGTGACTACGGCGCCTACAAGGGCGGCGTCTACAACATCATCCGCTCGGTCGCGACGTTGGCCTATGACTGCCGGCGGCCGGATTTCTTCCGCGAGGAGTTGATGGGCGCGGTGCGCATCGTCGAGCGCGGCGATCTCAAGCCCCAGGAGATGATCGGCAACTGGGCGGGTGAACTCGGGCCCACGCAATTCACGCCGTCCCAGTATTTCAAATACGGTGTCGATTTCGACGGCGACGGCCGCGTCGACATGATTCACAGCACGCCGGATGCGCTCGCCTCCGCCGCCAACCTGATGAAGAGCTTCGGCTGGCAGCGCGGCCAGCCCTGGCTTCAGGAGGTGCGCGTGCCGGCCGAGATGCCGTGGCAGGAGTCCGGCCTCGAGAACAAGCACCCGCGGTCGCAATGGGTGCGTTGGGGCGTCGCTGCCACGCACGGCCAGCTGCCCGCCGACAATCTGGAGGCTTCGCTGATCCTGCCGATGGGGCGGCTCGGTCCTGCGTTTCTCGCCTATCCGAACTTCAAGGCCTACATCGAGTGGAACGCCGCTGTGGTCTATTCGACCACGGCGGCCTACTTCGGCACCCGGCTCGCAGGCGCCCCGCCGTTCCGGTCCGGCAACGGCCAGCCGGTGGTGCCGACCACACCGCAGGTTCAGGAGCTGCAGCAGCTTCTGATCGCGCGAAAGATGTTGACCGGCGAGGCGGACGGCCGGCTCGGCTCGGCGACCCGCGCCGCCGTGAAGCAGGCGCAGTTGAAGGTCGGTCTGCCGGCCGATGCCTATCCGACCCAGGAGCTGATCGAGCGGCTTCGGGCGGGGCGGTAGCCACCAGCCGTCATTCCGGGGCGCTCGCGAAAGCGAGCGAACCCGGAAACCAGACAAACAGGTGGTGCCGATGTCGCGGGATTCCGGGTTCGCGCTTTCAGCGCGCCCCGGAATGACAGCGCACCCAACAACTTAGACGACGCGAATGCGGCGATCCGCGCGCGCTTGTGAATTGCGCCGTTAACGCTCGCTCAACCATATCTTGCCCCAATATGCGGCCAGAAGGTGGATATCGCCGCGCTGGCCCGCGGCCCTATGAGTGAAGCACGAGATCGAACGATGCCGAGGCATTCCGCACGATTGGGTTTGGCCGCGATGGCGACGCTGTTGCTCGGCGCCGCGGCGTTCGCGCAGGGCGACCGCATGCTGCCGCCGATGCCGATCGGCAAGCCTGCCGCGCGTCCTGCCGCACTGGCGCAGGCCGCGCCCGCGCAGCCGCCGCGCGCCGCGACCGCGCCTGTCGTCCCCAAGGAATGGACCGGTGAGTCGGGCGCGTCCGGTCATCCGCTGATGCAGGCGAGCGAGATCCGAAAAGCCGCGGCGAATTTCGAGAGCTGCCTTGAAGGCATGTGGCCGCTCGCACAGAAGCGCAACATCTCGCGCGCGAGCTTCGACAAGTACGTCACAGGGCTGACGCCCGACCTGCGCATCATGGACCTGCTCGACGCGCAGCCGGAGTTCACCAAGGCATTCTGGGACTATCTCGACATCCTGGTCAGCGATGCGCGCATCCAGGGCGGCCGCGACCTGCTCGCCAAATACAAACCGGTGTTCGACAAGGTCGAGAAGGCCTACGGCGTCGACCGCAACATCATCGTTGCGATCTGGGGCGTCGAATCGAACTACGGCACGCTGGGTGGCGACCGGCCGGTGATCCGCTCGACCGCGACGCTCGCCTGCATCGGCCGGCGGCAGCAATATTTCCGCGAGGAGTTTCTTTCGACGCTGGAAATCCTGCATCGCGGCGACGTGAAGCCCGAGCGGCTGATCGGCTCATGGGCCGGTGCGTTCGGCCCGACGCAGTTCATGCCGACTTCGTTCAAGAGGTTCGCAGTGGACTACGACGGCGACGGCCACCGCGACGTGGTCGACTCCGTCGGCGATCTGGTGGCCTCGACGGCCAACAATCTGAAGAAGGACGGCTGGGTGCCGGGCGCCACCTGGGGCTACGAGGTCGTGGTGCCCAAGGGCTTCAACTACATGCTGGCGGATCGCCGCAAGCAGCACACCATCGCGGAGTGGGAAGGGCAGGGCCTTCGCCGTCCGAACGGCAAGCCGTTCCCCAATCCGCACGAGAAGGCCTATCTGCTGGTGCCCGCCGGCTACGAGGGGCCGAGCTTCCTGATGCTGCAGAACTTCAGCGTCATCATGAAGTACAACCCGGCCGAGGCCTATGCGCTGGCCATCGGGCATCTGGCCGACCGCTTCCGCGGCGGCGAAGCCTTCGCGCAGCCCTGGCCGCGGCACGAGCCGGTGCTGAGCCGCGACGAGCGTCGCGAGCTTCAGGAGCTTTTGAACCGGAAGGGCTTCGACACCGGCGAGCCGAACGGCCGTCTGGGCCCGAAGGCGCGGGCTGCGGTGCGCGACTATCAGGCTTCGGTCGGGCTGATCCCCGACGGCTTTGCCTCCGCGACCATTCTGGCCCGGCTGCGCGGGGGGTGAGTTCCCGCCGCGGCGCGTCACCAAACCGGTGGTCATCAGGTTGACAATTTGTCCCGCTTAACGACCGATAGAAGAGCGGTGCCGGCGGCGTAAGGCTGTCGAGGCCCAGATCTTTATCGGCGGCGACAGAATGGCGAAAAGCTCGCTTGTGCAATGGTTTGGCCGTCGCGCGGCGGTGATCGCCGCGGCGCTGTGCGGTGTTGCGCTGATGACCGTGCCGGTGCTCGCGCAATTCGGCCAGCGCGGCGGCGGCATGTTCGACTTCTTCGGACCGTACTCCGGCCAGCCGCGCTACTATTCGCCGAGCGAGCGTCCGCAGGATTTCAGCAAGGCGCCGCCGCCCCGCAAGCTCGACAACCAGCCGCCCAACACCGCGATCGTGTTCGGCGACTCGATGGCCGACTGGCTGGCCCACGGCCTCGAGGATGCGCTGGGCGATACGCCGGACATCGCGGTGGTCCGCAAGAACCGCGCGTCCGCGGGCCTCATCCGTTACGACAGCCGCAACGAGAGCCTCGACTGGCCGCAGGTGATCCGCGAGACCCTCGCGCACACCAAGCCGAATTTCGTGGTCATGATGATCGGTCTCAACGATCGTCAGCAGTTGCGCGATCGTCCGATCCAGGCAGGTCCACCGACCGCGTCGAACCCGACCACGGCGCCGCCGCTGGTACCGCAGGCCGGCGCGCCGGCACCGGCTGCTCCCGACGCGCAGAGCACCGACCCGGCGCAGGCCGCGACGTCCGACAAGCCGGCGCCCGGACCGCGCACCTACGAATTCCGCACCGACGAATGGGCCGAGCAATACATGCGGCGCATCGATGCGACGATCGCGGCGTTGAAGAGCGCCGGCGTGCCGGTGTTCTGGGTCGGGTTGCCATCGATCCGCGGTCAGAAGTCGACCGGCGAGATGCTCTACCTCAACGACATGTTCCGCGGCCGCGCCGAGAAGGCCGGCGTCACCTATATCGATGTGTGGGACGGCTTCGTCGACGAGGCCGGGCGCTTCTCGGTTCAGGGCCCGGATTTCGAAGGCCAGACCCGCAGGCTCCGCGTCAGCGACGGCGTGCACTTCACCAAGGCCGGTGCGCGCAAGCTCGCGCATTATCTCGAGCGCGAAATCCGCCGCGTCATGCAGCGCGGCGCCGAGCCTTCGATCGCGGCGCTTCCCGCCGAACCGCAGGTTCAGATACCCAAGGGACCGGGTGCCGCAACCGCGCGTCCGCTGTCCGGACCGGTGGTGCCGCTGACGGGCGGAGCCGCGGCGAACCAGGATCTTCTGGGCGCCGCCGCAGAGTCCGCCACCGCAGGCGGCAATCCGCGCGCCGCCACGCGCGTGCTGATCAAGGGCGAGCCGATCACGCCGCCGGCCGGCCGCAGCGACGACTTCCGCTGGCCGCGCCGCGGCGTCGCGGCGTTCGGCACCGATCCGACGGTCGCCGTCACCACCGATCCGGTTCAGGCTCCGACGCCGGCCGTGGCTGCCGCGCCGGCCATCGCCACGGCCGCGGCGCCTGATGCCAAGCCCGAGAACAAGCCTGCGACGACCAAGAAAAACACCAGCCGCGCACAGGCGCAGGCCGAGCCACGGCCGCGCCGTCAGGCGCCGCGTCGGGAGCGCGGTGACGATTTCGGCGGCGGCTTCGGGGGCTTCGGCCGTTAGTCTAAGATGTTCGAACTTTTATCGAGGCGGATGACTTGAGCAATCCGGCCTGCTCCAGCCGCATCTCACAGGCTCAAGATGCGCTTGACTTGATCTACGGCTGCTCGTCCCCGCTCCTCCATGATCTTGACGACAGGTGCGGCAAACCACTTGGTGTGCGACTCGCCATATGAAGGGCGACTCTTGATTCTCGAAAGCCAGTCCGCCACGTTCGGCCGCCGATCCCACATCCATGACATCTGCAGGTGTTCAAGCCTCGTCACGTAGGGCGAATAAGCAATATCGGCTAAAGAGAACTCCGCTCCTGCGAGCCAGCTTCCACTCTCCAGCGCCGATTGCATGTCAGCAAGCATCTTGTCGAAACGACGCATCGCAGGTGCGAAATGCTGAGACTCCGCACCTTTTTCAAGCACATCCCTCATTCGAGCTCTACGAACCGGGTCCACCATCTTGGCGAACGACGCGTCGATCTCTTCCTTCGGCTTCTGCAGCATCTGGTAGCGGAAGGCCAGCGCCGAACTGATCACGCCCGTGTTGGCGTGGATGCCCTCGTCCAGCTGTTTCCACCAAACGCGCATGCGGGTGCGCGAGAGCGGATCGGACATCGCCAGCCTTGTTCCGGGGAAAGATTCAGCGATGTACTCATTGATAATGGCCGATTCGATGATGACGGCTCCGTCGTGCACCAGAGTCGGCACCACCGCATTCGGATTGAGTGCGATGTATTCAGGCGTTTGTTGATCGCCTTCACGAAGGTTTAGAAGGTGGCTTTTGAACTCGAGCGCTTTTTCCGCGAGCGCCATGCGGACCTTCTCGGAGCATACCGACATCGATGCATGGTAAAGCTCAAGCATAGAATTTCTCTCGGTCTACTGATTGTCCGACTTTGCGTCTCCAACCGAACCCATGTCGGTCAAGATGCGATCGACAACCGCACGCCGCTCTTGCCAGGGACAATTGAAGAAGCTGTACAGGTCCATGATGTGCGGGGGGCCGCCATAGAACTTCTCGTATTGGGTATGGCGGCCCGCGAACTCCGAGCCCAGAAGGTCCCAGGCCATTTTGATGAACCTGTAACGCTCATCAGCAGAGGCGGAAGGCAGTTCCCAATAAGTTTCGAATGTCCTTCGGGTCTCTGGATTTTCAAACACCGTAGTGTCGGCCGGCAACAAGAACGGCCCGGCGCCCATCAAGGAGCGGACCTCCTCGGCCAAGGCCGCGTAATTGCTCGCGCACCATTGGAGAGCTGCATAAAGGAAACGGCGATTGACATGGACATGGCCGTTGGCGAGCGTCTGGTGTTGATCGAGCTGACCGGCCATCAGACCCAGCAAGGTTGCTTCAGCAGCAGCGAGCCTTCCAAGGGTTTGCTGAATCGCGGGGACGTTCATGACGCCTGCCATCTCGCAGGACTTATGTGCGATCCCGGCGATCAGCTTCAGTTTCTCGACGAACCGCCAGTTCGACTGGTGATTCCCCATCACGTGCGCCGGCGTCTTGAAGTACATGTCCCGCATCAGCGTAACGTCGCTGTGGCAAAACACCCTGTTCCAAGGCACGCGGACGTTATCGAACACCATCACGCCGTCGCTTTCGTCGAATTGTGACGCGAAATAGTGATCGATCCTGTTGGCGGCGCGGAGCTCAAAAGATTCCCGGACCCAGAGCTGCACGCCTGGTTGATTGATCGGGATCGCGAAGGTTACGGCCTCGGCGACCTGATCAGGCCCAAGCGGGATCATGCTGCCGACCCAAGCTTCGTTGGAAAATACGGCCGAGGTGCCAAGCAGCTTGAGGCCGCTGACGACGATTCCTTCGGAGTCTTCCTTGACGACGGTCAGCGCCGGATTGGCCAGGCCCGTATCCCGATAGAGCTTGGAGTCTCGGGAGCCTTGAGGAGTCAGCACGAGATAACACGCGAACAGGTCGCCTTGCTTCAGATGCTGAAAATAGTCCCTCACATTCTGGCCGAACCCCTCACGATTGGCATCGAACAGTTCAGGCACCATCGCCATGCCGCCGACGAAGGCGGGCACATGATCCGGCGAGCGGCCAAGAAGGCCATACGACCATTCGGCCAAACGGCGATGGCACTCGGCTCGTTTATCCAGGTCCTGGCGCGATCGCGGCAGGAGGAACCAGGACGAGCAGCGCTTGCCATCCTCGGTAAACGTCATGGCATCGAGATGCTCCGGCTCCCGTTTGCGATCGTAAATGCGCGCGAACGATCGCGCGGTATTCCGGAAGGCGGGATGCGCGGTGACGTCATCAACGCGTTCGCCGCCGATATAAACGCAGCGACCGTCGCGGAGCGATTGCAAATAATCGTCGCCGGTCCGGAGCACGGGGTTCTCCTGCGGATTAATTACATAACTTTCCTATCTATTTGGCCGGTCGTGGTCAATAGGTAGCCGGGCTTGCGTCCACGCGCACCTTCGAGAATCATCCGAGTTGTCAGGAGATCCATTCCGCATGCCTCGAAACTCGCAGCTTGCGCCGCGTGACGGTCCCGACGATCTGCGCGAGTTCATTGCCGATTTATTTGCTGCCGCAGCAGGTATGCAGGCGTTACGCCGGGCGATTGGGAAATCTGTTGGGCTCGGCAGCATGGAACTTGCCATCTTGCTGGCGCTTTGGCGTATGCGGCCGCGCAGTGATGTCGGAATCAAATTCTTGGCGGAGCATCTGCACGTCGCCGGTCCCCACATCACGGACGAAGTGTCGCGGCTGGTCCGTCGGAAGTACCTGCTGAAGGCCGCTGATCCGCTCGACAAACGCGCGGTCAATCTGCGCCTCACCGGCAAGGCATTGGCACTACTCGGCGCCGTTGCGCCGAACCTCGACAAGATCAATGCTCATCTGTTTGAGGGCGTCACGGCGCGCGATTTCCAGATTTTACGCTCGTCCTTCCAGCGCCTCATTCTGCGCAGCGCATCCGCCAAGGACTTGCTCGAGAGCGAGTGAGCGGCAAGGATTTCGCGCAACGAGGGCGCGGCTTGAGGCAAGCCTCCGCGAACGCTCCTTCAGAGGATCAATCGCCTCCCGCCGCCGCTCACCGCGGCAGCGACGTCGATCCCATCAGGAACTTGTCGATCGAATGGGCGCATTGCCGGCCCTCGCGGATCGCCCACACGACGAGAGATTGCCCGCGGCGCATGTCGCCTGCCGCGAACACCTTAGGTGTCGAAGTCTGATAGGCGAGCTGATCGGCCTTCACGTTGCCGCGCGGATCGAGCTCGACACCGAGCGACTTGATCATGCCGTCATGGACCGGATGCACGAAGCCCATTGCGAGCAGCACGAGATCGGCCTCGATCTCGAACTCCGTGCCGGGCACCGGCTGGAACTTGGCGTCGGCGCGGGCGCAATGCAGCTTCTTCACCTGGCCGTTCTCGCCGGTGAACTTCGTGGTCAGCACCGCGAAGTCCCGGCTGACGCCTTCCTCGTGGCTTGACGAGGTGCGCAGCTTCAGTGGCCACAGCGGCCACGTGAGCGGCTTGTTCTCGTGTTCGGGCGGCTGCGGCATGATCTCGAAATTGGTGACCGACACCGCGCCCTGACGGATCGAGGTGCCGATGCAATCGGAGCCGGTGTCGCCGCCGCCGATGACGACGACCTTCTTGCCGGTGGCCAGGATGGCCTCGGCCGTGCCGGGCGCCTCGCCGCTGACGCGGCGATTCTGCTGCGGCAGAAACTCCATCGCGAAGTGAATGCCCTTGAGCTCGCGGCCCGGGATCGGCAGGTCGCGGCCCTTCTCGGCGCCGCCGGTCAGCGCGACCGCGTCGTAGTCCTTCAGGAGCTTGTCGACCGGCAGATCGACGCCGACGTTGACGCCGTAGTGGAAGGTCACGCCCTCCGCTTCCATCTGCCGGACGCGCAGGTCGATGTTGCCCTTCTCCATCTTGAAGTCAGGAATGCCGTAGCGCATCAGGCCGCCGGCCTTGGCGAACTTCTCGTAGAGATGCACGTCGTGGCCGGCGCGCGCGAGTTGCTGCGCGCAGGCCATGCCGGCCGGACCCGAACCGATCACGGCGACCTTCTTGCCGGTCTTCGGGCCGTAGCTCTCTGGCTTCAGCCCCGCCGCGATCGCGCGGTCGGCGATCTCGCATTCGATGGTTTTGATGGTGACCGGATTGTCGTCGATGTTGAGCGTGCAGGACGCCTCGCATGGCGCCGGGCAGACGCGGCCGGTCACTTCCGGGAAGTTGTTGGTCGAGTGCAGATTGCGCGCGGCTTCTTCCCAGTTGCCGGTGTAGACGAGGTCGTTCCAGTCCGGGATCTGGTTGTTCACCGGGCAGCCGGTCGGCTGGTTGGTGATGGTGTTGGTGCCGTGGCAGTAGGGCACGCCGCAATTCATGCAGCGCGCCGCCTGCTCCCGGATGTCCTTTTCCGGAAGCGGCAGCACGAACTCATTGTAGTTGCGAATCCGCTCTTCGACCGGACGGTAGTCGCGGTCGTTGCGGTCGAACTCGAGAAATCCTGTGACTTTACCCATCGATCTCTACGCGCGCGCAAGCTTTGGTTTGTCGGCCTCGGCAGCTTCGGCCGCCTTCAATTCAGCGAGAGCGCGGCGGTACTCGACCGGCATCACTTTGCGGAATTTCGGCAGATAGTTCTTCCAGTCGGCGAGGATGTCGGCGGCCCGCTTGGAGCCGGTGAAGCGGGCATGCCGCGTGATGAGGATACGCAGCCGCTCAGCGTCGAAGCTCGTCATGTCGGCCGTGATGTCGACGCGGCCATGGGCTTCGAGATCGTTGATGTGGCCGTATTCCTTCTGGCTGATCTCTTCCTCGGCAGGGACCGGCTCGAGTTCGACCATCGCGAGGTTGCAGCGCTTCTCGAACGTGCCGTCCTCGTCGAGCACATAGGCGATGCCGCCCGACATGCCAGCCGCGAAGTTGCGGCCGGTCGGGCCGATCACGACGACGATGCCGCCGGTCATGTATTCGCAGCCATGGTCGCCGGTGCCCTCCACCACGACAGTGGCGCCGGAGTTGCGCACCGCGAAGCGTTCGCCGGCGATGCCGCGGAAATAAGCCTCGCCGCTGATCGCGCCGTACAGCACGGTGTTGCCGACGATGATCGACTCCTCCGGCACGATGCCGGAGTCGGCCGTCGGGCGCACGATGATGCGTCCGCCGGACAGGCCCTTGCCGACATAATCGTTGCCTTCGCCTTCGAGGTCGAAGGTCACGCCCTTGGCGAGGAACGCGCCAAAACTTTGCCCCGCAGTGCCCTTGAGGCTGACGTGGATGGTGTCGTCTGGCAGGCCGGTATGGCCGTAGCGCTTGGCGACTTCGCCCGACAGCATCGCGCCCGCGGTGCGGTCGATGTTCCTGATCGCCTGCGTGAGCCGCACCGGCGCGCCGCGATCGAGCGCGGCCTGTGCACCCGCGATCATCTTGCGGTCGATGATGTCGTGGATTTTGTGCTTCTGCGTCTCGCTCCGGTAGATGCCGACATTGTCCGGCGCCACCGGCTTGGTGAACAGCTTCGAGAAGTCGAGGCCCTTGGCCTTCCAGTGCTCGATCACCTTGCGCTGGTCGAGCATCTGCATCTGGCCGATCATCTCGTCGAAGGTGCGATAGCCCATGGCGGCCATGATCTCGCGCACCTCTTCGGCGACGAAGAAGAAGAAGTTGATGACGTGCTCGGGCTGGCCGGTGAAGCGTGCGCGCAGCACCGGGTCCTGGGTGGCGACGCCGACCGGACAAGTGTTGAGATGGCACTTGCGCATCATGATGCAGCCGGCCGCGATCAACGGCGCGGTCGAGAAACCGAACTCGTCGGCGCCGAGCAGCGCGCCGATCACGACGTCGCGGCCGGTGCGGATGCCGCCGTCGACCTGCACGGCGATGCGGCTGCGGAGCCGATTGGCGACCAGCGTCTGGTGGGTTTCGGCGAGGCCGATTTCCCAAGGTGAGCCGGCATGCTTCAGCGAGGTGAGGGGGCTCGCGCCGGTGCCGCCTTCGAAGCCCGAAATGGTGACGTGATCGGACATCGCCTTGGACACGCCGGCCGCGACGGTGCCGACGCCCACTTCCGAGACGAGCTTCACCGAGACGTCGGCGGTCGGATTGACGTTCTTCAGGTCGAAGATCAGCTGCGCGAGATCTTCGATCGAATAGATGTCGTGATGCGGCGGCGGCGAAATCAGACCCACGCCCGGCGTCGAGTTGCGCACCTTGGCGATGGCCTTGTCGACCTTGTGGCCGGGGAGCTGTCCGCCTTCGCCGGGCTTGGCGCCCTGCGCCATCTTGATCTGCATCATGTCGGAGTTGACGAGATACTCCGCGTTGACGCCGAAGCGGCCCGAGGCGACCTGCTTGATCGCCGAGCGCATGCTGTCGCCGTTCGGCAGCGGCTTGAAGCGGTCGGGCTCCTCGCCGCCTTCGCCGGTGTTCGACTTGCCGCCGATCCGGTTCATGGCGATGGCGAGCGTGGTGTGCGCTTCGCGCGAAATCGAGCCGAACGACATGGCGCCGGTGGCGAAGCGCTTCACGATGCTCTTGGCGGGCTCGACCTCGTCGAGCGGCACCGGCTTGCGGCCGTCTTCCTCGGCGCCCTTCACGCGGAACAGGCCGCGGATCGTGACCAGCGTGTCCTGCTCGTTGAGGATCTTGGCGAAGGCGCGGTACTTCTCCTGCGAGTTGGCGCGCGTCGCGTGCTGCAAGGTCGAGACCGTGGTGGCGGTCCAGACGTGATCCTCGCCACGCACGCGCACGGCATATTCGCCGCCGACGTCGAGCATGGTCTTGAAGATCGGCGAGTCGCCGAAAGCGTCGCGATGGCGGCGCACGGCCTCCTCGGCGATCTCGGTCAGGCCGACGCCCTCGATGCGGGTCGCAGTGCCGGTGAAATAACGGTCGACGAAATCGGCCTTGAGGCCGACGGCATCGAAGATCTGCGCGCCGCAGTACGATTGATAGGTCGAGATGCCCATCTTGGACATCACCTTGAGCAGGCCCTTGTCGATCGCCTTGATGTAGCGCTTGACGATTTCCTTCTTGTCGAGCTTGCCGGGCAGTTCGGCATGCATCGCAATCAGCGTCTCAAAGGCGAGATACGGATTGATCGCTTCGGCGCCGTAGCCCGCGAGGCAGCCGAAATGGTGCACCTCGCGCGGCTCGGCCGACTCGACGACCAGACCCACGGACGTGCGCAGGCCCTGCCGGATCAGGTGATGATGCACCGCCGCGCATGCGAGCAGCGAAGGCATCGGCACGCGGTCGCTGCCGGCCTTGCGGTCCGACAGGATGATGATGTTGATGCCGTCGCGCACGGCCTTCTCGGCCGAGGCGCACAGCGCATCGAGCGCCGGCGTGAGCCCTGCGGCGCCGCGATCGGCCGGCCAGGTGGTGTCGAGCGTGATCGACTTGAACGGATTGTCGGCGACGTCGGTGATGGCGCGGATCTTCTCCAGGTCCTCGTTGGTGAGGATCGGCTGGCGCACTTCCAGGCGCTTGCTGCGCGACGTGCCTTCGAGATCGAACAGGTTCGGCCGCGGCCCGATGATCGAGACGAGGCTCATGACGATCTCTTCGCGGATCGGATCGATCGGCGGGTTCGTCACCTGAGCGAAATTCTGCTTGAAGTAGGTGAAGAGAAGCTTGGCCTTGTCCGACAGCGCCGAGATCGGCGTGTCGGTGCCCATCGAGCCCACGGCCTCTTCGCCTTGCGCCGCCATCGGCGTCATCAGGATCTTCACGTCTTCCTGGGTGTAGCCGAACATCTGCTGCCGATCGAGCAGCGCGAGGTTAGAGATCGGCGCGGCATCGGCCGCGGCCGGCATCTCTTCCAGGACGATCTGGGTCTTCTCAAGCCAGGCCTTGTACGGATGGCTCTTGGCGAGCTGCGCCTTGATCTCGTCGTCGGGAATGAGGCGGCCTTGTTGCAAGTCGACAAGCAGCATCTTGCCGGGCTGCAGGCGCCACTTGCGCACGATGTCCTTCTCCGGGATCGGCAGCACGCCCATCTCGGAGGCCATGATGATGCGGTCGTCGCGGGTGATCAGGTAGCGCGCCGGCCGCAGGCCGTTGCGGTCGAGCGTCGCGCCGATCTGGCGGCCGTCGGTGAAGGCGAGCGCCGCCGGACCGTCCCACGGCTCCATCAGGGCGGCGTTGTATTCGTAGAACGCGCGGCGCTCCTCATCCATGAGCGGATTGCCCGCCCAGGCCTCGGGCACCATCATCATCATGGCGTGCGCGAGCGAGTAACCGCCCTGCACCAGGAATTCGAGCGCGTTGTCGAAGCAGGCGGTGTCGGACTGGCCCTCGTAGGAGATCGGCCAGAGCTTCGAGATGTCGTTGCCGTAAAGCTCCGACGACACCGAGGCTTGCCGCGCCGCCATCCAGTTGTTGTTGCCGCGCAGCGTGTTGATCTCGCCGTTGTGCGCGATCATCCGGTACGGATGCGACAGCGACCAGGTCGGGAACGTGTTGGTCGAGAACCGCTGGTGAACGAGCGCCAGCGCGCTTTCGAAGTCCGGCTCGTGCAGATCCGGATAGTAGGTGCCGAGCTGGTCGGCGAGGAACATGCCCTTGTAGATGATGGTGCGGCAGGAGATCGACACCGGGTAATAGCCCGACAGCCGCCGCTCGATCTGCTTGTAGATCGCGGCCGAGATCGCCTTGCGCATGATGTAGAGCTTGCGCTCGAACTCGTCCTCGCTGAGCTTCTTTTGACCCTTCCCAATGAAAACTTGCATGTGGAAGGGTTCGGTCGGCTTCACGGTTTCGCCGAGCGTCGAATTGTCGACCGGGATGTCGCTGCGCCAGCCGAGCACCTGCAGGCCTTCTTGCGCCGCCACCTGCTCGTAGACCTTGCAGACCTGCTCGCGGCGTTCGGCGTCGCGCGGCATGAACAGCACGCCGATGCCGTATTCGCCGGGCGCCGGCAGCGTGATGCCGAGGTCCTTGGCCTTGCGGGCGAAGAACTTGTGCGGGATCTGCGTCAGGATGCCGGCGCCGTCGCCGGCGCGCGGATCGGCGCCGACCGCGCCGCGGTGCTCGAGGTTGCAGAGGATCTGCAGCGCGTCTTCGACGATCTGGTGCGACTTGCGGCCCTTGATGTCGGCGATGAAGCCGACGCCGCAGGAATCCTTGTCGTTGCGCGGATCATAAAGCCCCTGCGCATCGGGCACGCCCGGATCGGCGCTGTCGCGATACTCCAGCCGTGCGTCGACCGGCGCGCTCAACGCGGCGCCTTCGCGCATGCTCTCTGTGAGCATAATCTTGTGATCGCGGTTCTCGCTCATCGTCGTCGCTCTCACGCCCGGCCGCCCAGCGCCCTGATGGGCCTTTGCCGCCGACACACTTTCCACGTTTCCAGCGCAGGTGGGCGCTGGCTCAAGCGAAGCTCAATTGAGGGCAGTCTCCGCGCGGCCGCTCGCCGTCATCTCGCGCCCGCCGATCATTTTCAGCGTCGTTTGATGCACGCGCAAGCGTAATAGTGCGTTGCGAAACACCGCCCCAAGATTGGGGTTCCGTCATTGGGGTCCGCGCTGCCCGCGCTGACGCCAATTGGGACAGCAATACTGTCCTATAAAAATAACAATTGCAAATCCTTCGTACAGGGGCATGCCGAGAATTTCACGTTCCGGCCCGCCCGCCCACATATTATTGCGCGGGCCCCTTTTTGGCCGGCTGCCCGAGCCAGCTCCGAAGTTCCGCGTTTTCGGCCTCAAGCGCCGCGATCCGGTCGCGCAAGCCGGCCACGGCGCCCGCGACGTCCGCCTCCGAATAGCGCGCCGTGATGTGCTGCGAGCAGTTCACGTCCCAGGCCTCGACCGTGAACAGGATGGCGCGCTCGGGCCGCGCCCGGTAACCCGGATCGACCAGCTTTTCCATCAGCGCCGGGTCGTTCTCGACCACCCGCGCGCGGCCCCAGACCTTGACCCGCCGGCGGTTGGCGAAATCGAGCAGGAAGAGATAGGCGTGGTCGTTGCCTTCCAGGTTGCTGATCGTGATGTACTGCTTGTTGCCGGCGTAGTCGGCGAAGCCGAGCGTCTTGTCGTCCAGCACCTTGATGAAGCCCTTCGGCCCGCCGCGGTGCTGGATATAAGGAGCGCCCTCCGCCGAGACGGTCGCAAGGAACGCGGTGTCGAGTTCGGCGATGAAGCCCCTGAGATCCGGCGTCACGCGATCCGGAAAGCCGGAAGCGATCTTGCGGGCATAGCCCTGGGCCGAGCCGCGCGCGGCCATCGCGCGCTGGGCGGCGGGGGTGAAGACGATCTCGGTGTTGGCGCCTTGCGCGGTGGCGGTCTGGGACATGACAAAGTCCTCCCATTGGGTTCCGGAACGCAATGTGGATCGCTTCATCGAACGATAGAATAAGTTGCCTTGGCAATTTATTATTCCGTATTATGAAATAATGGATCGGGTCGACAACATCGTGGTGTTCGCCGAGGTCGCCGGGCAGCGCAGTTTCACGGCGGCCGCGCGGAAGCTCAACCGCTCGCCCGCCGCCGTGACCCGGGCCGTGGCCGAGCTCGAAGCCCGCCTCGGCGTCCGCCTGCTCAACCGCACCACCCGCGCCGTCAGCATGACCGAAGCCGGCCAGCGCTTTCTCGCCGGCGCCGAGCGCGTGCTCGCCGACCTCGATGAGATCGAGCGGGCCGCGGCCGGGCAGGGCGAGGCGCCGCGCGGCGAACTGCGGGTCACGGCGCCCATCGCGTTCGGCCGGCTTCATGTGCTGCCGCTGGTCACCGGCTTTCTCGAACGCTTTCCCGAGGTCGTGATCCGCTTCGCGCTGATCGACCGGCCCGTGGACCTGGTCGACGAAGGCTTCGATGTCGCGATCCGCATCGGCGAATTGCCCGACACCTCGGCGATTGCCACGCGTGTGGGAGTGGTGCGCCGTGTGGTGGTCGCAGCGCCCGCGTATCTCGACCGGCACGGGCGGCCGGATGTGCCCGACGATCTTGCGCGTCACGACATCATCGGCTTCGCCGGGATCGACAGCGTCGTGCGCTGGAATTTTACCGGCAATATCGAAACGCCGATCAAGCCTCGGCTGATGGTCAACACCGCGGAGGCGGCGATCGACGCTGCGACTGCAGGCTTCGGCATCACGCGTCTCTTGAGCTATCAGGCCAACGATGCGCTCGCTGATCGCACGCTGGTGCGGCTCCTGCGTGAGTATGAGCCGCCGGCGATTCCGATCCACCTGATCTATCCCGATGGCCGGCATCCGCCGCCGAAGCTTCGCGCCTTCGTCGACCATGTCGCGCCGCTGCTTCGGCAACGCTGCGAGCGGATCGCGCGCTCGCTCGGCGACGAGGCTTAGGTCATTCGCGGCAGCGAACGGACATGAAGCAGGAAGCCGTTCCGCACTGGAGAAAAAAGCCCGGGCGCAGCCGCGATGAAATTTGAATGACAATCGGGCGGTGTGAAAAAAGCAAAGGCCCCGCCGCGGCGGGGCCAACTGGTCGAGAGGTGCTTCACTTCGCCAGCGGAACGATTGTAACAATACTTGATGCGCCAACGCGCCTTGCTCTTGTCTACGATAACACCATACAACATCGCCTATGGAGGTTTCATGACAGAGCAATTCCGTTGTCCGTCCTGCCAGGCGCCGTACGCGGTTGTTCGCGTCGAAACCGATGAAAAAGAACAGCTCGGGCAGGTGAACTGCACGGAGTGCAGCTTTCCATTCTCCGCATACGAGAACGGAAGCATCCTCAAATATTTCAAGACCGCTTCCAGCAACGTACGGGCGCTTCGGAAATAAAAGCCCGCGCCCCGGTCACGCCTGCCATTTACCAAGACAACGGCCGAGCGGCCTCTGCGACTCGAAGAGGCGGCCTCAATCGACGGCCTCCCGTCCATTCGATCTCACAAAAATGATCCTGTCCTAGCGGCGCCGCGGATTCGCCGCGGGGTTGGCCGAACGTCCGGAGGCGTTCGTGCCGCCGCTCATGGCGCTGTTCGGATCGGATGTGTTGGCCCGGCCTGCTGCATCGAGACCGTTCGTGCGTCGGGTCCCTTGAGACCCCATCATCGGTGCGCTGTTTGGGTCGGTCGTGTTGGCGCGCCCCGGGCGGCCGCTGTTGCCGACGCTCTGCGCCATGGCTGCGGTCGTTGCGAGAGTCAGTGCGAGTGCAAGAATAGTTCTCATGGTTGCTCCTTTCGACAAGAGGGCAACGGGTTGCGGGAGGCAGCGTTCCTGAGGAACCCATTCCGATGTTGAAGGTTCTGCACGGGTCCGGAAGGCCGCCATGCATCCAGAAATTCCTCGCGTCCTTTGCCCCAGCTGTGGCGAGATCATGCGGCTCTCGCGCATCCATCCAGATGGAAACAACAAATCGGAAATGCTGTTCGTCTGTGATTGCGGCTTCAATTACCGGATGTCGACGCGCGCGCAACGCGAAGCCGAGGATGCCCAGTTTTGATTTTTTCTCTGATTTTTTTCTGGCCGCTCATCGGTGGCGCAGCGAGGCAGATGGGCAGCCAGGCAACTCGCTGAATCAGAAAAAGCCGCTGCGCTTTGTGCGAAAATCGCAGCGGCTCATCAACGGCGTTACATGCCGCGATGCATCATTTTTTTCTTCTTCATCATACGCATCTCTTTCTTGGTCATCTTTTTCTTCCCCATCATGCCGCCGCCGTGGGACATGCCGTTGTTCATTTGGCCATTCGTCATGCCCCCGTTCATCTGATTATCCGAATTCATGTTTTGAGCGTTGGCGGTTGTGGCCGCGAAGGTTGCGATGCTGGCTGCAGCGATGATTGTTAAAAGACGCATAGTGGAGCTCCACGGTTTGGTGACTTCGTGCGACACGCAATGTCGGTGAGGAGAGGGACAGTTTTTTCTCTCGGTGACTCAAGTGCAGCAGGAGCTTCTCGTTCCGTGCGGCCGGAGAGAACAAGTGGCTTAGGCCGATAAATGTATTTGCGCTGATCTGCATCCAGCGCGCGGTTGTTTACGTACACGGCCAGGCGCTATGTCCGCTGGTCGACAGAGATATTGGAGAACGCTACGCCGGTTGATAGCTCGAAATAATGAGAACAATTTCTACGGACGCGTGCATCCAAACGGTGTGGCCGGACGTATTAGTATGGGCGTCGCTTCACGCGCCTCGTTGTGCTGTCACATGACGGCAGGTCCCCGCCGGGGTAAATCGCGCTGAATGGATACGAAAACGGCCATCACGAGCGGGGCGCTGAATGCGACGCTGGAGCGTGTTGCCGAAGGCGATCGCACCGCTCTGCAGGCGTTATATCGACAAACGTCAGCGAAGCTTTTTGGCGTATGCCTCCGTATCTTGCGTGAACGGGCTGAGGCGCAGGACGTGTTGCAGGAGGTCTATGTCACGGTTTGGCGGCGGGCGTGTGGTTATGATCCGGCACGCGGCAGCGCGATCGCCTGGCTCGTGACCATCGCACGCAACAAAGCCATCGATCGTATCCGCGCAACTCCGTCGCGGGGCGAGACTTTGCCGATCGAATTCGCTGGCGAAGTCTGCGATCCCTCCGCCGATCCCTATCATGCGATGGAGACTGCGGAGCAAGGGCAACGCTTATCCAAATGTCTCGATGGGTTGGCGGCCCAGCACTCGGACGCGATCCGGGCGGCCTTTCTGGATGGCGAGACGTACGAGACGCTGGCGCATCGCGCCAGCGTTCCTCTTGGCACGATGAAAAGCTGGATTCGGCGTAGCTTGATCAAGCTGAAGGCCTGTCTGGAACGATGAGCGACGAACACTCCATAGACCCGGATGACGGTGTTACCGGGGCCGCGGAATATGTGTTGGGCGTGCTCAGCCTGCAGCAGCGTCGTGCTTTCGAGGCTCGCCTCATTCGAGAGCCGGCGCTGAGGTCCGAGGTCGAGTTCTGGGAACGAAAGCTGGCGCCGTTGGCCGACGAGGTCAGGCCAGTCGAACCACCGGCACAGGCTTGGCGCAACATTGAAGCGGTGGTCGATCAACGCACTACGCGGAAACCACGCGCGTTATGGGATAGCTTGCCGTTCTGGCGCTGGGCCGCTGTAGGCTCGGCCGCTGTTGCCGCCGCAAGCATTGCGTTGGTGGTCATCCGAACTCCTGTGCAACCATCCAGCCAGCGCCTGGTGGCAAGACTCGACGTGAGCGGCGGCCAACTCGGCTTTGTCGCGGCAGTCGATCCCGGTGGGACAGGGCTGACAATCGTTCCGGCCTCGACCGCAAACGTGACCCAGCGCGTGCTGGAGCTTTGGTTGGTCGCGCCCAACGATAAACCGCGATCGCTGGGTCTCATCGATGCCGGCCGTGCGATCCACATCAGACTCTCGCCCGATACCATTCGAAGCATCGGCGCCGATGCGACACTCGCTGTTTCCGTCGAGCCGCCGGGTGGCTCACCGACCGGACAACCGACAGGACCGGTAATCGCGAACGGGAAGCTCACAAACCTGTGATGCGTCGTCCCGCATCCCGGCGACAGCACTCTTCGTAGCTCCGAGGCGACCCAATCATGGGCGATGCCAGACGGAGGATTTCATGAGTTTTGTTCGTAACGCAATGTTGGCCACGGCAGCGTTTGCAGTCCTGGCTGCCGGTGGCTTGGCCACGCCGCTTGTTGCGCAGGAAAAGACTGTCATGGTCGGCGGCGCCGCCATGTATCCGAACAAGAACATCGTCGAGAACGCGGTGAACTCGAAGGATCACACGACGCTCGTCACAGCGGTGAAGGCGGCCGGCTTGGTCGGGACACTCGAGGGCGCCGGTCCGTTCACGGTGTTCGCGCCGACCAACGAAGCCTTCGCGGCATTGCCGAAGGGGACGGTCGAAAACCTTCTGAAGCCGGAGAACAAAGACAAGCTCGTGAAGATCCTGACCTATCACGTGGTCAAGGCCAACGCGATGTCCGACGCCATCGGCAAGATGATCAAGGATGACGGCGGCAAGCACACCATCACTACCGTTTCCGGCGGCAAGCTTATCGCCATGATGAAGGGCGACAAGCTCGAGTTGCAGGACGAGAACGGCGGCGTCGCCACTGTGACGATTGCCAACGTCAAGCAGTCGAACGGCGTGATTCACGTCATCGATCACGTTCTGCTGCCGAAGTAAGCCTCCACTTCGGTCACAGCGCCGGGGCCGTCTGGTGTACCGACAGACGGCCCCAGCAGCTACAGGAGGGCCCGCCTTGGCGCAGGTGATGGGAATCCCGATCGAGGGCAAAGGCGATGCCGTGCTTGTCATCACGGGCGAGGCAGGCACTGTGTTGATGGGGTTTGTCACCACCAAGACAATCGCGGCGCTTATCGGATATTCAGTGTCGCCATGCGATTGCGTCGCTTATGTCAGAAAGCACTTGCTCGAATTCGAAACGGCTCTGGCGATCAAGGCTCCGCCTCTCGCCCCATCACGCAGTGCGATGCACGTCGATTGTATCGAGATCGAATTGGGAGATTTGGCCTGCGCGGGCCTCTGCGCAGAACGACCGTGGTAGCGATTTCGGCGATTGGCACTAAGCGGAGATCGACAGCGAATGCCTTGCACGCCCACGGCAACTGTGGCTGTTGCTGCAAAATCTATGGATCGAGGACGCGCCAACGGGCCTGCTGGTCACCCACAACATGCTCGAGGCCGATTCCTGGCCGACCGCGTGGTTGTGCTGGGCGGCCGGCCCGCTCAGATCACCAAGACGTTTGAAATCGATCTGCCTCGTCCCCGCGAACCGGAGGATGCGCGAATCTTTGCGCTTCATCGGCAGATCATCAGCGCTCTGAGTTGATGATTGATGTTCCGCCGCCGCGCGGCGGCCGGCGATCGATCCAAACGGCGCGCGCATTTTTCGCTTTGCATTCTCGCAAATCACGAGTAGACGCGATTCTGCCTTGCTCGTTGAGGGCGTCATCTAGAGACGTCTATTTGGCGGAGCGAGGTGTGGCGCCTGCAGGCGTGGCTCGTGACCACGTCCCAGGGTGCGAGGTCATTGTCCGTCCCCGATGAGGGAAAAGCAGTGTGCCTAAAATTCTCGTTATTTCAGATGCTTAGAATTTTGGTGTCCCTATAATGTCCCAAACAAAATCACGAGCCTGTCCGCCCATCAGGTAGATTTTTCGTTCGCGGCAACTAGCGCGTCCATGATGCGGGCAGCCCGTCGCCAGCGGACGAACCGGTTGTGGCAGGTGGCGTCATATTCTTGGGGAGATCGCGCCATAGTGCTCCGGGTCGTCAGACAGAAGATGCCATTGAGGACACGCCGGTCGTCCGCCCATGGAACATCCGCGCGACTTATTCGACAGCATCAGTCTGATGACTACCATTCCTTGATTTCGAATTTCGTCACGGCAACTGTGACTGCGGCTATTGTGCTCGTGATCGAGCTTCTCGCCATTGCCTACATTCATCGGCGTTATATGGACACGCCGCCGATCTCTGCCGCGGCAAACGTTATGCTTGGTGGCGGGCTCGTGCTGGCAACGGGTATGCTTCGCTCCGCGCCTGCCTTCTTGTACGCCTTCATCGACAAGCTGCGTGTATCTTCGATGCCATTGGCTCGGCGACACACCTCGTATCGCCGGCACTCAGTCTGCTCGCTCTGGTCTGCCTGAGCAGTGTGCGGCGAGCATAGACATCCCCACACTCCAATGTCTGCTTGTGGCACATCTCGTCGTCTGGCGGGATGTCGGCTTTTGGGGCGAAACGGACATGGGTAGCCGCGAGAAATCGCGTGACTGACCCAAAGCGGACTTAGGGCATCATGCCCTTGGCCTTGATGATGGCAGCCGCCTCCGGTGTCTTGAGATAGGTGATCAACGCCTGCGCACCTGCCTTCTCTTTGGTGTCCTTCGAAAGCGCCGCCGTGAACACGATGACTTGCTGCAAGTCGCCGGGGAATGGCCCGACAACGTCGAGACCCGGCGCAGTGAGCACGTTGAGAAGGAACACGCCAAGCTCGGCATCGCCTTTGGCAACCGCTTCGACCACGTTGGCAGGTGTGGGCTGCACCCTGGTCTTAGCCTTCATCGCATCGCCGATGCCGAGACGTTCGAACGCCCGCAAAACCTGCGCACCGGCCGCGCTAGCGGGGATGGTGGCGATTGATTGTGCCTTCAGCAACGTCTGCTTCAGCGCGTCCGGCGTGCTAATGTCGGGCTTGGAAGCCCCCGAACGGACCGCGACCCCTAACCCCACGCCAGCAATGTCGGTTGTTGGTCCGGCTACGAACTGACCTTGAGCGGCAGCGTCCTTGAAAACTTCACGAGGGACCACGCCAAGGTCAAAGGGGCCGCCAGTCGTGGCCAACTTGATCAATTCAGGGGTAGTACCGAAGCGAATAATGAGCTTGTGACCCGAGGCTTGCTCGAACTTCGGTTTAAGCTCGTCCCAAATCGTCTTCATTGCGCCGCCGGCCAAAACTCTGAGTTCGGCAGCTTGCACATTGGTGAGACACAATAGGACGAGCGCCAAGCCCAATGTCGATGCGAGTACCCTGCGCCAAAGGTTCTTCATGATATTCCCTTATTGCCGCTTTCTATGGTTCATCGCGATCCACGGAGAACTGGCCCAGAGTTGACTATTTTTCGTGCTGTAACAAGACCGAGCCGGTGCCTGGTCGCTTCGACCTGATGTCGGCGGGTGGCACTAATCGTCGTCTTGCGGCAGTACGGTATTCCGGTCGCTTTTGAGGGCGAAGCGGACATGACAGGTTTATAATTACACACCTAGCTGGCGACCTGCACGTAACGAAGTTACTTGCCACCCCATGAACCCTGGCGACGACGAAGACGAACTAGACGAGACCGCTGACCGATGCGACGCCATGGACCGCGCGCTCGCTGTTCACGAAGCGGGCCACACGGTCGTCGCGCGGGCGCTAGGAGCGGACGTCCTGTTCGTCGAGATTGACCTCGCGACGGGAAACGGCAAGTCACGGTCCAGTCAGTTCGATGGCAGCCCGATCAAGAACCTTGCCGTCTGCGTCGCGGGCTGCAGGGCCGAGCACTTATTGGATGCACACTCATCGAGAAGAACGAAGGTCGACGACCGCCGTCTGATGCGCGAGATATTGTTGCGCTTCCCCGACGCCGAGCGCCGACTGGCACGAGCTGAAGGCTACCGGCTAGCCGATGCGACGTTGCGGGCGAACGCGGTCTATGTGCGCAAGGTTGCTGACGGGCTGCTCGCGCGACGGTGGATCAGCGACAGCGCGACCGTACGCATAGATGGCGTGGAACTAGCCGCGCTGCTCGCTTTTGTGCATTCGATCTGATCGGGTCAAACTCAAATCGGCAAAATGCGCATCGATAGCTCCTGCCGAAATTCACGTCAGGAAGCGCCTCATCGAATATGGGGACTGTCCGTTGGCGTCACATCCCCTGCAATCGATCCATTGCAGCGTTATTGTTGATCTTGCTAGGAGCGGGTTGCCCAGAGCCAGTCTTGTTCTTGCCTGACACGATTATGATGCCGCGTTGCGACGCAGCGTCGGGCTTCTTCTTGCCTCCAACGATGATGATGCCCTTTTGCGAAGGACCAACCGGTTGGGCTGGTTTCGCGGGGGTCAATGGGGTTGCGACGCGCGGGGTCGTCGTCTGGATGGGCCGTTGTTCCATGGCATACGCAGAACCTGCAAAATAGAGGGTCAGCATTCCCACAAGTGCGAAAATGTTACGAGACGGCATTGTTGCCTCCAAAGGTCTAGAAATTACTCATTATAGGGTAGCCGCACGATAGCTGCGCCCTTCCGCTCACATGCCTACAACCGGTCCATGGCGCGCTGAAGGTTGTTAATGTTAGACGGAATTCAGCCCGCTGTCTTTGCTTTCGAGTGGCCAGCTTTAGGCTTGAAGTCACAAGCGCGGCTAGTTTGAGATTGAACGCCTTCGGATGGTGCAGCCAAACGAGACACCTGAAGCTCGGGCGTCTCAACCACGCTTATGAGTTCGCGCTCGCTGCTCGCTCGCGCCTTGGGTTCTCTTGATAATGCTCACGGGAGCGCCGTCGAACTCTCTCCGCTCTGCATTGGAAACACGTCATCGCGCGATTGATGTTCTTGACCTCGCGACGTCGAGCCGCTGGCAAAACTGACAACGCAAAAGGATCGTCTCACCGGGTTGAGCCATCTCGCTAGTGGACGATCAAGGCCGCTTGAGCTCAAGCAGATTGTCGGCGTTGTCCACGTTGATCCGTCTGCCCCTATCCCCGCGATGGATCGGTCGTGTGTATTATGACACTGCCAGCCTTCGTATCACTCTAGAATTTTTTCTTAGCACGCGGAACGGAAAGCCCGTTTATTGATTAGTCCGACGCGAGCGAAGTTTAGCCTCCCCCGCGACCTCGCTCGAATAAAGACCCTGTCTCCCCGGACAGGGTCTTTTCTGTTACGTGCACCCATCTGCGGGACTAGCTTCGGCGCATTTATAGTCGGAACACCCCACCGCGTTGTGCATTGCAGTACCAACCATGGAGGTCGAAATGTTCGTGAACCCAATGATGCTGCCGTTTCTGATTTACCAGCGTTGGCTAGAGATGGTGTTCATGCCCTTCCTCGATAGCGTCGAAAACAATTCGGCTACCGCAATGGAAGAAGCGAAGGGCGTGCAGTCCAAAATCATCAACGACACCAATAACGTTGCGACTATTGTGCAACCGTTTGATGCAGCGAAGGCGACTTAGCTCGCGACAACGGAGCCGTACGAGTGGCAACACTAGATGATCTGCTCAGGGTCTCTGAGCGGCACGTCGAACAAGGTCGCCAGCGCGTCGAGCGTCAAAAGAAGGTCATAGAAAATCTGAAGGGCGCGGGCCGGGATACAAAGACTGCCAAAGAAGTGCTCGCGATGTTCGAGCGCTCGCAAACCAAATTTGAAGCGGACCATGAGCGGCTTGTCTTGATGCTCGGCGCGCACGCTCCGTAAATGGTAACTTCCAAGCCGTAACAGCCTCGACCTGCAAATCCGATAGCCAGGAACTCGCACCGAACAACGCCGTTCGCTGATTGCGAGCCGGGTGACAACCGGACACAACGGGGACTGATGGACGCAGTTATTTTTCCGGTTTCTTGCTGCGACACCAACGCATCGGTACGCGTGGACATCTAACCTGTTCTCGGCTCGCACTTCCATCGAGGCAATGGCTCAAACTTCAATGTCAGCCGGAACCAAGCGTCGAATAGCGACTTTTTAGTTCGGTATGGAAAATCCAACTTGTCCGAACTGCGGGCGTCCGATGATGCTCATTCGCGGCCCCCTCGATCACGAAGCTCAGCACACCTTTCAGTGCCAAAGTTGCAAGATTGTCTATATGACGCCTGACCATAAGCCGGTGCACAACGAGCTCAAATAAATGACCGACATCACGAGCCAAATTTCTGGAGAAATCTCTCGCGTGAAAGGCGAGATCGGGGATCAGAAGAGGCTTATCAAGAAGAACGTCGGCAAAAAATTGATGGTCGAGACGGCAGAGGCCGAGATGAAGGCGCTGCACACCAGGTTGTCAGTGTTGGAAGCGAACCTCGCTAAGCATCAAGCGTCTTAGCCGTGGCGCGGGTCAATCGCGCGCAAAAAAACGGACGCCAACAGAATGGGCTATGTCGGCGTCCGAAAGTCGATGTGCACAAGTCTAGGAAAGAAATGCACACAACCTAATTGTACGAGCACGCTCGTTGTCTGTATGTCAGGCCAGCCCCGACAACTGGCAGCCTGCTAGACTGCAAACTCCAATCCCATCTCTTCAACCTTCGCGACTACCTCTTGCTCATCGCGACAGAGATAATCCGCCAACTCCAATGGCGTCATGAGCGGCGCGAAGTCGCGGATGTCCTGAAGGTCCATTTCCGCCCACGGCTTTCCGCTGTTGATATTAGTTGCCACTAAGCGTGCTCTAAATAGTAGTTCACAAAATCCCGCAGGCCCGGCGACAGCTCTTCGCCTGAGCGGTCTATCTCGTGAGCGATTTCTGCCGTGACATCGCGTGACCAGCCTTCGGCGGTGTTGAAAGCGACGATCCGCACCGGGTTGTTGTATTCGCCTTTTTTTAAATTACGAATGACGGTCTGACGGTCGCTCGCGTCCTCATCGGCCTCGCGATAAGCCCGTCCGAGTGGCCCGAAGTCGTCGAGCACGAGATACACATCGACGGCAAAGCCGGGGACGATAGAAGGGCTACGCATTACAAAACTCCGCTTATGCCAAGCCTTTGAAGCTCGCATGTCTCAACAGGCCATCATCGGTGATGTCCCGATAGGCGACCTTCGCGACGAACTTCGGTTCAACCCAAGTCGTGTTTCGTTTGCGCGCGATTTTGATGGGTGCCGTATCGACCGAGATGCGATCTAGCTTCTGTTGCAGAGACAGCGAGACCTTGTCTGAAAATCCGGTCCCCACCTTTCCGGCGTATTTCATATCTTTGGTCGCAAGGCGAAGCGCTCCAACGCCTCTACCTCTGCTCGCGGGCACGTAGCCGACGACGAAAAACTGATCGGTCTGAACACACTTCAGCTTCAGCCAGCTATCGTTTCTCTCCGACCGGTATGATGCGTCGGGTCGTTTTGCGATCAGCCCTTCAAGGCCCATCTCGCAGGCTCGTTCGAACAGCTTCTTGGCGACGCCAGTTTCGTGTTCGGAGAAGATGATGCCGGGAGCTTGCGCATTCTTGAGGACCATCTCTAACGCCAGCTTGCGCTCCAGCAAAGGAAGCGGTCGCAGGTCTTGCTGGCCCAGCCGAAGAATATCGAAGGCGTAGAACGTTAAGCGGTCCTGACGGCCCGATTTCAAGTCGGCTTGGAGCTGGGAGAAATTCGTGCGGCCGCTCGGTTCGACCGAGACAACTTCGCCATCGATGATGATGTCAGGCGGGAGCCGGCCGAGCCCGTCTTTGATGAAGGCGAACCTGTTGAGCCAATCGAGCCCTGAGCGGGTGTAGAACTTGGATTTGCCTTTGCTGCGGCTGACCTGCATCCGGTAGCCGTCAAACTTGATCTCGTAGACCCAATTGCCGGAGGGAAACCCGTCAAAGAGTGTCGCCAGTTGGGGCTTTACGAACACGCGCTACTCCGCTCGTTTGCATGTAACGGGCTTCCCACCAGCTCGCCTGCGCCTCTAAAAGTGCGCGTTCTTCCTCATCGGGGCACCGAGCAGCTTCTTCCCGCATCGCCTCAGCGGCGGCTCTGTATTCTTCGCGAAGCTCGATATTTGCTGGCATATCGCGATCTCCTGCCACCCAACCAGAGCTTACGAATACTGTTCCAGCGCAGGGACGCCTCGATAGTCAGGGAGCGATCCGATCCCCTCGTTCGCTAGATGTTCCGTTTCTTGTTATGTTCTCATGCGGCAGCGGGTACTGGCCTGTTTCGACCCCTAGTGGCCTATTTTGAAAATGGCAGTGGCCCGTTTTCATTTTGATCTAGATCAATACGGGAGCATGATGATTGTCGGGTGGCATAACGGGGAGCGTGGATCGTCATGGAGCGCTTCATCCGCCGAGAGAACGTCGCGCACTATCGCGACATGCTGACCCGAGCCAAAACCGATGCTGAGCGCCAACAGCTTCAGAAGCTTTTGGACGAGGAATTGAAGAAGCAAGTCGAAGCGCACGATTTCGACAAGCCGGGCGGCAAGCCGGTCAAGTGAGGCCGCCTCAGTTGGCGGCCTCTTTCATTCCTCAGAACTGACCGAACTCAGGCGGGCGATCAGACGCAACTTCGGGTACTGGCCTGTTTCGACCCCTAATGGCCTATTTTGAATTACGCAGTGGCCTGTTTTGATTTTGCGCAACGCGGGCAACTGCGAATGAGTTTCAAATGCGCCATGCCCGCGATTACCTACCAATGCCCCATCACCCGGCAGCACGTGTCCGGCTGGATAGCCGACAGCCCCGCGTCCGATGAGCGGTTGGAGGCAGTTGAGTGCATCGCCTGCCGGCGCGTGCATGTCATTGATCCAAAGACCCGCAAGGTGTTCGGGCACGATGCGGAGTAGGCCGCCTCAGTTGGCGGACTCTTTTATTTCAACATTGTTCATTCGTCGTCTGAGTCGGCCGACTGCTGTCAGGGTAAGCCTGTCTCGTTTGCAACTTAATAGGATCGGTCATCGCAGAGTTGTCGAGTGTCCGGGAATGGCGTCTGAGCCCCGGCATAGAGCGGGGAGGCCCCGGGTAACACCGGGGCCTTCTTCTGTAAAACTCTAAGTACTTCTACGAATGCAATTCTATTATACTGCCGCGTAACGTTGATTGACTTATACGCGTGCGTGTGGGGGCACATGACACTCGGCTATATTGCCGCCTTGTTGTTGTTCGCGAGCTTCGGTCTCGTGCTGGCGACGTTCCTGTTTGCGATCTGGGTCCGATCCCGTTGCGTCGACAAGAGCGATGACTATCCGTGTGAGTGGTACGGAATGTAGAGCAAGGGCCGGGTACTGGCCTGTTTCGACCCCTAGTGGCCGGTTTTGAAATAAGTTGTGGCCTACTTTGAACTTTATGTCGTTTTACGCATTGTCTGGCATCACTGGCACATCAATGCTGTGACTGAGAGACGCTACAGCGCTCCCCGATACAAAACCGGGGAACTCTCATGTCTTCACGCCTTCCACTTTGCATCAATTGCTCACGGCCAATGTCGGCCTCTTCCGACCAAGCGTTCTTCTGTCGCCCATGCGGCGTCTATGAGCTTTCGAGCCAGACGCAGCAGCAACAGCCGCAAGCTTCGAGCAACGCCTCAAAGTAAGGCCGCCTCAGTTGGCGGCCTCTTTCATTCGTCGTCTTCGTCATCGCTGTCCGGCCCGCCTAAACTGCTGTCCCTACCGACCACGCGATACCCCGGCGATGGGAGAGACGACCAGCACGTAAGCTGATCGAGCAAGGGCCGCCTCAGTTGGCGGCCACGTATCGCCCCGGGCCAATCCCTGCTTTAATGGTGAAAACAGAACATCGCAGGAAATGGCGAGTGGCAGTTGCATACGAACCTCCACCACAATTTCCATTTGAGGGTGGCGAGACCGCCGAAATAATCCGCTCGTTAGATTGGTCGCGCACCAGCCTGGGGCCGATCTCCAGTTGGCCCGCCCATCTCAAATCAGCGATTAGTCTAATGTTGCCCGCTCGGGCGCAGATCGTGATGTTTTGGGGCCCGGAATTTGTTGCTCTCTACAATGACGCTTACGCCCCAACGATTGGCGTAAAGCATCCCAAGGCGCTCGGACGGCCCGCGCGAGAATACTGGGCGGAACTGTGGGACGATCTTCATCCGCTGCTGCTGCGGGTTCTCAACACTGGCGAAACGGTGTTCGCTGAAGATCGGCCGTTCTATATCGAACGACACGGCTACCCTGAAAACGTCTTCTTCGACATCTCCTATTCGCCTGTTCGGAACGAAGCGGGCAAAGTTGATGGCGTGCTCTGCATCGTCAGCGAAACGACCGAACGAGTGGTTGCGGAAGAACGTCAGCGCCTGCTTCTTCAAGAGACCAATCATCGACTGAAGAACATTTTCGCAATGATAGATGCACTCATCGGTTTCAGCGCTCGCTCAGCGCCCACGCCGAAGGAATTTGCGCAGATACTGCGCGGCCGTCTGGCTGCTCTTCTTCGTGCCAAGGAGTTAGCTCGGCCAGGCATCGCTGGCGATGCTGCTAGCGCAAGGAAGCACACGACGGTGGATGCGCTAGTGCAAGCTATTTTGCAGCCTTATGTCGATGATGCGTTTCCTGAGCGTATCCGCACCATCGGCCCGGCGTTGCCGGTCGGGGAGACCGCCGGTACAGGTCTTGCGCTGGCGTTGCACGAGACGGCGACGAACGCGGTCAAGTATGGCGCGCTAGCGCAATTGACCGGATTGGTGCGCGTCACTTGGAACAGGCGAGATGATGACTTCCAATTGGAATGGGCAGAAGTCGGGAGTTCGGCGGTCGTTGCTCCCCCAACAAGTCGCGGGTTCGGCACCATCCTGACAGAGAACATCGTGACCAAGCAGCTTGGCGGAAAGTTGGAATACAACTGGCAGCCGGACGGCCTGAAGCTGACAATCACTGCTCCAATGGCTCGTTTAGCGGTTTAGAAGTTCGCAGGCGTGCTTAATCACGAATTGGTCCGCGCTCTGCCTTAGCATCAGTAGAAATACTGAAGCGGGCAAAAACTTTCGCGACTACGCTTCACGTCATGACAAGCGACCCATTCGTCTGCCCCAAATGCGCCGACCGGGCCGAGTACACTGGCCGAATTGGGCTTCCTGCGAGCGTGATCTACACGTGCGTGGCGTGCGGGCACGAGAATTGGATTTCGTATCGTCCCGACGCTCCCGTGATGCAGCAACAGCAGCAAAAAACGAAACCGCTCTCATAGTGTTGGATTGAGCCCCGAGCGAAATTGTGCGACGAGAAAACAAACGACACCGCAATTCGCCAGCGCGAAATTCCACAACGCGCGATTGAATAGCAATGCCGAAATACAAACGAACTAAGCATGCGCTCGCCATCGACCATCACGTTGGCGCGCGAATTCACATGCAGCGCGTCGCACTGAATATGTCGCAGTCGGCTCTAGCCGAACAACTCGGACTGACTTTTCAGCAGATACAAAAATACGAAAAGGGAGCGAACCGCGTTGGAGCCGGTCGCCTTCAAGAGATCGCAAACATTTTTGAGGTGCCTGTATCGTTTTTCTTCGAGGGCGCGCCGCAAAGCCCGCAGGCGAAACTAAAGTTGCCTGCCAACGATGCCGCATCGGTCAACATGATCGATACGTTCCTGGCGTCGGCAGACGGTCAACAATTGGTGGAAGCGTTCGTGGCGATCAAAAGTGTCAAGCTCCGGCGCAGTGTCGTTCAACTGGCCGAGCAGATTGCGAAAGGCACCTAGCTTCGGAAGCCGGAGAGCCCAGCACCCTCCGGGGAGCCGAGCCCTCCGTTGGATTGGATGAAGACACCAGGCAGGCGACTGTCAACCTATCCGAGCCATCAACCACGCGTTACACGCTGCCGTTCCGTTAAATCGTCGCTGCAATGCGCTGAGCCTGGAAACAAGAACAAGTTAGAACGGATAGTCAGCCCCCTCGGGCGCAGCGCAAACAGAAGCACTTCATTTCGGAACTTCACCTACGGCGGTCCTGTTAGCAAAAACGGGGAGCAGGATGTGAGGTTGATTATGCGCGCACTTCGTTGCTTACCGCTTCAATCGTTCTGCTCGGCGCTTCGGCCGCATCCGCCCAAGAGCAGAAAAACCAAGACTTCCTAGTCGAAGCCATTCAGGGCAATTTGGCTGAAGTCCAAATGGGAGAACTCGCTGAGAAACATGGCCAAAGCGGCCAGGTCATAAACTTCGGCGAAACACTCAAGAATGAGCACGCGGACGCAAACAAAAAAGCTCTGGAAGCGGCCCGTTCTCTGAATGTAACTGCCCCAACCGAACCCAATGCCGAACAAAAGGCGGATTACGAAGAGTTGGCCAAGTTGAAAGGGCCGGAGTTCGACAAGAAGTTCGCGTCACATATGGTGATGGACCACAAGGCCGATATCGAGAAATACACCAAGGCCGCAAAAACGCAGGATGCCGCTGGGCGTTACGCCGCCGAAGCGCTGCCAACCCTCCAGAAGCATTTAGAGACAGCCCTAAAGCTTGAAAAGGACACCGGCACAACAGGTTCTCGATAACCGGTCTGAGAAACGCTTCCTTCAAAACGCGTGTATGATGAAGATCAAAGGCCCCAGCGCCGCGCGCGCCGGGGCCTCGCGATCATCGGGCCGGGTACATCCGCCGGAACCCGGTGACCAACCGGTGGTCTATTGACAGGGCAACGGCGCGAACACACCAGCGGCTCTTAAGCGGTCCGACTCCGCAATGGCGGCGCTCCATTGCGTGTTGCGCAAGCGGCTCTCAGCCAATGCCTGCTGTGCCTCCACCGTGCGAATGACCTTGTCGATCTCGCCACCGTCTAGCTTGCGCGCGATTTTGAGGACTGTGCAGAGCGAGATCAGATGGCCGACGTACGGCTTCAACAGATCGTGGGCCGCAATGGCGCAATGAGCAATGAACGACTCGACCGCCGCGTCGCTCTTACAGAAAAGGAGCGCTAGTTCGCGCGCCTGCCGAATGTCATCCGCTGCGCCAGGAGGCTCGCCCTCCAGCAGAAGGCGCTCGCCAGCCGCGCCAGCCATAAGCTCAATCACCTGATGATAACAGCTAGAGTAAATGTCGTTGCATTCGTCGCGATCTTCGCCAGGGCTAGGCATCGCGGATGTGAGTTCTTCGCGAATGTCCGAAGCGTCACCGCCGCCTTCCGCAAACGCTTGCATGTGTTCGGGACCCCAAACCATGCCGCCCGAACCGCGTTCTTTGTCCGGGTTCACTGTCGCGCCGCCAATCGGATGGCCCAGCAACCGAGCCGCAAGCGCGTGGCCCGCTTCGTGGACGGCGATACGATGATCTTCGTCTTTTGTGCGGCCCAGCGATGACAGCAACTTAACGTACCAGTCGGGCAGTTCGTGGTGATTATCGGGATGCGCAGTGGCAGCAGCTTGCACGGGCGGAAGCTGCATACGGGGATGTTTCGCAGGGTAGTCTTGGATCATTTGCCGGAAGCCTTCCTCTGACGCGCCAGCATGCGCGCACGGATTTTCATGATAACGCTGTGGGGCAGCGGGTTTGCGCGAGCGATAATCTGGGCAACGGCCGCAGGGATGCGAGTGGGGTTGGCTGGGTCGACGATCCAGCCGTCGACACGCGATGTCACCTCATGAGGTTTCCAGCCAGGTGGAACGACTTTCGTCATGTCGGCTACTCCTCGCTCTGCGTCGCATCAGCGGGGAGCGGCTGCTGGCCTTGGCGAAGGGCCTCCGGCATCGTCGCCAGCTCCGAACGCGCGAGATTGACGCCATGCTCGATTTGGTTGGCGGAACCCTGGATAACGTTCGCCAAGTGGCCACTCTCGAAATGCCAACCAATATCGGACAGGGCATCGGCAAGCTTTTTCGAGGCACCCACGAACTCAGGTAACAGACGCGCGATAGCGGCAGCTTGCTTCTCCAACTTCTGCGCGGCCGCGTCGCGACGGTTTTGCAAGCGCTCCGCGTCGAGCTTCTGCTGGACCTCAGCAGTCTTAACTGCAAGAGCCTCCAGCGCATCTTCCAGGCCAACAACGCGAGACGCGGCCGCGTTGACGCGATTTTGTAGCGCCTGCGCTGTCTCAGTATCGCTCAGATCGCCTTTGAGATGATGCCGCTGACGGGCCTCGGTCGCCACGCCAAGCTCTGTGTCAGCATTCCGACGCGCTTCTTCCAGCGCGGCGGCCCGTTGGCGCAGCGCGATGAGATCGATTTCCAGGCTGTCGGCCTTGATAGGTTTTTTGAACATCTATTGTGCTCCAAACATGTTGAAATGGTCCAACACGTTTGTCTCACATTCGCGCCAGAACGCGTGCGCGTAGGCGTGCGATTTAGTTCGGTTTTTGCGCGCACGCGCGCGTTTTGATCAGATTGTTGTACTTGGTCTCCGCTTCGCGTCGAGCCGGAAGGCCGCGCTTACGCTCGATACGGTCGAGCAATCGCTCGGTGGAAATGAACCAGACGTCGCCAACCTTTGCTCCAATCGGCGCGCCTTCTTGTTCGTCGGCTTGCGCCCACTTTGTAATTGTCGAAGCGTCGCGGCCAGCAACGATGGCGGCCGACTCGGTGTCTAGCAACTCAAAACTTTTGATTTTGTCCAGTACGTCTGCCGATGGATGCTCATAACCGAGATGATCCAAGGCTGCGAGGTGGTTGCCAATAAGGTAGTCCCGGTCGATCATTTTTGAGGCTTCCTATAGTGGTTTGTGTCGCCAAGTCGCTGTTTAGGGTTTGTTAAAAACCCCTTACAAATTCCTAGAGCTACCGATACCGGGCGGCTGCGCGCGCCCCGCATTAGCCGGTGGTTAGGAAGAACCTAAACACGCGTTGTCGACGCCAGCACGATCCGTCCGCGCCCGCAACGTGAGCCGCTTGTGGCGCTTCGGGCCGTTCCGCGCGCGACAAGCGGAACGAGCGCACATGGCTGTCGCATAAGAACTTTTTCAGCTTCATCTTTCTTTTGTTCCTTTTGTTCCACTTAGAAAAAGTAATCAAACAAACGAGGCCAGTGATGCTCGTTCACGCCGCACAAGCGGCACAAGCGGAGCGGGCGCGCAAGCCGCTGCGGGGGCAGCGAAATGTCCGTTCCGTATGCGCCGCCGAAGCGGCCACTAGAACGGAACGTCGTCGGGGTTATCCATCGGAGCCATCTCGCTCGGATCATCAGAGATTTCGTGCTGCCATTCGGTCAGGTTCGGATTGCGCCACTTCCAGCCGGGAAAGCGTTCCACCCATTTCTCGCGAGCCTCGGTCAGATCGGGGAACGTCCAGCCACGATGGCGCATGACCTTGCGGCTGTTGTCGCAGCTTTGTTGGGTGAGATACGCGCCGAGCTTATGGTCGTTATAAGCGCGAAGACGAGGTTCGATGCTGCGTGCCTGATCATACAGGCCGGGTCGAATGATCACGCGGTCGCCACTCACATTCGAAACCTTCTGCTCGAACTTGTTTGAGACGGCGCGGTTGGGCTCATTGGGGTCGCTGCCGACCAAAACCCCGGTCTCCAGCAGTTCAGCCCACCAGCCGTCCAATGGATCAAGCGAACGCGCCTGCTGGTCGGTCAAATCATTCGCCTTCGGGAGCTGGCGGGGATGGAAGTCGCCAATTTTGCGAAGCAAAAGATCATGGAGCATCGCTTGGTAACCGCCGTTTTCCAACTGTTTGTTAATCGCATTGAACCATGCGTGGTCCTGAAGGTGCTCGTCATTGACCTTCACCACAAAGTAGCGGCGCTCACGTTCACCTGCCGGAACGACCCAATCTTCGTTGCTTGCCATGATGACATGCAGCAGATTGGGAACTTCGATGCCGTCGCGACCCTTCGCTTCGATGAAGATGGTCGGTTCGGTGACAAGACGCTTGATGGTGCCCTCAGCGCCTTTGTTGCCGGGCCAATAGGCTTCGTCAGCGAATAGCAGCACGGTATCGCGCAGGTGGCCATTGAACCGACCCACGAGGTGTTCAGCGCTCGAAATCTGTAACGCGTGCTGACCGAACAGCTCGCACATGGCATTCCCCACGGTGCCTTTGCCAGTACCGCGCTTGCCTTGCATGACGAGAACGACCTCCGCGCGCCGATTGGGATGCTGCACGCACCAAGCAAGCCAATTTAAGATGTAATCGAAGACCTCAGTGTTACGCGATGCCACCACAATCCAGATGTGTTCGCGGAGCTTCGACCAGTCACCTTGGCGCGGTTCGAATTGCCAGCCGCGCCACAAGTTCAGCTTCTGATCAATCACTCGCGCACAGTTGTCCGGCTGAAAAGTGAGGCCCGCATACTGACGGCGCTTTGGATTGTTGAGCCACCAAGTGCCAAGCTGCTGGCTCCGGTCACCGGCAATGATCCGTTGATGCATATAAAGGCTTTTAAAGTCAGAAAAACGCATCAAAACCAAGCTCCAACGTTCGCGGTCTTGCTCGAACGTGCCAACGAACGCCTTGCCGCCCTCCCGGACTACAAAATAGCGGGCGTTCATTTTGTCCAAGCGCTCGTCGCCCGTCGGCAGCAAGGTTTGGTCGACAGTCGTGTCGTGAGGTATTAACTGGTTCATTACGCAGCCTCCGCATTGTCAGCGGATGTCGCACGCTTCTTGAGCCAACTAAGGCACATGTGACGCAGGGCAGCTTCTTCGCGACGCCAATTCCAACGCGCGCCGCGTAGGCCAGCCGCGCGCTTCGTGTGATGCAATAGGATCGCAACCACGTCATCGACCAACATGCCGGTGTTGAGCATTGCCGCGGAGCAAGAGAGTTGAGTCATATGAATGCTGGTGTCGCCGCCACCTTGATAGGTCATCTGTTCAAGCCGCGAATTGACGTCGACGCGCCGGCCGCGAGATTGGCGACCGAACTCTTCGAAGGGGCAAATGTCCCGCACATCCAAGACGACCTCGCGAGGCTTGCGCGACAAAATGGGGTGCGCTTCGGAAAGCCAATCCTCCAGGTCATCCAACGAATAGCGACGATTTGCTTCGAGTGACAATAGCTCGACCGCTTTCCAAGCGCCGCGCTTGCTGTTGTGCGATGTCGGCAAACGCATTACGCGCGAGACCTCACACACGGCAGGATCGCCAGCAATCAAATCAGCGAGCTTGCGAAGCGCGATCTCGATGCGCTCCATATTGCCCTGCGTGGGGATGGCTTCGTTTAGAAACCAATAGAGATGCAAACCGCCGCCCGAAAAAACAATCGCGCTCGGCTGATACATCAATTGCGCGACCTTGCGCAGCACGACTTCGCAACTCGGATCGCTTTCAATCTTATCGAGATCGAGATCGGCATGAAGGCAGGCGGTTTCGACGATATTTTCCTTGTTGCGTGTTTGGCCGTTCTTCACCGTACCGACGCAGAAGAAAATGCCACGGCCTGGCTTATCCCAGCGAGAGACAAACGACGCGATCTGCGACGGATGCCGAGTGTAAATATGGTGCTCGGCACCCGTGCCGCGTTCGTTTGGGAATGTGCAGAGGTAAACGGGCATCGACGTGAACGGGAACGCAGATTTAAGTAAGCGTGTCGCCGCGTCCGCGCGCGAGCGCATGGCTTCGGCTTGCGCGCGGTCAAGCGTGCTGTTATGATAAGTCTGCATCTCGAATTGTCCTTGGAATTGTTGTTTCAAAAGAGAAGGCGGCCCGCCACAGGCCGCCTTCTCTCGTTTATGCAGCTTGTAGGGCCAGCTTCGTTGCGGCCTCGCGCTCGCGACGCCAATCGTGCGCAGCTTCCAGGCTGATGGTGACGCGGCGGCCCGTGCGCATCTCGCGTGGGCCAAGGCCGGCGTTACGCAATTTGAAAAACATCGCTTCTGAAATGCGATGAGCCTTGCAGAATTCCGCGATGGTGAACGCCGCGTGCTGAACGTCCATTTCGTTGGCTGGAGTTTCGGCCGCTTGCTCTGTGGTGTTTGGTTTCAAGACTTCCGCGCTCCTCTATTGATCAGCATAGAGCAGCAGAGAACCACGTGAGCGAACCGCGTCGATAGAAGCACTGATCAGAATTTGTTTCGGATCGATGAGCGAAGTGACGACGCCGCGCGTAGGGGTGCGGTGCTTGCTTAAAGCGCACTGCTAAATGCTATCGGCATCGTCAGGTGCTGAGCTGTCGGCTTGCATAGCGAACAGGATGAACGCGTTCCTATCCGATGGGTGCTTTCGAATGCGCTCTACTATCTTCGCGATGCCTGATTGCTTAGCAGTTTCGCCAACGATGGCACTTAGGGCCAGTTTTAGAAAGTCGATCAGGGCTCCGTATGGCGTATAAGGATGGTAGTTTCTTCTATCGAACCTTGGCTCGCGACCTGACTCCTTCCAGAGAGCGATCAGTCCGAATTCCAACTCCGCTTTTATGGGATCAGCCTTTCCGGCGAAGTTGCCGATCCAAAGATCGTAGCCACGAAGCCAGCACTTCAGCCGATAAACCTGCGTATCGATATCGGCGTGAGGAAAATGATCACCGAGTCGCCCCGCTGCATCCAAAGCTGAGAGCATTTTGTGCGCCTTGCGTGTGAGGTCGAGAGCTGCCCGAACTTCTTGCTTTGCTTTTGCGGGCCGCACGCCACGCAAATCTCTGACCCACTTGTCCCGTGTCGCTTGTGCTTCCCGATAAGCCTGGCCAAGCTCGTTAATCTTGCGACGCCAATCGGTGCCTTCGGGCCACCCACCTATTGAATAGATTGCGTTCCACTGCTCGTTTGTGAGTTGCTCGAACGCCACGTCCCAACCTCTTGCATTATCGGCAAACAAAAAGTTTGCTGAGCCAAAATGTTGCAAGCGCATCGCCTCGCGTATGGATGTCGTGCGCGCAAGCTCGTCGATATTCGACGACGATGTCGATCCGTCAAGCGCGCTTTATGTTGCCGCTGGAGGCTCGATGCGGCACCGGGAAGATCGTAATCGATGACAAGCAACGCGAAGCGAGCAATGTAAAGCGTTAGCTTTACATTGCAGCCGAATGTAAAAGTGCTCGCGAGAGCTGGTTTTAAAAGTGCGTTTGTTGAGTCGCAGCCTAAAATGTAAAGTGACAATAGCTTTACTGCTATTTTGCAATCAATTGACATGTCCGGTTGTTAAAGCGCACAGAAGGGAAAATAACGTCCGAAATCACAATTTGTGTACGAATGCATTTTGCCTTGCGCTCGCGACGTCACGCTGCTTGAGCGCTGACGAACGATTTGCCGAAATCAAGCAACGTGGCGCGGGTCAGCACGTCGCTTGCGTAGCCGATGATATACCGCGAATGGGTTTTCTCAATCATTACAACTGCCGTGTCGAATGAGCGGCGACGACACGAGTTGGCACACGCTGCACATGCCCCGAAAACAGAAACTTTATTCTCTGGGGACCAAATAAGTCCGATCCGCAACCGCATCGTTGCCGGGCGTTATTATCCGAACGAGCGCACTATCTGACGAGCCAGCCGTTGTGCGTGTTGTCGTGCGCGGCACGGAGCGAGAAGCGCGCACGTCGGCTTCTGACGCTTGGGCGCGTGAATTGCGAGCGGTAGTGCTGACGATCTGCGGCGACGTGCCGATGAAAGGGCTTTTCGCCGAAGCGATAATCGCGGCGGAGCGAGCAGCGTTTTCCTTGCTGATATCGATCACCCGAACCTGCTCGGCAGCGTTAGCCGCAAACGGCACGAATGCAAGCAAGGCGGCGGCGACGATCAAGCGCATGTTCGGTTCTCGGATAATTCCAAAGCGCTCCGAAAACCTGCTTGGTGGGGAAATGTTCCCTTTGAAGGTCGCTGCAACGCATTGACCGAATGCCGCACACGGCCTAAGCCGGGCGGCGATAGAGTTTATCGGCTTAAGCGACCCTCTCCATCGTCGGCGGCTTGTCAAAGTCGAGCAGCGTCTCGCGAGTCAATGCGTCGCTCGGATCGCCAGTGATGTACCGACCGTAGTGCTGCTCGATCATTTTGATCGATGTATCGTGATTGGAAGCGACAAGGGCCGTCGCTTTGCCTTTCAGCAGTTGCCTTGCGATTGAGCTGTGACGTAGCGCGTACGGCGTAATCTCCGCGCTCAGGCCCAGGCGTTTCGTAACGACACGGAACTTGTCCGAAACCTTGTAAATGGGATCGATCAATCGATCATGCTGATCGCGGCCTTTTGCATTCTCGCGAAGCAAGCTCGCCAAACGGGTAGAGATCGGCAAAGGCCGATGCTCGACCTTGCGGATGCGTCCTTTGCGACTGCGGGGCATAAGTAATCGAGGCTCGGCGGGGTTTTTGTCCAGCAGGTCTTCAACACGCAGCCGCAGTACTTGGCTCTCTCGAGCGCCAGTCTCAGCAAGGACCTCGATCAGAAGGCCGAGTGCGCGGTTATCCTCGTGTGCGCCATGGACCAACGCAATGACGGTCTGATCAGGTAGCACGACGTTGCGCGCGACCTCTGTGTCAGGAAGCCTTTTCAAGCCATTCCGCCAAACGCGGTCGTTCGTAATCCGTTGGTGGTCATTGCGTGAAGCCAGTGACAGTGCTGCCTTCAAAGACCGCGCCACGCGGTCAGCGCTGGCTGGCTTAAGGTTCTTAGCAATCAGCGCGGTCCGCCAGTCGCGCAATTCCCGTTCCGTCAAAAGCGCTACGGTCTTCGTCGCCAATAGACCTAGATGAATGCGGACGTTACTCGCGTTGTGACGGCTTGCGCCGCGCATTTCGAGGTCGAGTTCATAGTCGTTGACGGCCTGGCCCACAGTGATGGGCGTATCGCTGTTGATTTCCCCAGCGCGCGCGAGCCTCTTGGCCTGCTCAAGAGCTTGCCAGTACGACATCACGCTCTCGCCATTCGCTTCCTCGTGGTCGTCGGCAAGGGCAAACCGTTTGAGCCAGCCGTGAGCCTTTACGCTCCAGGTTCCCGGACCGGCGTTGCGGCGATAGGCCAGAAAAATGCCGGGCGCGATCAGTGCGGTGTAGGGCTTCTTCCGCAACGCGAGTTTGAGGCGGTTAGTACGGTTTTCCAGTAAGGCGGAACGGGTGCGGCGAGCCATCGGTGTCCCTCAAAATGTCCCGAGAGTGGGAGTAGATCGCTATGGAGCCGACTATACCGCAATAGATATTAAATAAGCAATTACAGTGGTTTGTGGAAGTTACGTGGAGCTGCGTGGAGTTCTATGGAGTGTTGCATCCCCCGATGAGGGGGCCGCCTTCAGTGGCAGGGCGCGGTCGGGTGAAAGCGGGCGCAAATGCCCCCTGGAGCATGGTGGGTGAAAACCCAGCCGGTCCGATCGAATCTCGAACGGTGGCCTCGCAATAAATCGCCACAGTGGAGCGCCGGGAGGCGAGCGGGCCTGATCGCAAAGGTCCGCGGCACCTCTCGCAAAGGTGCCCCCAAGGTGCGCCGTCTCGGCGCTCCGCTCCCTCACTCATGTGAGGGGAAGGAAAAAGAGAGAGGCGCCGGCCCCGCGCCTGATCTGAAGGGGCTGATGAATCACGCCCGCACGAATGTCTCCGTCTGGATAGCGGAAGGGAATTAATGGTATCGCTCGGCGCGACCGGTTTCTGCGGCGAGACAAATAACCACAGCGGTCGGAGGTTGATCATGACCCACGTCGAAAGTGACGCCGATGTCGAGATGTTCGACCTTGCGCCGGTTTCGCTGTGGCTCGAAGACTTCAGCGGCGTCAGGCAGCTCTTCGAGACATGGCGCGCCGAAGGCATCACCGATCTCGCCGGTCATTTGCGCGCCGATCCCTCCCGGATCAAAGCCTGCTCTGAGCGCATCCGGGTGCTCAAGGTCAACAGGCGCACGTTGACGTTGTTCGAGGCTGCCGATCTGGCCGATCTGGTGGCCAATCTCGGTAAGGTGTTCCGCGACGACATGCTCGATCGGCATGTCGAGGAACTGACGGCGCTGTGGAACGGCCAAACCGAGTTCTTCAGCCACTCCGTCAACTACAGTCTCTCAGGCCGGCGGATCGACATCCGGATGACCGGCCGGGTGCTGCCCGGCCAGGAGCAAAGCCTGGAACGGGTGCTCATCGCCATCGAGGACGTGACCGAGCGCGAAACGGCGCGGCGCGAGCAGGTGGCGAGCGAGAATTATGCCCGGGGCCTGTTCGAGCACTCGCCGGTGTCGCTGTGGGTGGAGGACTTCAGCGCGATCAAGAAGCTTCTCGACGAACTCCGCGAGCGGGGCATCGAGGATTTCCGCGTCTTCACCGACGTGCATCCGGAATTCGTGCAGCGCTGCATGAGCGAGATCCGCGTGCTCGACATCAACCAGCAGACGCTGGAGCTGTTTCATGCACCGGACAAGACGACGCTGCTGCACCGTCTCGGCGAGGTGTTCCGCGACGACATGCAGCGATCGTTCCGCGAGCAGCTCATCGACCTGTGGCACGGCAAGCTGTTCCAGCGGCGCGAGGTGGTGAACTACGCCTTGAACGGCAACGAGGTGCACGTGCTCCTCCAGTTCTCGGTGCTTCCCGGTCACGAGCAGGACTGGTCGCAGGTGCAAGTGGCCCTGATCGACATCACCGCGCGCAAGAAGGCCGAGGCCTATCTCGAGTTCCTCGGGACGCACGACGTGGTCACCAAGCTCTACAATCGCGCCTTCTACGTCGACGAACTCAACCGTATCGAGCGCAAGGGGCTCCGGCCGGTGACCATCGTCATGGTCGACCTCAATGGTCTGAAGGCGGCCAACGACCTGTGGGGTCATGAGGTTGGCGACGCGCTGCTCCGCCGCATCGGCGAGGTGCTCGGCAAGGCTGTCGAAAAGCCGTCGAGCGCAGCCCGCATCGGCGGCGACGAGTTCGCTCTGCTGCTGCCGGGAGTCGATGCGGAGGGTGGCGAGACGATGATGGAGGAGGTTCGCAAGCTCGTCGATCTCAACAACCAGTTCTATCCGGGCATGCTGCTCAGCCTGTCGATGGGGGCCGCCACCAGCGCCCCAGGCGAACGGCTGGAGGATGTCGCCCGGCGCGCGGACTTCACCATGTATGAGGCGAAACGTGCGTTCTACTCCAGCCTCGCCAACGATCGCCGACAGCGCGGGGCGCCGGGCCGTCCGGCTTCGGCGAACTGATATGCCGGTCCGGCGCGCCCCATGAATTTCGCGAGCGACAACACCGCAGGCATCGCGCCCGACATTCTCCAGGCGCTCGTGGCCGGCAACGATGGCTTCGCGCTGGGCTACGGCAATGACGATGTCACCCGCGCGGTCGAGCGGCGGATCGGCGAACTCTTCGAGCGCGACGTCGCGGTGTTTCTGGTGCCGACCGGCACCGCCGCCAACGCATTGGCGCTCGCGCATGTGAGCCCGCCCTGGGGCGCGGTGTTCGCCCATGCCGAAGCGCACATCCTGACCGACGAATGCGGCGCGCCGGAATTCTTCGGCGCGGGCATCAAGCTCGTGGGCATGCCGGGCGTCGGCTGCAAGGTCACGCCCAAGACGCTCGCGGAAACGGTTTCGCACTACGAGGGACACGCGCCGCATCAGGTGGTGCCTGCGGCGTTCTCGTTTGCGCAAGCGAGCGAGGCCGGAACGATCTACCGGCCCGGCGAGATCGCGGCGTTGTCGGGCGTTGCGCGCGCCCATGGCATGAAGGTGCACATGGACGGCGCGCGCTTCGCCAACGCGCTGGTGCGGATGAACGCGAGCCCGGCGGAGATCACCTGGAAGGCGGGCGTCGACGTGCTGTCATTCGGCGCCACGAAGGCCGGCGCGCTCGCCGCCGAAGCCGTGGTGTTCTTCGACCGCGCGATGGCTGCGCACATGGCCGAGCGGCGAAAGCGGGCAGGGCATCTTCTGTCCAAGCATCGCTTCCTGTCGTTGCAGTTCGATGCGTTCCTGAACAACGACTGCTGGCTCCGCCTCGCGCGCCACGCCAACACCATGGCGGACCGACTCGGAGCGGGGCTCGCGGCCGCGGGTCATGCGCCGGTCTGGCCGGTCGAGGCCAATCTGGTGTTCATCGCGCTGCCGAAACTCGCGGTGGAGAAGCTGAAATCGGCGGGCGCGCAGTTCTATGTGCGCTCGAGCGACAGCCTGCCCGATCACGCCAGGCTCGGCTCCGGCCAAAGCCTGATCCGGCTCGTGACCTCGTTCGCCACGCGGGCCGAAGAGGTCGAAAGGTTCGTGGAACTTGCCGCAAAGGTGTAACAACGCCGCCCCAGCGGTGCCCTAATCGGCATCGATGCTTTGCCAGGCGATGGAAGACGTGGAGGGGAATTCCGTGACACAGCGATGGATCTTTGCAGCGTTTCCGGTGCTGGCGGCATCGGTCATCGCGCCGTCCGCGGTGGCCTCGCTGCTCGCTTGCTCGAGCGTGGCTCACGCCGAGCCGATGCGGCTGGCCCAGGCCGTCGAGTATGGCGGCCTGCCGCCTTACGAGGTTGTCACCATCGTGCGCTCCGCGGGTCTCGATCCGATCGACCGGCCGGTGCGGCGCGGTCCGCATTATGTGCTGCATGCGATAGGGCCGAACGATCATGAGGTCCGCGTCATCGTCGATGCGCGTCGCGGCGAGATCGTCCGCATCGTGCCGACCATGAGCGCCTCGCGCATGCCGCCGGGGCCTGGCGGCGGCGTCAGCGTGGGACCTTACGAGCGCATGGACGGCTACGGACTTCCAAGTGCCGCGCCGAGGTATGTCGCGCCCGAGGGCTATCGCTATGGTGGCGGTCCCGCGGCGCCTGACGATGACGAGGACGACGCGTCCTACGACAACGCGCCGCGGCCGCCGGGAAACGTCCCGGGCTCTGCTCCGCGTCCGGGCTATGCGCCCGCGCCGCGGACGACCTATGCCGATCCGCCGCCGGTCATTCGCGCAACGCCGCCCGCCGGCAGCGGTGTCGCGCGCGGTTCCGATTTGCCACCGCCGTCCGGTGCTGCTGCTCCGCCGCCCTATGCGCCGCGCGCCGCAACGGCCTATCCGCCGACGCGCACCACCGACCTGCCGCCGTCGCGCGATCCGCGACTGGCCAACGTGCCGCCGCCCGCGGCCGGCCGCGACGGCATGCTGCCGCCGCCGCCCGAGCGCTTCCCGCAGCGGGTTCCGCCCGCGGCCGAGAAGAAGAAAGAGCCGAAGCCGGTGAAGCGCGCCGCGACAACCGCAGCGCCGAAGCTCGCGCCGGTGCCGAAGCCCAAACCCGCTCCGACGCCCGCGAGCGCATCCGCTCCCGCGGCTGCGCCACCGGCAACGCCCGCCACGCCCGCGCCGGAAGTGGCCAAGGAGCCCGCGAAGGAAACCGCAAAGCCTGCGGAGCAGGCCGCGCCGCCGATCGCGGACACGAAGCCTGCGCCCGAGGCCAAGCCCTCAACCGAACAGCCCGCTCATGAGGCTTTGCCGAACTGATCGCGTGTGGCGTGACCCACATCAGCCCAAAACAAAAGCGCCCCGGGGAAACCCGGGGCGCTCCTCTCTGCTTCGAGCCGCTGAGACTCGAAGGCGTGCGTTACGCGGCCTTCTGGTCAACCACCTTCGGCTGAGACGACGACTTGCCGTTGATGGCGATCTGACGCGGTTTCTTGGCCTCGGGAATCTCGCGTACGAGGTCGACGTGCAGGAGACCGTTCTCCAGCGTCGCGCCCTTCACCTGGACGTAGTCGGCAAGCTGGAACTGGCGCTCGAAAGCGCGTGCCGCGATGCCCTGGTAGAGCACCTCGCCGGCATTGTCCTGCTTGACCTGCTTCTCGCCCTTGATGGTCAGCGCGTTTTCCTTGGACTCGATCGACAGCTCGCTCTCGCCGAAGCCTGCGACGGCTACGGTGATGCGATAGTCGTTCTCGCCGGTGCGTTCGATGTTGTAGGGCGGGTAGCCCGGAGCAGCCTCAAAGCCGTCCAGCATCGAAAACAGCCGGTCAAAGCCGACGGTCGAGCGATAGAGGGGAGCAAGATCGAAAGTTCGCATAAGCATATCCTCCTATGAGCGACATGCGGTGGTCCGCCACTTGGGCCGGACACCGGTTGGATCAATGCAGCCCGAATGGGCCTGCACGTGCGATATGGGGAGCCAAATGCGGCTCGCAAGAGGGTCATGCGGTCCGGGAGGCTTCGTTAAGGTGTTGAAAACTCGGAAATATAAGGAATTATGTCCAAATCATCGGCCGCTCAATTGAGCCCGCCCGCCCGGCTGCTATAAGGCGCAAACGAAGCGGCCGACGGATTCCCGACGGATTCATGGACCTCGTTTCAATCCCCGCCAATCCGGTACCCGACGATGTCGTCACCGGCACGATCAAGACCAGCGACGGCGTGAACCTGCGCTTTGCGCGCTGGCATCCGCCGCCCGGCCGCAAGGGCACGATCTGCCTGTTCCAGGGCCGCGCCGAGTTCATCGAAAAGTATTTCGAGACCGTGCGGGAGCTGCGTTCGCGCGGCTTCGCGGTTGCGACCTTCGACTGGCGCGGCCAGGGCCGCTCGCAGCGCAAGCTCGACGATCCCCGCAAGGGCCATGTGGGCGACTTCTCCGAATACGAGACCGACCTCGAAGCCTTCATGAGGGAGGTGGTGCTGCCGGATTGCCCGCCGCCGATCTTCGCGGTGGCGCATTCGATGGGCGGCACCGTGATGATGCGGCTGGCGCGCAAGGGCAGCCGCTGGTTCGACCGCGTCGTGCTGTCGGCGCCGATGATCCAGCTCGCCGGCTCGCGCGACAGCGGCTTCGCCAAGTTTGCGGTGCGCGCGATGCGTTACGCGGGAATGGGCTCGGCCTATGTTCCGAGCGGCAACGATACGGTGGTCGCGAGCGGACCCTATATCGGCAATCACCTCACCTCCGATCCGGTGCGTTACGCCAGGACCAAAGCGGTGCTCGAGGCCGCGCCCGATCTCGGCCTCGGCTCGCCGACGGTGGCTTGGCTCAACGCCGCCTACCGCGCCATGAACGAGTTCACCGATCCGGCGTTTCCCGGCAAGGTGCGTCAGCCCTTGATGCTGGTTGCTGCGGGCCGCGACGATATCGTGTCGACCGCGGCGACCGAGGAACTGGCGATCCGGCTTCGCGCCGGCTCGCATCTCATCGTCGCCGGCAGCCGCCATGAGCTGATGATGGAGCAGGATCGCTACCGCGGTCAGTTCTGGGCGGCGTTCGATGCCTTCGTGCCCGGCACGCCGCTGTTCAAGTGAGGCTCAGGATCTGATTCAACGTCGTTGAATCAGATCCTGAGCTCCTTCTCTTGTTTGGGCATGATCTTTTCCGAAAACCGCTTCACGCTTTTCGGGATCATGCCCTAGCCGCGCAGGACCTTCATCGCGGCTTCGTGCACGCGCGGATCGCCGGCCGCGATGATGCGGCCTCCTGCGGTTGGCGCGCCGCCGTCCCAGGCGGTAACGATGCCGCCGCCGCCGGTAATGATCGGAATGAGCGGCAGAATGTCGTAGGGCTTGAGCTCGGTCTCGATCACGAGGTCGACATGGCCCGCGGCGAGCATGCAGTAGGCGTAGCAATCGCCGCCGTAGCGCGACAGCCGCGCCACGTGCTCAACCTTGCCGAAGCTTGCGCGGTCCGCCTCCTTCATCAGAAGCGGACTCGTCGTCATCAAGAGCGCCTCGGAGAGTTCCGCGCAGCGCCGCGTCCGCAGTGTGCGCTCGCCGGCGGGGCCGCGGTAGCGCGCGACATGACCGTCGCCGGTGAAGCGCTCGCGGGTGAACGGCTGATGCATCATGCCGTAGACCGGTGCGCCGCCGCGCGTCAGGGCGATCAGCGTGCCCCAGGCCGGCATGCCGGTGATGAAGGACTTGGTGCCGTCGATCGGATCGAGCACCCAGACATATTCGGCGTCGGTGCGCTCATTGCCGAACTCTTCGCCGATGATGCCGTGGTCCGGAAAGGTCTGGCGGATGAGTGTCCGCATCGCGGTTTCGGCGGCGCGGTCGGCGGCGGTCACCGGATCGAAGCCTCCGGCACCGCCCTTGTTCTCGACACCCAGTGACGTGCGGAAAAACGGCAGGATGGCGTCTCCCGACACCGTGGCGAGCCGGTCGACGAAGGCCGCAAAATCAATGGCTGTCATGCCGCAAAACTATGCGCTGATCTTTTTCGGTTGTCATGGCTCGGGCTGGCGGGGCGCGCGTAACGCACGAGTTTCTCGTGGATATCGCGGACCTTCGGCAGGGGCCGCCCAATGAATTTCGGAAACGACACCTCGAGCTTGCGCGTCACGCGTGTCGGCAATTGCCATCGCGGTGGTCATGACGCTCGGCGTCGCGATCTGGCTGCTCATCACCGATCTCGCCGTGTCTCCTCGGAGCGCGACCACGCCTCTCGAATGGTTGCCACACGAGCTGAATTCTCAGTTCAGTTCTTGGGTCGTGTGGTCATTGAAATGTTGACGTCGGGTGTCGGAGTTTGCCCGCCACAGACCCATCGATGTGTATTCCGGCCCCAGGCGGCGTCCGTCTTTGTTGCCGTCATTGGATATTTTACAAGTAAATACAAATACTTACATACGATATTAGCTCTGCGCTGAGTAATGAACAGATATGTCAAAAATAGGTAAGGAACACTTGCTTTTTGTGCGTCGCGAGAGCATATTTGTGCAGCGCGGCAACGGGCTCTGCCTGTTCCCGCCGCCCTCCTTGGGCGTTTCCTCCCTAGACTTGGGCCGTCGGCTTGCCGACGGCCCTCTTTCTTTTTTGAGGCTCGGTAATCCGAAGGCGCAGCGTTATTCGGCTGCCGCGCGATAGGGACGAAGCTCCTCCAGCGGAATGTCCGCGAGCCGCTCGGCGACAATTTCAAGATCCGCGGCAACGCGGCCGAAGCCTTCGGAGCGCTCGAAGCGTCGCTCGTCCATATAGAGCCCGCGATTGAACTCGATCTGGATCGCGTGCAGGCCCGCGGCCGGATTGCCGTAGTGCTCGGTGATGAAGCCGCCGGCATAAGGCTTGTTGCGGCTCACCGCGTAGCCGCGTGCGCGCAGCGTGGTCTCGACCACCTCCGACACCACGGCGACGCAGCTCGTGCCGTAGCGGTCGCCCAGCACCACATCCGCGCGCGGCCGCTCGTCGCGCGGCCCGGTCGACGACGGCATCGAATGGCAATCCACCAGCATGGCGGCGCCGAACTCGCGATGCACCTTGGTGAACAGCCGGCGCAGCGCGCGATGATACGGCTTATAGAGCGACTCGATCCGGCGCAGAGCGTCGTCGACCGAGATGCGTTGGTCGTAGATTTCCTGCGCATCGCCGACCACGCGCGCGATGGTGCCGAGCCCGCCTGCGACCCGCATCGAACGGGTGTTGGCAAACGACGGCAGCCGGCCTTCGAACATGCGCGGATCGAGCTCGTAGGGCTCGCGATTGACGTCGACATAACAGCGCGGGAAATGCGCCCGCATCAGCGGATAGCCGTGCACCACGACGCCCTGCGCCAGATCGTCGACGAAACTGTCCTCGGAGCGCCGCAACGTCGGCAGATCGAGCCGCGAGCATCTCAGGAATTCGTGTGGATAGACCCGGCCGGAGTGCGGCGAATTGAACAACACGGGCCCGCGCCAATGCTCCGGCTCGATGATCTCGAACGGAGGGTCGAGTTGGTCGTTCAGCGGGCTCATGCGCAGGGACATTCCCGAATGTGCTGGGGCCTATAACCGATCAACATCCGTTCCGTTTCAGCTCTGACGAACGCCATTGTCCATTTCCGCAGCGCTCCTGCCAAGCGCCCTTTTCACCCGTTGTTTACCAGCATCCCGGCAAATGGGAGGAAGGGGCAAATCCAGAATCCATCGAGCCATTCGCCGCGAAAACGGTTGCCGTCCGGCCGTCAAGCTGTGCAAGCTCCCCGGGTCGTAACGAGGTGTTAGCGTCGGCTCCCTATGTTGCCGGCCGAGGGTTGGGCAAGACAATGACACAGATCGATCAGAACGTGAAAATTCTGCTTGCGGAAGACGACACCGATATGCGGCGCTTTCTGGTCAAAGCGCTGCAAAATGCCGGTTTTGACGTCATCTCCTACGACAACGGCATGTCGGCCTATCAGCGGCTGCGCGAGGAACCGTTCCAGCTGCTGCTGACCGATATCGTGATGCCTGAGATGGACGGCATCGAGCTGGCCCGCCGGGCCGCCGAACTCGACCCCGACATCAAGATCATGTTCATCACCGGCTTTGCAGCCGTGGCGCTGAACGCGGATTCGTCCGCGCCCAAGCAGGCCAAGGTGCTGTCCAAGCCGATCCATCTGCGCGACCTCGTCAACGAGGTCCAGAAGATGCTGGCCGCCTGAACGGCTGCCGGCGCCAAAATTAGGCTTTCGAGGCGGGGCGAGGCGCGTCCGGCGGCTTGCCTCCCATCCTCGCAGCCGATATGACCACGCGGCGGATGGGCTCTTAGCTCAGCGGGAGAGCGTCCCCTTGACATGGGGAAGGTCACAGGTTCAATCCCTGTAGAGCCCACCATCTAACCCTGCATTTGCTGGTGTTTGTGAGTGCTGCGCTTCTGCGTGTCGGCACCTTCCGGCAGAACAGTGCATCAACCTGGCGCGGTTCGGGTTGAAGTATCCCTGAAGTCTGATCGCTGTATGTTCCGGTGGATTATCCGACCTTCTTGATGTCGACCACCGGCATGTGGTCCGACAGTCGAGCGGCTTCGGTGACGACTACATGCTCGTAGCAGCGCGCGGACTTTTCTGCTGACCAGCGCGTCTCCAACAGGTCGGAGGTGTCGGCGCCGCCGTAGCGACGCATCCAAGCACCATAGGTGTGCCGGAAGAGGTGGAAAGCTTCGCGGTCTGGCAGCGTCACCCCGGCGCGATGAGCGCCCGCTCAAGGCGGCTAAATACGATACAGACGATCGCGATGAGTGAGCTGCACACACCGGCTAAATCCATGCTCGGCAAGGACAGTGTCCGCAGCCTTGACGTCGCGCACTTCGATGAGAATCGCATCTACGCTGCACCGCGTAAAATCCATACCTCGTAACGCCGCCAGTTCGCCCCCTTCAAGGTCGAGCACCATCAGGTCTATGTGGCGAACATCGTGCTCAGCGAGCAAATCGCTGAGTGTCTTGGCTGGGGCAAGGAAGATTTGCGCCGACAATTTCTTTTCTGATCCTACAAGATACGGATATCCGTCCGCGATCTGCCGCTGATGATTGATCTCGGCTAAAGCCGGGGCGAATGACATGAGGTTGCTGAAGCACATCTCAACGTGACCGCCAGCAAAATCGGGTGGCACCAGCGCGTAATGCTCGACGATGCTGCGAGGTCTGTTCCCCACACACTCGACAAACTTGTGTGGCAACGCCTCAACGAGTATTCCGCTCCAACCGCAATACAATTCGAGGTAGGCTGTGTTGGAAAAGAGCAGCCCGTCGTTGGCGCCAGCTTCGAAGAAGACCCCGCCGCGCTTGTTCCCGAACTCGCGCTTGATCGCCTCGTGTAATCCTTTGTCTGCGAACCGTCTTCGGAATGGTGGGTGCAGCTCCCGCTGCAGTACGCTCCGATACAGCGGTTCGATAGCGGGGAAGCGGTCTATGACTTTGCTATAAAGCGGAATAACTGCGTTCCGGATTCGACTGCGAAAATTCATGCCACGGCAGCATCACCCGCTATACGGGAACTGGCAATAGGCTCAGACGCTGGTGGTGATTTAAGCGATGGCGTTAATCCGTTTGTCGGGGTGTGTCCGACCGCGACGACTCCAACCGCCGCAAGCCGTTCGATCATGCCGACATGAAATTGATCCGCGCCAATCTGCACAAGTTGAGCGCGTACGATCAGTTGCTTGTGCGCGTACTGGCAACGGGTGGGATGAGACGTGGTGAGGCTTTCGCGATAGCCAGCGAACAAACGAAAGCCGTTGCTGCTTCACCATCGTCGGCAGAAAGACCGATCAATCGTTGCGCCGTGTGCCGTTCCCTGCGGACCTTGTGAAGCATCTGCCGAAAAAGATCAGCGGCCCGTTGTTTCCGGCCGTCTCGATACGGCGACCAAGCGGCTCGGCGCATGGTTGCGCGACATTGGAATCACGGACCCGAACAAAGTTCCGATGCACAGCTTTCGGCATCGCGCATAGGATCGTTTGCGCGCCGCCGGTTGTCCCCAAAATATCCGTTGGCAATTGTTAGGCCACGAACGCAAAACCGTTGCGGCTGGATATGGTGACGGCTCGCCAGTGCCGTTGCTCAAAACTTGGATTGACAAAATTGCGTTCTAATCGCCTGAAGGCCACTTTTGTACGATCAATTTATAACCCATAAGGCAGCCTAATTCCGTATTTTACCTGACAACGAACGCAGTGAATTGCGCAACCGACGCTTCCAATAAGCGAACTAGATCGTTACGGTTGTAAGGTTGCCCACGTCCACAACGTGCCGAAGTTGGCGTGCAATTACAGGGCGGCCGATCATTGCCATCGGCAGGCATTTTCTTGGACTCAAGCAATTTTAGACAGCCCGGCGATGAACGCCGGGCGCATTCAGTTGGGGGCCTTGGACCGATGGCTATCACTTAACAGCCCGATTGCTCGCGGCCGATTCGCCATAGCGAGAAACCTCTCATCACTTTTTGGAAAAGAACGTGCAGCACCCGTGCTGACGCGGCTTGGAGAGATTTGCATGCGAACTAGCCTTGCTGCCTTGGTGTTACTGCAACTGATATGTGTCTGCATCCTCGGCAATTCGATCCAGTGCTTTGTGCGACCAAAAGGCATGGATTGAGCCGGAAATTGGATAGATAACCCCTGTTACCCAACGGTAGTTTTCGAAATGATCTTAGCTTGCGTGTCTCTGTTCATTGCATTCGCCGCCGTGCCGCTCGCGCCACTTCTGCAATTGTTGCGATACCTTTGTGGTCGGAATTCCGATTGCGATCCGACTTCATCGCTCTTCCCGCCACTTTCGGACGGAAGCTCAACGGAGCTTGGCGACATGTGTGAAGTCAATGTTCTGGCCTTCGTGCGCGCAGGCGTTGGAGCAGTAGAAGTGCCCATCGTTGCCGTGGACACACCGGCCAAGGAATGGCCTACGGCACGACGGCAGGAAGCAGGAAAGCGGAAAGTCCGCGTCTAAGTGGTGAGAGCGCTTGCGCGGATATTCGTTCTCGGTTGCCGTCATCATTGCGCACGTCCAACGCTTGGCCCGGCTAGGTCGATCGCAAACTTCTGTCTGAACGCGGCGGCGTCGGAAGCCTGCTCGAAGAGGTAGAGGGCGGGTGTCCGATTCAGGACGTAAATCGGACAACTCTTGACGCTTGCGGTTCATCCTTCGAAGGGATCGGCAATTCCGCATATGAGTGCCTGCGGTCACAAACTTTGCACTCAAAGTGGTAGATGGTGTCCTGGCCGCTGACGTGGACCACCACAAGCCACGTCCGCAGTCCGCAGCAAATTGGATACTCAATGTCGATATCGGCCGCTGGCTGTCGCATGCTGTTCAGCCCTTGCGTTTCGGCTTGACTCTTTACAGGATCACGATCCTGTCTTGCGCGTCATTGATCTAGCGCAACCCAGCAAGCGGTTACCGGCGCGGGGCGAGGCAGGGAACGAATGCAAGACCTTTAGCCGGCATATGCCCAGCCTAGCTTTTCGGCGCATGCGCGGCGATCCTACGGGCTCCGGCGCTAACCGGCGGCCTGAGCGCCACAGAGCTGCGGGTTGCGCAGGGTGCGTTATCCGCCCTTGCCCTTGAACGATCGAACCACAGCCGTCGCCATCGCGGCGAAATCCACCGGCTGAGCTTCGCGCCGGCTGGTCTGCCGGGTCACGCGCGCGCCCTCGAACAAGGTCGTGAGGATGTCGGCCAGAAGCTCCGATCGCGCGACACCTGCGCCGCCGCAGACCGTCGCGAGCCAATCGCGGTGCTCGGCCTTGAACTCCGCGATGACGCGATGCGCGGGATGGTCGTCGTCGGCCAGCTCGACGGCAGCGTTGATCAGGTCGCAGCCACGACAGTCCGTGGCAATCACTTCGGTGGCGAGCTCGATCCACTCCTTCAGCTGCGCGCGACGATCGTTCGGATGACGCGCTTCGAGCTCGGCCCAGTATGAACGTGCTTCCGCAATGGCCGTACGGAGGCATTCGACGATCAACTCGTCCTTCGAATCAAAATGACGGTAGAGCGTCATCTTGTTCGTGCCGGCGGCTTCGGCGATCGCATCGACGCCCACACCGCGATACCCCTTCTTGTGAAAGAGGTCCCGGGCGGTTTCCACAATACGGTCACGGGGACGCGTCAAAACCCCATCCGTCATCTTCAAATTGCCTTCCCGGGTTTTCGGGACCTCCCGGACCGATGCATCGCCTTGACAGAGGTGTGACCGGTCTGTAACTGTTACTTACCGGTAACACCCGTAAGGACTCGCCGTCAAGCGGAAAGGGTCGAGCGGGCCGGGGATCACCCAACGTCTCGCTGTTCGGGCCTTCAGAACACATGGTCGGTTTTTTCATTCAGCGTCCGATCTTCGCATCGGCCATCGCAGTGATCATGGTCCTTGCCGGATCGATCTGCTTTTTCCTTTTGCCGATCTCGCAGTTCCCGGACATCACGCCGCCGCAGGTCATCGTGCAGGCGAACTATCCGGGCGCCAGCGCCCAGGTCGTCGCCGACACCGTCACGACTCCGCTTGAGCAGCAGATCAACGGCGTCCAGGGCATGACCTACATGTCGTCGTCGAGCTCGAATGACGGCTCGGCGATGATCACCATCACGTTCGAAGTCGGCTATTCGCTCGATATCGCAGCGGTCGACGTGCAGAACCGTGTCGCGCAGGCGTCGTCCGCGCTGCCTGCGATCGTCAATCAGGCCGGCATCACGATCAAGAAGCAGAATCCGAACTTCGTCCTGATCGTCAATCTCACCTCGCCGGATCATTCCGTCGATCCCGTCGCGCTGTCGAACTATGCCTATCTCCAGATCGCCGATCCGTTGAAGCGCGTTCCCGGCGTCGGCGACGTGCAGTTCTTCGGCGAGCGGCGCTATTCGATGCGCGTCTGGCTCGATCCGGACAAGCTTTCCAATCTCGGCCTCACCGCCGTCGATGTGCAGCAGGCCGTCGCGGAGCAGAACATCCAGGTTGCGGCGGGCAAGATCGGCCAGGCTCCGGCCCCCGCCGGCACGGCTTTCGAGATGCAGGTCAACGCAGTCGGCCGGCTCGCCAATCCCGAGGAGTTTGGCGAGATCGTCGTGCGCTCCGACCCGACCAAGGGATCGGCTGTGCGCTTGAAGGATGTCGCGCGTCTCGAGCTCGGCGCGCTGACATACACGTCGTCGGGTTTCTTCGGTGACGATCCGACCGTGGTGCTCGCCGTATTCCAGGCGGCCAACTCGAACGCCTTGCAGCTCAAGGACAACGTCAAAGCCAAGATGGACGAGTTGGCGAAGCGATTCCCGCCGGGCATCGAATACGCCATGCACTACGACACCACGCGCTTCGTGTCGGCCTCGATGCACGACGTGATGGTCACGTTGTTCGAGGCGCTGATCCTCGTGATTTTCGTCGTCTACATCTTCCTGCAGAGCTGGCGCACGACGCTCATTCCCGTGATCGCGATCCCGGTCTCCCTGATTGCGACTTTGATCGTGATGCGGCTGCTCGGCTTCTCGTTGAACATGCTGAGCCTGCTCGGCATGGTTCTGGCGATCGGCCTCGTGGTCGACGACGCCATCGTCGTGGTCGAGAACGTCGAACGTCAGCTCGAGGCCGGACTGCGCCCGCTCGAGGCCGCCCGCAAGGCCATGAGCGAAGTCACCGGCCCGATCATCGCGACGACCGCGGTGTTGATGGCGGTGTTCATTCCGGTCGCCTTCATCCCGGGCGTCGCGGGCCGGCTGTACAATCAGTTCGCTCTGACGGTGGCGATCTCCGTCGGCATCTCCGCCTTAAATTCGCTGACGCTCAGTCCCGCGCTCAGCGCGGCCTTCCTGCGCCATCGCGGCGAGGTCACGTTCAAACCGTTCGTCTGGTTCAACCGCGGTTTCGGCTGGCTCTCGCATCAATACGCCGAAGGCGTGCGCCACCTCATCGGGTGGTGGAAGCCGATCATCGTGGTGTTCGTGGTGGCGCTTGGCGCGACCTATTGGATCTCGACGCGCATCCCGTCGACCTTCCTGCCGGTCGAGGACCAGGGCTATTTCTTCGTCGTCATCCAGATGCCGGACGGCTCGTCGCTTCAGCGCACCGACGAATTCGCCAAGAAGGTTCGCGGCATCCTGCAGGAGACACCCGGCGTCGACATCGTCGGCTCCATCACCGGCTTCAACTTCCTGACCTATGCGGCGCAGTCGAACTCCGCGGTGGAGTTCGCCATCCTGAAGCCCTGGGACGAGCGGCCGCCGGAGCAGAGCGCGCCCAATCTGGTCAACGCGCTGCGAGGCAAACTTTTGTCGCTGCCGGAAGGCATCGCGCTCAGCTTCGACCCGCCGTCCATCCCTGGCATGGGCTCGACCGGCGGCTTCGAGTTTCAGGTCGAGGATCTGAGCGGCCGCGGCCCCAATGCGCTGAACGAGGCGTTGCAGGCGGTGCTCGCCGAGGCGCGCAAGCAGCCGCAGCTTGCGAGCCACGGTCTGTTCTCGCCGTTCTCGAATTCGACGCCGCAATTCAAATACGACCTGGATCGTAACAAGGCGAAGCTCTTGGGCCTCAACCTCCCGGACATCTTCAACACGCTGCAGATCTATCTCGGCTCGCTCTATGTGAACGACTTCAACCTGTTCGGCCGCAATTTCCGGGTGACGATGCAGGCCGAGAAGGACGCGCGCAGTTCCGAGAACGACATTTCCAAGCTCTATGTCCGCAACTCGGCGGGCGGCATGGTGCCGCTGTCGACGCTGGGCTCGCTGAAACCCATCGTCGGGCCGGAAACGGTGTCGCATTACAACAACTACGCCTCCGCGGTGATCAACGGCACGCCGGCTCCGGGCTTCAGCTCGGGGCAGGCCATCGCTGCCATGGAGCGCGCGGCCGCGATCGCGCTGCCGCGCGACTTCAGCTTCGAGTGGACCGGCATCACGTTCCAGGAGCTCAAAGCCGGCTCGATCGCCACCGTCGTGTTCGCGCTCGCCATCGTGTTCGTGTTCCTCATCCTGGCGGCGCAGTATGAAAGCTGGTCGATGCCATTCATGGTGCTGCTCGCCGTGCCGCTGGCGCTGTTCGGTGCGCTGGCCGCGCTCTGGATCAGGGGGCTGCAGATCGACGTCTATTCGCAGATCGGCTTCGTCATGCTGATCGGACTAGCGGCGAAGAACGCGATTCTGATCGTCGAATTCGCCAAGCATCTGCGCGAAAGCGGCATGGGCATCGTCGAAGCCGCCATGGAGGCGGGCCGGCTCCGTCTGCGCCCGATCCTGATGACGGCCTTCGCCTTCATCCTCGGCGTGGTGCCGCTGATGCTGGCGACCGGCGCAGGTGCTGCGAGCCGGCAGTCGATCGGCACCACCGTGTTCGGCGGCATGCTGGCCGCAACGGTCCTGACGCTGCTGATGGTGCCGGTGTTCTACGCCCTGATCGAGCGGGCGCGCGAGGCGCGCGAAACCCGCTCGGGATCACCACATGACGGTCACACGCCGCGGCTTGGCGCAGAGCCAGCCGAATAGGCGACGGAATGGGAATAGCGGAAATGAAAACGTGGAAATTAGCGCTGAGCGGCGTCGCGGCGGTGGCTGTTGTCGGGGTCGTCTACATGCTGATGCGCCCTGACCATGGGAGCAAGGCGGCCGCGCCGCAGATGCAGGCGATGCCGGTGCCGGTGGCCGACGTCGAGAAGAAGACCATACCGATCTATCTCGACTACTCCGCCCGGACCGAGTCGATCCGCAACGTCGCGCTTCAGGCCAAAATCGCGGGCTACGTGCAGGAGCAGCCGGTCGCCGATGGGGCAGACGTCCAGCGTGACGCGCTGCTGTATCGCATCGACCCGCGCGACTACCAGGCCGCCCTCGATCAGGCGAAAGCGCAGCTCCAGCGCGACATCGCCGCGCTCGAATACGCCACCGTGCTGGCACAGCGCGGCGTCGAGCTGAGCAAGACCGGCGCCATCCCCAAGGACACGGTCGATCAACGCAACAGCGCGATGAAGCAAAACGAGGCCACGGTCGCCGCCGATAAGGCTGCGGTGCAGCAGGCCGAGAACAATCTGGCCTACACGGAAATCCGCGCGCCGTTCGCCGGCCGCGTCGGCCGCAACAAGGCGCCGGTGGGCACGCTGATCAATGGCGCGGGCACGCCACTGAACACCATCGTGCAGCTCGATCCGATCTACGTCACGTTCAACCCGAGCGAGACGGAACTGGCGCAGATTCAGAAAGCACGCAACGGCGGGCGGGTCGGCGTCGAGATCACGCTGCCCGGCGAGAGCCAGGCGGGTCACTCGGGCGAGCTGACGTTCATCGACAACACGGTCGATCCGTCCACCGGCACGATCACGGCGCGTGCGACCATCCAGAACAAGGACTTCAGCATGTTGCCGGGGCAGTACGTGCGCGCCCGCGTGCTGATCCGCGAGCAGCCCGACACGCTCATGGTGCCCCAGGTGGCCGTGGGCTCAAGTCAGCTCGGCAAATACCTTTATGTCGTCGGCGCCGGCAGCAAGGTGGAGATGCGTCCGGTCAAGCTCGGCCCGGTCGACGGCGAGAAGATCGCCGTTCTCACCGGCATCCAGGCCGGCGACAAAGTCATCACCGGCAACCTGCAGAAGATCGGCCCTGGCCTTCAGGTCGCGCCGCAGACACAGCAGCGTGAGGCGAACGCAGGAAACTGACTGCGAAGAAACTGAACGCAAAATGGGCGCGGCCGGATTCTCGCCGCGCCCATTGCTCTATTGTGTATCCGTTGCTCGATCCTTGAGCGGATCACGGTGCTTGAGCGCCGCGCGAGGACCTTCCGGCCGCCGCCGAAGACTTTCGGCGCATGAACGGGAACCGCGGCGCTCAGCTCCCCACAATCAGTACTTGAAAACGGACATTCTGGTTTGAATGCCCAATGCAATGGGCGTGTATGCGGTCCTTGGTATTCACGCGCCAGCATGGCGCTCGCGTTCCGATGCGTTGTGAGGGCAGATTTTTTCCAGCGAAATGCATGTCTGATCTGACTTGACGCCATGGCGGTCACTTGCACGTGAGTCCGCGTGGACGAACCGCTTGGAATCCGACATTCTGCCTCTAGTTTTGCGGTGCAGCATCAACCGCCGATTGCGGTATGCTGTCACCGGCCGCGGAGGCGACGCGGTAACGTTTCGGGCTGAAAAGCTCCAATTCGGGAATGCGGGACAGATGGTCAATCTCGTCCGGATCGCGTTGACGCGACCCTATACGTTCGTTGTGCTCGCACTTCTGGTTATGATCATTGGTCCGCTGGCAGCGCTGCGCACGCCGGTCGACATCTTTCCTGATATCCGCATCCCGGTGATCGCCGCGATCTGGCAATACACCGGCCTGCCGCCGGACCAGATGGCCGGCCGCATGACCACGTCGTTCGAGCGCACGTTGACCACGACCGTCAACGACATCGAGCACATCGAGGCCACCTCCTATAACGGTCTCAGCGTCACCAAGATCTTCTTCCAGCCCAATGTCGACATCCGCATCGCGAATGCGCAGGTCACCGCGGTCTCGCAGACGCTGCTGAAGCAGATGCCGGCGGGCGCCACGCCGCCGCTGATCCTGAATTACAGCGCTTCGACCGTGCCGATCATCCAGCTTGCGCTGTCCGGGCAGGGCCTGTCCGAGCAGCAGCTGCAGGACACCGCGCTGAACGTCGTGCGCACGCCGCTGGTCACTGTGCCGGGCGCTGCGATTCCCTATCCTTACGGCGGCAAGTCGCGGCAGGTGCAGATCGATCTCGATTCGACGGCGATGCAGGCGCGCGGGCTGTCGGGCCAGGACGTTGCCAATGCGCTCGCAGCGCAAAATCTGATCACGCCGGTCGGAACGCAGAAGATCGGAACCTTCGAATACGCGATCCAACTCAACAACGCGCCGTCGCTGATCGATCAGCTCGGCGACCTGCCGATCAAGACCGTCAACGGCGCGATGGTTTACATCCGCGATGTGGCCCATGTCCGCGACGGCAATCCGCCGCAGACCAACATCGTGCATGTCGACGGCGCCCGCTCGGTGCTGATGGTGGTGCTGAAAGCCGGTGCGATTTCGACGCTGGACATCATCGCCGGCATCAAGACCCAGGTCGAGCAGCTCAAGAGCATCCTGCCGAGCAACCTGACCATCACCCAGATCGGCGATCAGTCGCTGTTCGTCAGCGCTGCGGTCAGCGGCGTGATCCGCGAAGGCGTGATCGCTGCGGCGCTGACCAGCATCATGATCCTGATCTTTCTTGGCAGTTGGCGCTCGACCGTCATCATCGCGACCTCGATTCCGTTGTCGATCCTGGGATCGGTTGCCACGCTGTGGGCGCTCGGCGAAACCCTCAACATCATGACGCTCGGCGGTCTCGCGCTTGCCGTCGGCATCCTGGTCGACGACGCCACAGTGACGATCGAGAACATCAACTGGCATCTCGAGCAAGGCAAGGAGGTGGAGACCTCCATCCTGGACGGCGCGGAGCAGATCGTGACTCCGGCCTTCGTGTCGCTGCTCTGCATCTGCATCGTGTTCGTGCCGATGTTCTTCCTCCAGGGCGTGGCGCGCTTCCTGTTCGTGCCGATGGCCGAAGCCGTGATGTCGGCGATGGTCTGCTCGTTCATCTTGTCGCGCACGCTCGTGCCGACACTGGCGAACTATCTGCTGCACAAGCACGAAGTCCATGACGGCCACGCGGCGCCCTCGCGCAATCCGCTGGTGCGCTTCCAGCGCGGCTTCGAACGCTCCTTCGAGCGGATTCGCGCCGGCTACAAGGATCTGCTGAGCCTGGCGCTGCACCATCGCGCTGTGTTCGTGATCGGCTTCCTGGTTTTCGTGTTCGGCTCGTTCGCACTGGTGCCGTTTCTCGGCCGCGACTTCTTCCCGACGGTCGACGCCGGCCAGATCCTGATGCATGTCCGCACCCAGGTCGGCACCCGCGTGGAAGAGAGCGCCAATCAGTTCGCCGAAATCCAGAAAGCCATCCGGCAGGTGATCCCGCCGGAGGAGCTGAGCACCGTGGTCGACAATATCGGCTTCCCGGTGAGCGGCATCAACGTCACTTACAACGCGACCGGCACCATCGGCGCCCAGGACGGCGACATCCAGATCAAGCTCAGCGAAGACCACAAGCCGACCGCCGATTATGTCCGTGCGCTCCGCGAGGAACTGCCGCGCCGCTTCCCTGGCGTCACGTTCTCGTTCCTGCCGGCGGACATCATCAGCCAGATCCTCAACTTCGGCGCGCCGGCGCCGATCGATCTGCAGATCCGCGGACCCAATGTCACGGCCAACATGGCTTATGCGCAGGACCTGCTGCGCAGGCTTCGCCACGTCCCGGGCCTGGTTGACGCCCGCATCCAGCAATCGCTGCAGAGCCCGGGCTTCAATGTCGATATCGATCGCACCCGCGCGCAGTATGTCGGCGTCACCACGCGTGACGTCACCAACAGTCTCGTCGTCAACCTCGCGGGCTCCAGCCAGGTCGCCCCGACCTACTGGCTGAATCCGGACAACGGCGTGTCCTATCCGATCGTGATGCAGACTCCGCAGTATCAGATCGACACGCTGACGCAGTTGAAGAGTCTGCCGATCACCGCGGCGGGCGCTGCGCAGCCTCAAATTCTCGGCGCCATCGCGGATATCACGCGCGCGCCGCGGAACGCCGTGGTGTCGCAGTACAACATCCAATCCATGGTGCAGATCTACGCGACCACGCAGGATCGCGATCTTGGCGCGGTGGCGACCGAGGTGCAGAAGATCGTCAACGACACCGCCGCGAGCGTGCCGAAAGGCTCGCAGGTCGTACTGCTCGGCCAGGTGCGCACGATGAACAGCGCCTTCAGTGGCTTGCTGTTCGGCCTCGTCGGCGCCGTGGTGCTGATCTACCTGCTGATTGTCGTCAACTTCCAGTCCTGGGGCGATCCCTTCGTGATCGTCACGGCCTTGCCCGCCGCGGTCGCCGGCATCATCTGGATGCTGTTCGGCACCGGCACGACGCTGTCGGTTCCGGCGCTGACCGGCGCCATCATGTGCATGGGCGTCGCCACCGCCAACAGCGTGCTGGTCATCAGCTTCGCCCGCGAGCGGCTCGCCGAACTCGGCAATTCGGTCGAAGCCGCGCTTGACGCGGGCTTCGTCCGGTTCCGCCCGGTGTTGATGACGGCGCTCGCCATGATCATCGGCATGGCGCCGATGGCGCTGGGGCTCGGCGAAGGCGGCGAGCAGAACGCGCCGCTCGGCCGCGCCGTCGTCGGCGGCCTGATCTTTGCAACGTTTGCCACATTGATGTTCGTGCCGGTGGTTTTCAGCATGCTGCACGAACGGGACGGGAAAGTTACCATGCCTGCTGCTGGGGTACCGAATGTCGCCTGAGGAAACCACTGAGCCCAAGATCTTGGAGCCAAAGATCTCTGAGCCCAAAACCTCCCGGCGCGGATTGCGCTTGGCGGGTTTTGCCGCCGCTGCAATCGCCGTGGTCGTCGTTGTTGTCGGCATCACCAGCCGCAAGGTGGCCGACGCCAAGCTCAGCCAATGGACGGCAGACCAGGCCGTGCCGGTGGTGGCCGTGGCATCGCCAGACACCCGCGGTCGCGTAACCGCGATCGACCTGCCAGGGCGGCTCGAGGCCTATTCGCAGGCGCAGATCTTCGCTCGCGTCAGCGGCTACATCAAAAGCTGGGACGCCGACATCGGCACGCCGGTCAAGACCGGGCAATTGCTGGCCGAAATCGACGCGCCCGATCTCGATCAGCAGATCATGCAGGCTCAGGCCGATCTTGCCAGTGCGCAGGCCAACGCGCTGTTGTCCAAGACGACACTGGATCGAGGTCAGTCACTGATCCCGTCCGGCGCCATCTCGCGGCAGGATCTCGATCAGCGCACCGCCGATGCCGGCAACAAGCAGGGGCTGGTCAAGTCGCAGCAGGCCAATCTCGATCGCCTGCGCGTGCTGGAGAAATACAAGCGCATCGAAGCGCCGTTCGACGGGCTGGTGACAGCGCGCGCGACCGACGTCGGCTCGCTGATCAACGCCGGATCGGGCGGCGGTCCCGCGCTGTTCGTTGTCTCGGATGTCTCCAAGCTCCGCGTCTACGTCAACGTGCCGCAGAACTACGTGCCAGGCATCAAGATCGGCACCAAAGCGAGGCTCTCGGTGCCGGAATATCCGGGGCGGAATTTCACCGCGACGGTGGAAGCTTCTGCACAGGCTGTCGATGTGGCCTCCGGTACGACCCGGATGCAGCTGATTGTCGACAACTCCAACGGCGAGTTGATGACCGGCGCCTTTGCCAATGTGCGCCTGGAGCTCGCAGGTCCGAGCAGCGTCGTCAACATTCCGGCGAGCGCGCTGATCTTCGATCAGAACGGCCTCCGGGTCGCGACGGTCAGCGCCGACGGCCGCGTCGCGCTCAAGACGGTGACGATCTCGCGCGATCTCGGCAAGGATCTCGAGATTGCCACCGGCCTCGACGTCAACGACCGTGTCATCACCACGCCGCCCGACGGCATCGCACCGGGCGATCAGGTGCGCATCGCAGGCGAGTCGAAGCCAGGCGCGCCCGAGACCGCGTCCAACAAGCGCAACCCGGACAAGGGATAAGCCAGCGCACTGCGGAATCCGCCGACCCGGCAAATCATCGCTGCGTTGCGGCGCGACGCCTTGACCGTCTCAACACAGCCCTCAACAATCGAGGCAATGTGTTAAATTCGCTGCGCGGCCGCAGACCATTCGGTCAACGTCCGCGCAGGACAAGGCGGATCAATGCCCCCCGTTTCACGCTTCGACTACATCATCATCGGCGGCGGCTCCGCGGGCTGCGTGCTGGCCAACCGCCTGTCCGAAGATCCGCACACCCGCGTGCTGCTGCTCGAAGCCGGCGGCCGTGACGCCAACCCGCTGATCCACATCCCGATCGGGCTCGGCAAGCTGCACGAATACAAGATGCACGACTGGGGCTATCAGGGGGAGCCGGACCCGAACCTCAACGGCCGCGGCGTTGAGGAGATGCGCGGCAAGGTGCTGGGCGGCTCGTCGTCGATCAACGTGATGGCGTTCACGCGCGGCGATCCCGCGGACTATGACCGCTGGGCGCAAAAGGGCGCGCGCGGCTGGTCCTATGACGACGTGCTGCCGTACTTCAAGCGCGTCGAGAACTGGCAGGACGGCGAAAGCGAATTCCGCGGCACCGGCGGCAACATTGGCGTCCAATGGGCCAAGACCAAGGACCCGATGTTCACCGCGTGGATCGAGTCGGCACGGCTGGCGGGCCTGCCGGTCACCGACGACTACAACGGCAGCTCGGCGGTGGGGTTCGGCCGGAGCCAGTATTCGATCCAGAACGGCAAGCGCTGCTCGGCCGCGGTCGGCTATCTGCATCCGGCGATGAAGCGGAAGAACCTTTCGGTCGAGGTGCGCGCGCTGGTCGGCCGCATCACGCTCGAGGGCAAGCGCGCCACCGGTGTCGAATACGAGCATGGCGGGCAGCGACTGCGCGCCACCGCGGCGCGTGAGGTGATCTTGTGCGGCGGTGCGTTCAACTCGCCGCAGGTTCTGATGCTGTCCGGCATCGGTCCGGCCGATCATCTGAGCGCACTTGGCATCGATCCGGTGGTCGATCTGCCGGTCGGCAAGAATCTTCAGGACCACCTCGCGGTGCTGATGATGTATTCGCGCCCCGACGGCAGCGAGTTCCGCGAAGGCATGCGGTTCGACCGCATGGCGCTTTCGATGCTGCGCGGCCACTTCTTCGGCACCGGCCCCGCCACCGTCGTGCCCGGCGGTTTGCACGCCTTCATCAAGACGCGGCCGGAACTGTCGGTGCCCGATATCGAGTTCATGTTCCGCGGCGCTCCGCCGGGAGCCGAGCTGTGGTTCCCGGGCTGGCGCAAGCCTTACGCGGACGGCTACGGCATCCGTCCAGCGCTGCTGCATCCTGACAGCCGCGGCGAGGTGCTGCTGCGCTCTTCGAAACCCGACGACAAGGTGCGGATCGTCACCAATTTCTTCTCCGCGCCGAACGATCTGCCGACCCTGCGTCAGGGTTTCAAGATCGCCCGCGAGGTGGCGGCGCAGGCGCCATTGAAGGCCTTCAGCGGCGGGGAGCTTACGCCCGGGCCCAACGTCAAGACCGACGCCGAGATCGACAACTGGATCAGGAACGTCGCGGCCACGGCCAACCATCCGGCCTCGACGTGTCCGATGGGCATCGGGCCGGGCTCGGTGCTCGATCCGCAGTTCCGCGTCCACGGCATCGATCAGCTTCGCGTCGTCGATGCCTCGGCAATGCCCGATCTCGTTTCCGCGCACATCAACGCCTGCGTGCTGATGATGGCCGAGAAGGCGTCGGACCTCATTCGTGGCAAGCCCGTGCTGGCGGCGGCTTGAGTGATGAACGCCGGTCCTTTGCCGACGATCACGGTTGGTGACTTCAGCGTGGCCGCGGTGTCCGACGGTGTGCTCTACAGCACATCCGATGTCATTCTCGGCATCGATAAGGCTGAAAGCGAGCGGCTGACTGGCGTCAAGCAGGGCGAGCGCTTGCCGCTCGATGTGAACTGCTTCCTGATCCGCCATGGCGATAGGCTGATGCTCAGTGACGCGGGATCCGGCCTCGATATGCAGCCGACGCTCGGCACATTGCCGCAGAACTTGCGCTCGATCGGCGTCGCGCCGGAAAAGATCGACACCGTCCTGCTGACGCATTTTCATCCGGACCATTCCCTCGGCCTCGTGGACCGGGAAGGCCGGCCGGTGTTTCCGAACGCCGAGATCATCGCCCATGAGGTCGAGGTGGCGTTCTGGCTCGACCGCGAGCCGCGGCCCGACGACTCCGAGCGCGTGCAAAGAGGCACCAGACAGCAGCGCCAGGTGATGGCGCCGTATCGCGACCGCATCCGCCGCATCAAGGACGGCGAGGTGCTGCCGGGCATCACCGCGACGATGAGGCCCGGACACACGCCGGGTCATACCAACTATCTGATCCAATCGAAGGGCGAGCGCCTTCTGATCTGGGGCGACATCGTGCATCTGGCGGCGGTGCAACTGGTGCGGCCCGACGCCACGCTGGTGTTCGACGTCGATCCGGATGTGGCGAGAGCGACTCGTCAGGCTGTTCTCGAGTGGGTCGCCGCCGAAAAGGTTATAGTGGCCGGCGCGCATCTGCCGGCGCCGGGCTTCTGCCGGCTCTCTCGCGACGGTAGCCGGTTTGTGATCGAAGCCGCCTAGCACACTCGGTTTCAACAGCAGCAGAGAAGCAAGTCAGCATGACCATATTGGTGATCGGCGCATCGGGCGCGATAGGTCTCCCCACCATTCGCCATCTCGTCAAACGCGGCGCCAAAGTGCGCGCGCTAAGCTCGAAGGAAAGCTCGGCCGCGAACCTCAAGTCGCTCGGAGTCGCCGAGACGGTGATCGGTGACCTGACAAATGATGCCGACGTGAAGCGCGCCTTTGCGGGCATCACGTCGGTCATGCACATCCCGCCGCGCTTCCGTGAGGACGAGGCCCAGATCGGCATGCGCGTGCTCAAGGCCGCGGTCGAGGCCAAGGTCGGGCACTTCGTGTTCAGCTCGGTGTTCCATCCGCAGATGCGCGACATGGATCACCACTTCAGCAAGCTCGTGGTCGAGGAGGCGCTGATCGATTCCGGGCTGTCGTTCACGATCCTGCAGCCCGCGATGTTCATGCAGAACATCCGCCTGGAATGGCCGGGCATCCGCGACCGCGGCGTCTACCTGCGGCCCTATTCGCCGGACCAGCGCATGGCGCTGATCGACACCGAGGACTACGGCGAGGCGGCGGCGCGTGTGCTCACCGAGCCCGGCTATCGCGGCGGAATCTTCGAGCTCGCCGGCCCCGATCAGCTCACCACCGCCGAGATGGCGGCTGTGATCGCGGAGGAGTGGGGCAAGCCGGTGCGCGCCGAGAAGCGCTCGCTCGACGAATGGAAGGCCTGGGCCAAGGCGCAAAACTGGACCCCGTGGTCGATCGAGGCTTATGCGAAGATGTGCCATCACTACGACGAACACGGCTATGCGGGTGGCAATCCGCTGGTGCTGTCGGCCGTGCTTGGCCGCGCGCCGGGCGGTTATCGTGCGTTCATTAACCGCTTCCTCGCGCAGCAAAAGGCCTGAGGCCTGGTCTATCGGTAGAGGTTCGCCTCGGCGAGTTCGACCAGTTCGTCCATCCGGCCGTTCAGAACGGCGCGCAGCATGTAGAGGGTGAAGCCCTTCGCCATCTCGGTCGTGATCTTCGGCGGCATCGTCAACTCCATGCGATTGACGACGGCGTTGACGACCACAGGACCGGGATGGGCCAGGGCTTCTGCCACCTTGGATTCGACGTCCGCGGGGTCGTCGATGCGGATGCCCTTGATTCCCACGGCCTCCGCCATCCTGGCGAAATCCGGATTGTCGAGCTCCGTCCCGGTCGGCAGGAAGCCGGTGGACTTTTGCTCGAGTTCGATGAAGCCCAGCGTTCCGTTGTTGAACACGACGACCTTCACCGGCAGGTCGAGCTGCTTCAGGCTCAACAGGTCCCCCATCAGCATCGTGAAGCCGCCGTCGCCGGACAGCGAGATCACCTGACGCCCGGGCGCCGCGGCCTGTACCCCTATGGCCTGGCACATCGCGTTGGCCATCGAGCCGTGCCAGAACGAGCCGATCAGCCGCCGCCCCGGCTTCATCGTCACATGGCGGGCCGCCCAGACGGTCGGCAGTCCGACGTCACAGGTGAAGATCGCATCGGGCTTCGCGAGATCGCTGAATGCTTTCGCGACGTGCTGCGGGTGGACGCGGCCGCCGGGCGTTCCGGTCGCCAGCGCATCGAGCGACGCGCGCGCCTTCTTGTAGTGGTCGCGCGCCCGGTCGAGATGCGCGGCGTCGGTTTTCGCGGTCAGCTTCGGCAGCAGCGCCGAAAGTGTCTGCCGGACGTCGCCGACAATGCCGAGCTCGACGCGCGCTCTGCGCCCGATCGCCTCCGGACGGAGGTCGATTTGCGCGATGCGCGCCTTGTCCGGGAAGAACTGCCGGTAGGGGAAATCGGTGCCGAGCATCAGCAGCACATCGCAGTCCATCATGGCGTAGTAGCCGGACGAGAAGCCGATCAACCCGGTCATACCGACATCGTACGGGTTGTCGGCCTCGACGAACTCCTTGCCGCGCAGCGCATGGACGGTGGGTGACTTCAGCTTTTCTGCGACTGCCAGAAGCTCGGTGCGGGCGCCGGCGCAACCCGAGCCGCACAGCAGAGTCACGCGCCGCCCCGAATTCAGCATCGCGGCCAGTTGATCGACGGCGGCATCGGCCGGGCGGATGACCGGCTGCGCTGGAATAAGCGAGCCCACGGGTGCGCCCGGCACCTCTGGCGCCTCACGCAACGCGACGTCGCCTGGAATGACGATGACGCAGACGCAGCGCTCGCTGATGGCCCGGCGGACCGCGATCTCGAGCACGCGCGGCATCTGCGAGGGGGTCGACACCAACTCGCAATAGGAGCTGCACTCTTTGAAAAGTTGCTCCGGATGGGTTTCCTGGAAATAGCTCGATCCAAGCTCCGCCGAAGGGATGTGCGCCGCGATGGCAACGACCGGCAGCCGCGAGCGATGACAATCGAACAGACCGTTGATCAGATGCAGGTTGCCGGGCCCGCAACTGCCGGCACAAACCGCGAGTTCACCGGTGATGTGCGCGTCGCCGGCGGCCGCGAATGCCGCGGCTTCCTCGTGGCGGACATGCAGCCATTGAATGCCGCCATGGCGGCGTAGCGCATCGGTGAAGCCGTTGAGGCTGTCGCCGACGATGCCGTAGATGCGCTTGACCCCCGCCGTGGCCAGGGTTTCGACCATCATGTCGGCGACCGTGCGTGCCATCAGCTTCTCCTGACCTGTCAGCCCCGACCGTTCATTGTCGCGCCGTCAGTCAGGCCGGCAGCGGTAAAGCCGCACCGGCGTGGATCAAAGGCCCGTCACCTTGGGCAGCACCTCGGCCGAGAACAGCCGCAGCGAGCGTTCGGCTTTGTCGACCGGCATGTTGCCCGGCGTGAAGTGCAGCGACATGCTGTCAATGCCGCCGACCTTGTCGTTGTAGCTCTTGATCATGTCGACAATCTCGGCAGGCGAACCGATGAAGGCGCTGCCGGCCTCGATCTGCCGCTCGGCGGTGTCGCTCGACACATGGGCAATGAGCTTGTCGTAGCCCGGGTAGTCCTTGGTGCTCGCTCCCGCGAGCCATTCCTTCGCGGCATCGGCGAGCCCCTTCAGGTGCTGGTTGCATGGGCCAAGTCCCGCCGCCATGGCCTCGTCCCGCGTCGGTGCGCAGCACATGAAGAAGGTGTTCATGACGTGGCCGTTGCCGGGATGCCCCGCCTTCCGCCACGCCTCCCGATAGGTGCCGATCAGGCTCCGCATCTTTTCCGGCTCGAGCGGGATCGCCATCACGTTGCAGCCGTTGGCGCCGGCGAAGGCGAAGGTCTCGGGCGTGGTGGTCGCGGCGATCCAGAACGGCGGATGCGGTCTCTGCATCGGCCGCGGCAGCGACGTCACGTTGGTGAAGCTGTTGAACTCGCCTTTCGACGAGACCTTCTCGCCTTTCAGCAGCATCGTGATCTGCGCGAGGCCTTCGGTGAAGCGCTTGCGGCTCTCGTCGAGGCTCACGCCGAACTGAGTGAACTCGTGGGGCAGGAAGGCCCGCGCGAAGCCGACTTCGACCCGGCCGTTGCTGATGCCGTCCAGCATGCCGATCTCGCCGGCAAGCTTCAGCGGCTTGTTGAAGGCCGGCAGCACCGCGCCGGTGATGAGCCTGGTCTTCTTGGTGACCATCGCGGCCGCGGTGAGGAAGATCAGCGGATTGGGGCTGTAGCCGCCGTAGGGATGGAAATAGTGCTCGACCTGGCGGATGTGGGTGTAGCCCAGCTCGTCCGTGAGGCTGCACAGATGCATGGCCTCGCGGAAATACTGCTCACCCGATTTCTGCTCCGGCCCGACGCAGGGAAAGAAGTTCAACCCAAATTGCACGGCGTGACACTCCCGGCACTCAACGCTTCTTTGTTCAGCGCTTGACCGTGGGATGCCGCACGGCCTTGCGTCCGAACAGCATAATGGCGCCGACCGGAATGACCAGACCCAGCACGATGGCCCATATCAGCAGCGGGCCGAGTTCGCCATACTGGCCGCGGCCGACCACGAACACGTCGTTGAGGTACTTGGTCTGCAATTGCCCCGCGACCAGCGCCAGATTCATCAGCGAGGCCATCAGCGCGAACCAGGTCGCGCGATGGCCGGGCGGCGCGTAATAGGCCACGAGCGTCAGCAGCGGCACCATGCTGAGCTGCGCGAACGGCGAGGACGCCGCCGCGTCGACGAAGGCGATGCTGCGGGCGCCGAAGCCGAAGTTCGCCTCGGTCCAGTGGTGCACGCCATAGACCAGCGCGAGGTTGGGCAGCGCCAGCACCGTGCTCGCCACAGCGATCCAGAGCAGCGTGCGGTTGACCGAGCATTCGGTGAGCTGCCGGCTGAAGAACCACATCACCGCGATGGAGAGGATCGCACCGGTCTGTCGCAGCGTGCCGTAGAAGGCCGCATCAAAATTCAGGTCGTCGAGCGTCCACCAAAAGAAGCCGTCGCCAACCGAAGGCGTGGCGCGGAACGCGAACACGATCATGGTGGCAAAGAGAATGCCCATCCGCGTGTTGTGGTCGAGCTCGGCGGTCACCAGCATGAGCATGTAACAGACGACGCCCATCGAGATCAGGAAGATGATCTCCTGGCTGAACGGAATGCCGCCCACGCCGAGCGCCATCACCACGACGCCGAAGGCGATGCCGCCGCCGAGGATGCGCCAGTCGATCGGCCGTCGCTCGGCGGTCTCGGTGCCGCGCAGGAACACGCCAGCCACCGAAATGGCGGGGATGATCAGGCCGATGAAAAACACCGCTTGCCGCGACATCAGGTCGGCGAGCCAGCCCGAAAGGCCGGCCACCGCGAGGATGCCGATGGAGACCGCGAGCCGTCCGAGCACCTGCACCATGCCGAGCTCGGTGCGCACCACATTGTCCGGCCTCTCGTTGCCTTTGGCGTCGATGCGGGCCACGACCTCGGTCGACATGGCGTCGGCAACCACGTCTTGTACGACGGTGCCGACCGCCATCAACATCGCTCCCGTGATATAGAGACGCTCCGGGGTAGTGAACGTGAGCCATTGGCCCGCGGCGCCGGCGAGGATCACGAGGCCCGCGGCCATGAACGCTGCGCCGATCAGCACGTATGCCTTCCGCTGCGAGCCGAAGATCGGCACGGTGTCGACGAGTTCGCCGAACACCATCTTCACGGTCCATGGCAGCATCAGCCACACCGCGATGCCGGCAAGGTCCGATGGCGTCAGCGCCAGGCTTTCCTTGATCCAGAGGTCGCGGGTGACGTCGATCAGGCCCAGCGCCCCATAGGCGAAATACACCATCACAACCGGCACATAGGCCAGCCGGAACGCCCGGATCGGGCGCAGAATAGGGTCGAGCCAGGCCGCCTCGGTCGTGGGCTCGGTCTTGTTGGCCGGTATGTCGCCCGCGGTCTTGGTGGTGTCTGTCATGCAGGAGGATCGATTCGTTCCAGAGCAACTATGCTCGCGCGCACCCAGTGGCGATATGGGGGCAAAGGCTGGCGCCGGCCACTAGTTCCAGAAGCGCTTGGTGGCAAGCCGCGCACCCTCGGCCATGGCGGCGAGCTTGGCCCAGACCACATCGGGATCGACCGCGGCCTGGCCAACCCAGGTGCCGTAGCCGCAATCGCTGCCAGCAATGACGTTCTCGCGACCGACGCGCTCGGCGTAGCGCCCGATGCGCTGCGCGATCAGCTCGGGATGTTCGATGAAGTTCGATTTGGACTCGATCACGCCCGGGATCAGCACCTTGCCGGCCGGCAGCTTCACGGTCTCGAACAGCGTGTATTCGTGGGCGTGGCGCGGGTTGGCGGCTTCGAGCGAGATCGCGTGCGGCCGCGCCGTGAACACGATGTCGATCACGTCCGCGAGCGGCACGTCGCGGTGGTGCGGGCCTTCGTAATTGCCCCAGCACAGATGCAGCCGCATCTGCTCGGGCGCGATGTTGCGGGTGGCGTGATTGAGCGCCGCGATGTGCGCGCCGATGCGGCTGCGGAACGCCTTCAGGTCGAGATCGGCATATTGGATGTGCCGGCCCATGCCGAGATCGGGGCAGTCGATCTGCAAGGTGAGACCGGCCTTGGCGACGGCCTCGTATTCATCGCGCATCGCCTCGGCGATCGCCTCCAGGTAAGCGTCCTGATCCTTGTAGTGGTCGTTGCGGAAGAACAGCGACACCACGCCCGGCGAGGCTGCGCTCATGAAGCCTTCGGCGGCTTTGGCGCCGGACAGCGCGGCCTTGAGATTGTCGACATCGGTGCGCGCCGCTGCCGCGTCCCGCACGCTGATCGGCGCGTTGCAGGCGGGGGTCTTGCGCCGCGAGCGGCCGGGATCGCCAAAAACTTTCTGAGCAAGCTTCGGGAATTCGGCGAGGTCCTGATAGACGAAGGTGTTGCCGGTGCCGCCGAAGCCGTTGAGCCGGTCCTTGATGTAGGTGGCGTAGCTTGGTTTCGACAATTCGCCGTCGTTGATCAGGTCGACGCCGGCATCGGCCTGCTTCTGCACCACCTCGGCGACCGCGCTGCGCACACGCGCCGCCAGTGCCTGCGGGTCGACCGGAACGCCTTCTTCCTTGGCGTACATCATCCGGATCAGGTCGTCGGGGCGGGGCAGGCTGCCGGTGTGCGTCGTGAGGAAACGTTCGCTGCTGCGTTTCATGCTTGATGCTCGTTTTGGCGGCAGACCTTAGAGCAGCCGGGCCCGGCCTTCCACCGGCGCGATGGCACGAGAACAATCTTGTGAGCGGTGGGACGCCGTGTCATCGTTAATGATCTTCACAACATGAGGGGGGCCTCACATGAAGTCGATTGCCAGGATTCTGTTGGTCGGTGCTGTCGCGATGACGGCGGTTGGTTTTGCGTCGGTGCCGTCGCAGGCGGCGAAGAAGGCGGAGCCCGTGGCCTGCGTGCCGGGGCTGGTTTGCACGGCGAAGTGCAAAGGCACCGCCTGCAAGGTGAACGCCTGCAACTACCAGGGCAAATGGACGGCGGCCTATTGGACGCCCACCTGCACCCAGCCGTACTGCCCGCCGGCGAAGTGCTGATCGGGATCGGTCAGGCCACGCTTTTTTGAACGGGACATCGCGCTGTCCCTTCCGTGTCGCGGAGGGGACAGGCTGCGTTTCCCGTTGGCCATTTTGGGGGATCCGAGGGCGGAAAACCCCACACGGCCGGTTTGACAGGCGGGCCTGGGCTCCTTATGAACACGCCCAATCCCGAAAGCCCGAAGAGATCGTTATGAAAGTCCGTAACTCATTGAAATCGCTGCGCGGCCGCCATCGCGACAATCGCCTCGTGCGCCGCAAGGGCCGGGTCTATGTGATCAACAAGACCCAGCGCCGGTTCAAGGCGCGCCAAGGCTAAGGCGCCACTCTCAGCCGGATACGGCTGAAATCGTCGAATTTGGACGGCCCGGGCCATGCCCGGGCCGCCTGCGTATGGGGCAGGGCCTGCCGCAATTGCCATCTTGCCGCCCTGTGGCGGGGGGATAGATTTGAGGCATGAGCCTCCGATTCCTTGCATCAGTCCTGGTTCCGGCTGCCGTCCTGGTGGCCTTGGCCGGACCGGCGTCCGCGCAGAGCGCCGCGCCGCCCGATCAGCCTCACGGGCCGGCCATCGCGCCGATGCAGCCGCCGAAGGATCTGCCCAAGGCGCAGAAGGGCGATCGCACCCGCAATCTCGATTTCCTGTTCGGGGCGCTGAAGGCCGCTCCGGACGCCGACACCGCCAAGCAGGTCGAGGCCCGCATCTGGGCGCTGTGGATCGCCTCGGGCAGCGACACCGCCAATCTTCTGATGAGCCGGGTCAGGACCGCGGTCGATGCCAACGAACTCGACCTTGCGCTTCAGCTGCTCGACGCTCTCATCAAGCTCAAGCCCGATTACATCGAGGCCTGGAATCGCCGTGCGACGATCCACTACATGCGCAAGGAGTTCGGCCAGTCGATGCAGGACATCCAGCAGGTGCTGAGCCGCGAGCCGCGGCACTTCGGCGCGCTGTCCGGCCTCGGCATGATCCTCCAGGAGTTCGGCGAGGATAAGCAGGCGCTCGAAGTGTTTCGCCGCGCGCTCGACATCAACCCGAACCTCGCGCGCATCCCCGACATGGTGAAGACGCTGAGCGAGAAGGTCGAGGGCCGGGATATCTGACCGCGCTCTCGCGTCGCGCTCATTGCAAAGACGTTACGCGACTACTCGTTTACCGCATCGGTGCCGACAAACGCGATCCGCAGCATGTTGGTCGCGCCGGGGGTGCCGAGCGGCACGCCCGCGACGATGATGACGCGGCGGCCCGCTTTGGCGAAACCATCCTGGAAGGCGAGGCGGCAGGCGCGCTCCACCATGTCGCCCGGGTCCTTGGCGTCCTCGGTGACGATGCAGTGGATGCCCCAGGCGACCGAGAGCCTGCGGCCGGTCGCGACGTTCGGCGACAGCGCCACGATCGGCACCTGCGGCCGCTCGCGCGCGACGCGCAATCCCGTGGCGCCGGAGCTGGTCCAGCAGATGATGGCGGAGAGATCGAGCGTCTCGGCGATCTGACGCGCCGCGGCAGCAATCGCGTCCGAGCCGGTGGCTTCGGGCTCGGCGTGCTGCGCCTTCATGATGGTGTGATAGGTGTCCTCGCCTTCGACCTCTTCGGCGATCCGGTTCATGGTCGCGACCGCCTCGGTCGGAAACTGGCCGGCTGCGGATTCGGCCGAGAGCATCACCGCATCGGCGCCGTCGAAAATCGCGGTCGCGACGTCTGAGACTTCGGCGCGGGTCGGCACCGGGCTCGTGATCATGCTTTCCAGCATCTGCGTCGCGACCACGACCGGCTTGCCGGCCTTGCGCGCCGCGCGCGTCAGCTGCTTCTGGATGCCCGGCACCTTTTCGAGCGGCATCTCCACGCCGAGATCGCCGCGCGCCACCATGATGGCGTCGGTGACGTCGACGATCTCCTCGAGCCTGTTGACCGCCTGCGGCTTCTCGATCTTGGCCATCACGGCGGCGCGGCCGCGCGCGATCTTCTTGGCCTCCGCGATGTCCTCGGGGCGCTGAACGAAGGACAGCGCAATCCAGTCGACACCCGTGTCGAGCGCCGCTTCGAGATCGGAGTGGTCCTTCGGCGTCAGCGCCGAAAACGGGATCACGGTGTCGGGCAGGCTTACGCCCTTGCGGTCGGAGAGCTTGCCGCCCACCACCACGCGCGTCACGATCCGGTCGCGGCTCGCTTCCGTGACGGCGAGGCGGATCTTGCCGTCGTCGAGCAGCAGCGCGTGGCCGGTCTTCATGCCCTGGAAGATTTCGGGGTGAGGCAGGTGCACGCGTGTCGCATCGCCGGGCGCCGGATTGTTGTCGAACGTGAACGTGCCGCCGACGTCGAGCATCACCGGTCCGTTGGCGAAAGCGCCGACGCGGAGCTTCGGCCCTTGCAGATCGACCAGGATGCCGATCGGGCGGTTGTGGCTTGCTTCCACCGAACGGATCGCGCCGACGAGCTCGCGCATGCGGTCGTGCGACGTGTGGCTCATGTTGATGCGGAACACGTCGGCGCCGGCCTGGAACAGCCGGGCGATCATCTCGGTATTTCCCGAAGCGGGACCGAGGGTGGCGACGACTTTGGTGCGGCGAAGGCGTCTCACGGGTGCCTCATCGGGCAGGAGTTTATCGGGCAGGAGTTATCGAGCAGGAGTTTTCGGCAATTGCGTCGGAAACTGGCGGCCTGGTGTCGGCAGCACCGGCATGCCCGGCGTCAACGGCGGACGTTGCTGGGCGGTGTCGCCGGTCTCGGTGAGCTGCACCGTCCAGGTGCGCTGCTCGCCGGTGTCGACCTCAAAAAAGCCGGTCTTGTCGTAGCCGCGCGCCAGGCAATCCTGCGTCCCCTGGATGGTGAATTCCTTGTCGCGGGTGCACATGTAGGCCTGCCCGGACCACTCGCCGCCGCGGTCGTAATCGATCGCGTAAATATAGTAATAGCGCGCGACCAGCGTGCCCTTCAGCACGGTCTCGCAGGAGCGCGCCGACAGATTCCACCAGCCTTCGGTGACCCAGGCGCCCTCCGGATCCTTGTAGCCGACCGCGACGCCGACCCGGCTGCCTGTGTTGTTGCACAGGTGGAAATCGGCATGGGCCGTGCCGGGCAACAGCATCAGGGCTGCGGCGACCAGAACGGCTCGGGCCAATGAAAGGGGGGGCAGAAGCAAATCGCTTGACCTGTCTTCGTACGTCTTGGGGCCGGTATCGGTAAACCCTTAGGGGCTGTCAACGACAATGGCGCGAAAATCATTGACGTTGGTGCACGTGGGGCCGGTCTCAATGAGATCGCCGATCCGGGTAAAGAAACCGGTGGAGTCGTTGTCCGAAAGAAAATGGGCCGGATCGAGGCCAAGCAAACGGGCCCGTTCCAGGGTGGTTTGGTCGATTCTGGCACCCGCGGGGTCGTCTGCCGAGCCAGCGCCGCCGTCGGTGCCGTCGGTGTCGCCGGCCAGCGCCGCAATCCCCGGCGCGCCATGGAGCGCCATGGCGAGCGCCAGGGCGTATTCCTGATTCGGTCCGCCGCGGCCCTGGCCGCGGATGGTCACGGTCAATTCGCCGCCCGACAGGATCACGGCGCGGCGACCCGCCTTCTGCAACGCGAGCGCGCGGGCGGCATGCTCGGCCGCGACGATTCTGGCTTCGCCCTCGACACGATCGCCCAGCATCACGGTCTCGTAACCGGCCTTCTGCGCGGACGATTCCACAGCGCGGAACGCGTCGGCCGGCCGTGCGATCAGCTTGTAGTCCGAATGGGCAAAGGCCGGATCGCCCGGCTTGGGGCTTTCATTGCGTTCGTCGCTCAATGCGCGCGTTGCCGCCTCGGGCAGCGCGAGTCGATGGCGTTGCACGATGGCGCGCGCGTCGGCCAGCGTCGATGGATCGGGCACAGTCGGGCCCGAGCCGATCACCGCGGGCTCATCGCCCGGCACGTCGGAGATCGCGAGCGTCAGGACGCGCGCCGGCTGCGCATGACGGGCAAGCCTGCCGCCCTTGATGCGGGACAGATGCTTTCTGAGCGTGTTGATCTCGCCGATGTTGGCGCCAGAGCGAAGCAGCGCGCGTGTCACGGCCTGCTTGTCGGCGAAGCTCAAGCCTTCCACCGGAGCGATCCAGTTGGCGGAAGCGCCGCCCGAGAGCAGCACCAGCACGAGATCGTCGGCGGTGGCTTGATCGGCGAGCGCCAGTGCCTTCTGGGCCGCCGCGAGCCCTGCCGCGTCCGGCACCGGATGCCCGGCCTCGATCATCTCGATCTTTTGGCTCGGCCGGCCGTAACCGTGCCGGGCCACGGCGACGCCCGTCAGCCGTTCGACCGGAAATTTGCCGCGGCCGAGATAGTGCTGTTCGGCGACCTCGGTCATGGCACCCGCGGCCTTGCCGGCCGCGAGCACAATCAGCCGGCCCGACGTGGGTGGCGGCGGCAGATGCGGCGGCAGGCATGACGATGGATGGGCCGCCGCGATTGCGGTGCGGAACAGGCCGTCCAAGAAATCTCGGTCCGTGATAGCTCGGTCCGTCATGGCCCTTCCATGCGTGAACGCCGACAATTTACCGCATCGGGCGGCTGACCCAACGGCGGCAACCTGATTATACTGTTCCAAAATACAGTTCTTCGGGAGGGATGCGCCGGGTCCACAACCGGCTCTCGCAAACAACGTCCGAACCCAATGCGCGTTCGTGCCGCAGCTCGACCAAAACGATTCGGGAGCGGTGCGCGTCAACATGCCCATGGAGGAAAAACATGGCATTCGCATTTACGGTCAATGGCAAGGCAGCAAGCGTCGATGTCGACGCCAACACACCGCTGCTCTGGGTGGTGCGCGAGCATCTGAAGCTCACCGGCACCAAGTTCGGTTGCGGGGCCGGTCTCTGCGGTGCCTGCACGGTGCATCTCAACGGCACGGCGGTGCGCTCGTGCCAGACCACAGTCAGCGAGGCCGCGGGCAAGACCGTCACCACCATCGAGGGCTTGTCGCCGACGAGCTCGCATCCGCTACAGAAGGCCTGGCTCGCCGAGCAGGTGCCGCAATGCGGCTACTGTCAGTCCGGCCAGATCATGCAGGCTGCCGAGCTGCTCGCCAAAACCAAGAATCCGACCCGCGAGCAGATCGTCGCCCACATGGACGGCAACATCTGCCGCTGTGGCACTTACAGCGCGATCATCGCGGCCATCGAAACCGCGGCGAGGGGCTGACCATGACACAGCATCTTGAAACCTCCGCGCTGTCACGCCGTGGCTTCCTGGTCGGCACCGGAAGCGCCGCCATTGCGGTCGCATTCGGCAACAGCATTCCGTCCGCGCTCGCCGCGGGCCCGCTCAACGTCAACGCCTTCGTCACCATCGGCGAAGACGGCATCTGCACCATCACCTGTCCGGCCTCCGAAATGGGGCAGGGCACCCGCACCGCGCTCGGCGTGGTTCTCGCCGAGGATCTCGATGCCGACTGGAGCAAGGTCCGCGTCATCCAGGCGCCGGCCAACGGCAAGCTGTTCGGCAATCCGAAGTTCAACAACCAGCAGCAGACCGTCGGCAGCTATTCGGTCACCGGCTATTACGAGCCGATGCGGATCGCCGGCCATCAGGCGCGCCAGGTGCTGCTCGCCAACGCGGCCGAGACCTTGAAGGTGCCGGTTGGCGAACTCACCACCGAGCCGGGCTTCGTCGTCCACAGCAAGTCCAATCGGAAGCTCAGCTACGGCGAGATCGCCAAGACCGCCAAGGTGCCAGATCCCTTACCGGCCGTGACCAAGGCCGACCTCAAGCCGCACTCGCAATTCCGCCTGATCGGCAAGGACATCGACCGTGTCGACGGACCCGCGAAGGTCAACGGCACCGCCGAATACGGCATCGACGTGCAACTGCCCGGCATGCTCTACGCCGCGGTGCTCTATCCCGACGTGCAGCATGAGAAGCCGCAGCAGATCGACGATGCGGCAGCGAAGGCCGTCAAGGGCGTCGTCCAGATCGTGCCGCTGCCGTTCGGCGTCGGGGTGATCGCCGAGACTGTCGAGGCGGCGATGCGCGCCAAGGCATTGCTCAAGGTCACCTGGACCAAGGCCGCGCCCGGCCAGACCTACAGCGACGACGGCGTCCTCGCCGACTACCGCACCATCGCGGCGGACTGGGCCAAGCCCGGCGTCGAGATGGTCAAGAAGGGCGATGCCGACGCAGCGCTGAAAGGCGCCGCCAAGGTGGTGACGGCGGAGTATTTCTCCGATCACGTCTCGCATGTCTGCATGGAGCCGCTCAATGCGACCGTGAAGGTCGACGGCGACAAGGTCGAGGTCTGGTCCGGCAATCAGGCACCGGGGATCATGCAGATCCTCGCTTCCATCGGCGCCGGCACCAAACCGGACAAGGTCAGCGTCAATACCATGCTGCTCGGTGGCGGCTTCGGACGCCGCTCCGACGGCGACGACGTGCTGCACGCCGCGATGCTGGCGAAGGCAGTCCCCGGACGCGCGGTGAAGATGATCTGGAGCCGCAATGAGGACATGCAGAACGACAAGTTCCGTCCGCTGACCGTGCAGCGCATCGAGATCGGTCTCGATGACAAGGGCGAGATCGTCGGCTGGCGGCATCGCATCGTCAACGAGACTTATCTCGGACGCGTCTTGCCGCCGCCGGTGTTCCAGGCGATCGGCAAGCGCGATGTGGTGTCGGGCGGCGGCGGCGAGATGAGCTATGCCGTGGCCAATCATCGCGTCGAGTGGGTGCAGGCTGCCCGCGGCGTCGATGTCGGCGCATGGCGGGGCATTGCCGCGGGCTACACCAAGTTCGCGATCGAGACGCTGATCGACGAACTCGCCGCCGAGAAGAAAATGGACCCGGTGGCGTACCGGCTGGACATGCTCAAGGACGATCCGCGCGCGGCGGCCGTGGTGAAGGCCGTTGCCGAGATGTCGAAGTGGGGCGAAAAGCGGCAGGGCGGACGTGCCGTCGGCATCGCCTACTCCGACGCGCTGCACAGCCATACGGCGGCGGCGGTGGAAATCTCGCTCGACGAGAAGTCCGGCAAGATCACCGTCCATCACGTCTGGGCCGCGGTCGATGCGGGGCTTGCGGTGCAGCCCCGCAACATCGTGGCGCAGATGAAGAGCGCCATGACGTTTGGCCTGGGTGCGGCGATGAAGGAGCAGATCCACATCAAGGACGGCGTGGTGCAGGAGCGCAACTTCGACGCCTATAACGTGCTGCGCATGTCCGACGTGCCGCCGATGGACATCAAGGTCATCTCCAATGACCATGAGCCCACTGGGATCGGCGAGGCCGGCGTGCCGGTGATCGCACCGGCCATCGCCAACGCGGTCGCGCAACTGTCCGGCAAGCGGCTCCGCCACTTGCCGATGACCCCGGATCGGGTCAAACAGACGCTCGGCTGAGACACCGAGTCGCCGGCGCAACCGCCAGCGACTCGCATTCCCGCCGCGTTCCGCCGGGGACGCGGCGGGTTTCTTTTTAAGCGCTCACGGTCAACGCGTGCAGCTTGCGCAGCCAGACGTCGAAGCCGATGCCATCATCGATGATCTCGGCGTGGCCAAACGGCGTCGCCGCGGCCATGCCCTGGAAGTCGGCGCGGGAGTAGGCGCGCTTGCGCAGCATGTGCTTGAACGTGACGCGGGTGAGGAAGGCGTTGATGCGATCGAGGTGCATGCCGTCGACCGCCGCATCGATGGTTTCGTCGGGGACGTCGTTGCGCAGATCGATGATCAGCGCCGAGCCGCCCGGCCGCAGCACCCGATGCATCTCGCGGATCGCCCCGACAGGATCGCTGAAGTTCTTGAACGCCGCGCGGCAGACCGCGAAATCGAACGTCTCGCTGGCGAACGGCAATGCCGCCGCGTCGCCCTGGCGGAATGTCACGTCGACGCCCTCTCGTGCGGCGTGCTCGCTCGCGAGCCGCACGAAGCTCTCGCTGATATCGATCCCGGTGATCCGATAGGGCCCGAGCTTCGCCAGTTCGACCGCGAGATAGCCCGGACCGGGAGCGGCTTCGAGCACGGCCGCGCCGGGCGACAGATGCGCGGCGATCCGCCGGGCGCAGGCCCGGAACTCCTCGCTCATCCTGCCGGTGTTGCGGGCGTACCAGGTGGCGAGCATGCCCTCCATCGGGATGCCCTTGTAGGGCTTGGCGGTTCGCATGAGATCACTCCTGTGCTAGATATCTTTGCGAGAATATATCTCAGTTACTAAGATATATATCTACTAAGATAAAGAGGCGGGAATGTCAACAGGGCCGCAAAAGGGAACACAAACAGGGGAGAAGGACCGGCCGGCACTGATGGCGGCGCTCAACCACGCGATGCGCAACGCCAGCGGCCAGGGCGTGATCTACAGCCAGATGGTTGCCGAGCGGCTCGGCGTGAGCAGCAGCGACCTGGAATGCCTCGACTTCATCGTGACGCGCGGCCCGCAAACCGCAGGCGATCTTGCCGAAGCGACGGGGCTGACCACGGGTGCGATCACCGGCGTGATCGACCGGCTCGAGCAGGCGGGCTTTGCGCGCCGCGAGCGCGATGCGGACGATCGCCGAAAGGTGCTGGTGAAGTTTCAACCCGGCGCCGAGCGGCGCATCATGCCGCTGTTCAAGCCGATCGAGCGCGCTTCGATGGAGGTGCTGGCGGGCCTGAGCGACAAGGAGCTGGCCTTGATGCTCGATGTCATGACGCGGCTGTCGGACGCCGCCAATGCCGCAATGGCCGAATTGCGGGAGCAGCCCAAGTTGCCGGCGAAGCCCGCGAAATCGCCGAAGCGATAGGCGTTGTCGACGACTGGTCACGCCCAGTTCGGACGACTATCTTCGTGGCAACAGCCTGGAGGTTTTCATGGACGACAAGACCCGCACCGAGCTCGAGGCCGCCGTTTACCGGCGCCTGGTCGAGCACCTGCGCACGCGAACCGATGTGCAGAACATCGACATGATGAATCTCGCCGGTTTCTGCCGCAACTGCCTGTCGAACTGGATGAAGGATGCGGCCGACGCCAAGGGCGTGGCGATGACCAAGGACCAGAGCCGCGAGATCGTCTACGGCGAACCGTTCGACCAGTGGAAGGCGAAGCATCAGAAGGAGGCGTCGCCGGAGCAGAAGGCGGCGTTCGCGAAGTCTTCTGCGGTTCACAAGCACTGAGCCAACCGCGGTCATTCCGGGGCGGCGCGTAGCGCCGAACCCGGAATCCAGACAAACAGACCGAATATGACGCTGGATTCCGGGTTCACGCGCTTCGCGTGTGCCCCGGAATGACGGGGAGAGACCGATGTCCACACTGCTCATCAAAAACATCGGCGAGTTCTTCACCGGCGACATCACAAACCCGCTTGCCTCCGTCACATCGCTCCTGATCGACGGCAACAAAATCGCCGCTCTCGATCCGCCCGCCGACACCAAGGCCGACGCGATCATTGACGCTGGCGGCAGCGCCGTGATGCCGGGCCTTGTCGATGGCCATGTCCATCCGGTGTTCGGCGAATGGACGCCGACGCAGGACACCATCGGCTGGATCGGCAATTATCTTCACGGCGGCACCACCACCATGGTTTCGGCCTGCGAACTGCACGTGCCGGGCCTCGACTACGAGAACCTGACGCCCGATCTCGTCACTTCGCTTGCCGTGGTTACGGCGCACACCACCGGCCGCATCCGCTGGAGCGGCGCGCGGGTTCACGCCGGCACCGTGATCCTCGTGCCCGGCATGAAGGAAGAGCACTTCGATCGTCTTGCCGCCGCGAAATCGATCTGCGCCAAGTTCATTTTCTTCCCGCTCGCGAGCCGCAAGGACGAGGCGCTGCAATATCAGGAATGGTGCCGCGCCCGCGGCATCCGCACCAAGGTGCACACCGGCGGCGTGTCGCGCTCGGGCCTGTCGCAGATGTGCGGCTATGACATTCTGTCGTGGCTCAAGCCCGACATCGCGGCGCATCTCAGCGGCGGACCCATTCCGATGAGCGACGACGATCTCGACAAGGTGATCGACACCACGAGTTTCGCGATCGAGATCTGCTCGTCCGGCAACTACGGCTCGACCAAGCGTGCGGTCGAGCGCATGCGCGCGAAGAACCAGCTCGCGCGTTTGACGCTTGGCACCGACACGCCCGGCGGCACCGGCGTGATCCCGCGCGGCATGCTCCGCAACATCTGCTACATCGCCTCGGTGTGCGGTGTGCCGCCGGCTGAAGCGGTCGCGGTTGCGACCGGCAACACCGCCGAGGCCCACGGCCTCGACGTCGGCATCCTGGCGCCCGGCCGTCCGGCCGATATCGTGATCTGCGGCCCTGTCGAAGGCTCGGCCGGCACGTCGATTTCCGACGCCATCGCGCACGGCGATCTTCCCGGCATTGCGTATGTAATTGCCGACGGCGAGATCGTGGTCAGCGGAAGAAGCCGCCAGACGCCGCCGCCCAAGCGCAAGATGTTCTTCTCCTGCTGCGATCTGCACACCGGCGGTTTCGCGGCGTCCTGATTGCGGAGTTCTCCGTGGCCGAGCGTCCCCGGCAGATTCACCTAGGGCTTTTTCTGCAAGGCGCCGGCCATCACGTCGCCGGCTGGCGCTATCCCGGCGCGGAATTCGGCGGCGAAAATCTGGCCCATCTGCGACGGATCGTCGCCGCCGCCGAGCGCGCCAAGTTCGACATGATCTTCCTCGCCGATGGGCTGACCAGCGGCGCCGACGCACACCCTTCCATGATCGCGCGCTTCGAGCCGCTGTCGGCGCTGGCCGCGCTTGCGATGACCACCAGCCGCATTGGTCTCGCCGCCACCGCCTCGACCACCTATGGCGAGCCGTTCCACACCGCCCGCGTTTTCGCCACGTTGGACCATTTGAGCCAAGGCCGCGCGGCCTGGAACGCGGTGACGACGTCCTACGCGCGCACCGCCGCGAACTTCGGGACCAGCCATCCGCCACATGACGAACGCTACGCCATCGCCGAGGAGTTCATCGATGTCGTGAAGGGCCTGTGGGACAGCTGGGACGACGGCGCCTTTCCCAAGGACAAGACGAGTGGCGTCTATGCCGACGCCTCGAAGCTCCACGTGCTCGACCACAAGGGCAAATATTTCACGGTCAAAGGCCCGCTGAATTCGTCGCGGCCGCCGCAGGGCCATCCCATCATCGTACAGGCGGGCTCGTCCGATGTCGGCCAGCAACTGGCGGCGCGCACCGCCGAGGTGGTGTTCACGGCGCAGCAGACGCTTCCGGGCGCGCAGGACTTTTATCGGAGCCTCAAGGGCCGGCTCGCGGCGTTCGGGCGGAAGCCTGAGTCGCTTGCCATCATGCCGGGCTTCCTGCCGGTGATCGGGGGCACCGAAAAAGAGGCGCGCGACAAGCTCGCCACGCTGGAAGGCTGGACCGATTTCTCCAAGGCGCTGCCGCTTCTCTCCGAGCGGCTCGGCCACGACATCAGCAGCTATGACCTCGACGGCCCGCTGCCGGAACTGCCGCAGTCCGACCAGCTCCAGAGCCGCGCCAGGCTGCTCACCGACCTGGCGCGCCGTGAAGGCCTGACCTTGCGCCAGCTGGCGCAACTCGTCGCCACCGGCCGCGGCCATCACGTGATGTGCGGCACGCCCGAGCAGATCGCGGCGCGGATGGAGGAGTGGTTCGTCGAGCGCGGCGCTGACGGGTTCAACGTCATGCCGCCGTATTTCCCCGGCGGTCTCGACGATTTCGCCGAGGGTGTGGTGCCGATCCTGCAGAAGCGCGGCCTTTATCGGACTGACTACGAAGGCTCGACGCTGCGCGACCATTTCGGTTTTGCCCGGCCGCCGAACATGCATCGTTGAACTCACCGCCGTCATGGCCGGGCTTGTCCCGGCCATCTCGCTTAGGGAGGCACTGTGCCCGCCTGATCGAGATGCGCGGGACAAGCCCGCGCATGACGGCAGAGAGTGATGCAACCGACGCGGAAAAAGCTCTAGTGTTCGTACGGAAAAACCAGGAACTCCCATGCCCCCAAATCACGCTCCACGCATCGTCGTTGTTCCGCCCTCCCATGCCGACATCGCCGAGATGGCCAAGTCCCTGGCGCCGTCGGGCTTCGAGGTGGTGCCTTCGCGCGCCGACCGGGCCGCGCTCGAGCAGGTGCTGCCCTCAACCGAATACGTGGTCTGTTATCCCAACCTGAAGCTCGATGACGCGCTCTACAGGATCGCGCCGAAGCTCAAGCTCTATCAGCTCTTGAGCGCCGGCTACGACGACGTCGATCTCGAAGCCGCGCGCCGCGCCAAGGTGCCGGTCTGCAACAACGGCGGCGCCAACGCCATCTCGGTGTCCGAGCACGCCATGATGCTGATGCTCGCCGTGTCGCGCCGGGTGATCTGGCAGCACGCCAATGTCTCGGCGGGCCGGTGGCGCGGCAACGGGCCGGCGCCGATGATGTACGAGATCTTCGATAAGACCCTCGGCATCGTGGGGCTCGGCACCATCGGCAAGAAGGTGGCGCGGATCGCGCGCGCCTTCGGCATGCGGGTGCAGTATTACGACATCGCGCGATTGCCCGAGCACGAGGAGGATGCGCTCGGCGTGCGCTTCCGGCTCCTCAACGAGCTCCTGGCCAGCTCCGATTATGTGTCGCTGCACGTGCCGCTCAACGACTCCACCCATCACCTGATCGGCGCGAACGAACTCGCGCTGATGAAGCCCACGGCGGTGATCGTCAACACCAGCCGCGGCCCCGTGATCGACGAGGTCGCGCTGACCAGGACGCTCGCCGACAACAAGATCTTCGGCGCGGGCCTCGACGTGTTCGACCAGGAGCCGCCGCCGCCCGACAATCCGCTGTTCAAGTTGAACAACGTGTTGTTGACGTCGCACTTTGCGGGGCCGACCTGGGATAACCACGTGGCGCGCTTCCGCAATGCCTTCGACAATGTGCAGCGCGTCGCGCGCGGCGAGAAACCGCTTTGGGTGGTGCCCGAGCTGGCGGATCTGGTGGGTTAGCGTCGCCGGTATCGACGGGTAGAATGCAGCCCGCCGTCGCATGACGGAACCGTGAAGCGCGATCGCTTCCTATTCCGGCGGCGAGACATATTTCAGGAACGCGGTTCCAAAGTTATCGTTAAGCGAATACCGACACAGGAGAAGCCCCATGAACGGATGGTCGCAATCAGCCGGACCATATCGAGCATCGACGGCATTACCCTCTACCGGCGTACGTTTCGCGCCGATGATCTTGTCTGTCGCTGTCCTGCTATCGCTCGGAACAGCCGATGCAATCCGCAATCAAGCCGCTGCCGCTTCTTACGGCGCGGGGGAGGCAGGGTTCTGGAGTGAGCTCGCGCCGGCTCGCCGGGAGTATCGGCCGCACCGGTCGTTCCGGTCGTCGAGGGTGTCGACGACGCGCCATCATCGTGCGCCACAGCCGCAGGCGGAGCGCGAGCCAACCCGGACGCCCCGACAAACTCTCAGGAACCCGGTGCCGTACGGCAGCAGCGGCTATGTCGCGCCTGTCCTGCCGCAGGCGGAGCCATTGACCACGCGGCCGATTGTCCAGCCTTACCAGCCGCCGCCCACCACGACCTTCGGCGATCGGGTCAACAACGCGATCCAGGCCTATCCGCTGCAGAAGGGCATCGGCAACAATCCGGTCGATCAGCAGGAGTTCATTCGCCAGCGCGCAAACCAGCCGTGACGCGATTGCGGGCGCGCCGTCTCGAACAGCCCTTCCGACGGCCCGCATCGCCGCTCTACACTTCGTCTCCCATCAGCCGGGAGGAAGCGTATGAACGGTGCCGGAGTCGTTGCCGAAATCCTCAAGCGTGAGGGCACGGAGTTTCTCTCCTGCTATCCGCGCAATCAGGTCATCGAGCCGTGCGCGGCGCTCGACATCCGGCCGATCCTGTGCCGGCAGGAGCGCGTCGGCGTGGGCATTGCAGACGGCTACAGCCGGATCAAGCGCGGCAAGAAAAACGGTGTGTTCGCGGCGCAAGCCGGGCCGGGCATTGAGAACGCGTTTCCCGGCGTGGCGCAGGCCTACGCCGAGAACGTGCCGCTTCTGATCATTTCCGGCGGACTGGCGCTCGCCAAGCAATATGTGCGGCCGGCGTTTCGCGCTGCCGAGGTCTACAAGCCGGTCACCAAATGGTCGGCGCTCGCGCACAATGCGCAAGAGCTGCCCGATCTGATGCGGCGCGCCTATCACGCCATGCGCTCGGGCAAAGCGGGCCCGGTGCTGATCGAAATCCCAGACGAAGTGTCCGAGGCCGAGTTCAAAGGCACGCTCGACTACATGCCGGTGCCGGTGCAGCGCGCCGCGCCCGATCCGGACGCGATCAAGCGAGCCGTGCAGATGCTGCTCGCGGCCAAGAGCCCGATCCTGTGGGCCGGGCAGGGCGTGCATTACGCCGAAGCGGGCGAACGTCTTGCTGCGCTGGCCGAGCTTCTGCCGGCGCCGGTCGTCACCACCAATCCGGGCAAGAGCGCGATTCCGGAAAACCATCCGCTGTCGCTCGGCGCCTCGACGCGTTCGCGCAGCAAGCCCTACGTCGACTTCATGGCCAAAGCCGATCTGGTGTTCGCGGTGGGCTCGAGCCTCACCAAGACGCCGTTCGGGCCGGGCGTGCCGCCGGGCAAGGTCATCGTGCATTCCACCAACGACGCGGGCGACATCAACAAGGAGTATCGCGCCGATCATGCGGTGGTCGGCGACGCAGCGCTGGTGCTCGACGCGCTGATCGCCGAAGTGTCGCGCCAGAAAGGACCGGGCGGCGGCAATGCGTTCACGTCGCTGAAGGAAGAGGTCGCCACCGCCAAGAAGGCGTGGTTCGACGAATGGGCGAAGCACCTCAACTCCGACGAGACGCCGCTCAATCAGTATCGGGTGATCCGCGACCTGATGAAGACGGTCGATCGAGACAACGTCATCATGACGCATGACTCCGGCAGCCCGCGCGAGCAGATGATGCCGTTCTGGGAGCCGACCGTCGCGGGCTCCTACATGGGCTGGGGCAAATCCACGCAACTGGGTTACGGCCTCGGCATCACCATGGGCGCCAAGCTCGCCGAGCCGAAGAAGCTCTGCGTCAACCTGATGGGCGACGCGGCCATCGGAATGACCGGCATGGACATCGAGACCGCGGCGCGCAACCGCATCGGCATCCTCACCATCGTGTTCAACAACGGCGTGATGGGCGCCGAGCGCGACGTGCTGAAGATCTCCGACGAGAAGTACGGCTCGATGACGGTCGGCGGCAACTACAGCAAGGTCGCCGAGGGGCTGAACGTCGCGGCGCGCCGAGTCGAGAAGCCGGGCGATATCGTGTCGGGCATCAAGGAGGCGGTCGGCGTCACCGAGACGGGCGCGCCGTTCCTGCTCGAATTCGTGGTCAAGGAAGGCCGCGATTTCTCGCGCTACAACCTGGCTGGGCTTTAGAACGGCGCGCTCGTTCGCTCTGGCCAGTCGTTTGCCAGGTCGGCTCGCTGCTTGGTTTTTTGAAACCGGGAGAGCGCCCGCTCTTCCCACTATCATCGTCTAACGCGCCGGGGGGCTTGCGGCAAGCCCCCGGTCATGGCGCAGGAACGCTGCCCTCGATCTGGATCTGTCAGAAGAGGGAACAGCGAACATGAACACTCATGCCGATCAGAAGGCCATCTCCGGGCATCCGGTGGTGATCGCCGGAGGCGGTCCGACCGGGCTGATGCTCGCGGGCGAGTTGGCGCTGGCGGGCGTCGACGTCGCCATCGTCGAGCGGCGCGCCAGCCAGGACCTCCAGGGGACGCGCGCCGGCGGTCTGCATTCACGCACCATCGAGGTGCTCGATCAGCGCGGCATTGCCGACCGGTTCCTCTCGCAGGGGCGCGTGGCCCAGGTCGCGGGCTTCGGTGGGACGTCGCTGGACATCAGCGATTTCCCCACGCGCCATCCCTACGGGCTGGCGCTCTGGCAGAACCACATCGAGCGCATCCTCGCCGGCTGGGTGGATGAGCTGAAGGTGCCGATCTACCGCGAACGCGAGGTGACCGGCTTTGCGCAGGACAGCACCGGCGTGGATGTCGAGCTGTCCGATCGCCGGTCGCTGCGCGCGAAGTATCTGGTCGGCTGCGACGGCGGACGCAGCGTGGTGCGCAAGGCGGCCGGCATCGCGTTCCCAGGCTCGGACCCGACCGTGAGTTTCCTGATCGCCGAGGTCGAAATGACCGGGGAGCCGGAATGGGGCGTGCGCCACGACACCATCGGCATCCACGGCCTTCTCCGGTTGCCGGAAGGGCCGGTGCGGGTTGTCTTGACCGAACGGCAGCTCGGCCCGGCCGGCGAGCCTACGCTCGGCGATCTCAGAGACGCGCTCATCGCCGTCTACGGAACCGATTACGGTGTGCACAGCCCCACCTGGATTTCGCGGTTCACCGACATGGCGCGGCAGGCTGCCGTCTACCGCGATGGCCGTGTGCTGTTGGCGGGCGATGCCGCACACGTGCACAACCCAGTGGGAGGGCAGGGCCTCAACACCGGCGTGCAGGATGCGGTGAACCTCGGATGGAAGCTCGCCCAGGTGATCCACCGGGCATCGCCGGAGAGCCTGCTCGACACCTATCATGACGAGCGCCATCCAATCGCGGCCCGCGTGCTGCGCACCACCCTGGCGCAGATCGCGCTTCGCCGCACCGATGAGCACACCAAGGCGCTGAATGGCGTCGTTGCCGAGCTTCTCGGCATGGACGAGCCGCGCAAGCGGTACGCCGCGATGATGTCGGGTCTGGATATCCGCTACGACCTTGGCGAGGGGCATCCGCTGCTCGGCCGGCGCATGCCCGATCTCGACCTCGTGACCGCCGGCGGTCCCTCGCGCCTGTACGTGCTGCTGCATCGCGCGAAGCCGCTGCTGCTCAATCTCGGCGATGGGGCAGGCTTCGATATTTCGCCATGGGCGGACCGGGTTCGGCTGGTCAATGCCAAGTGCACCGCCGAGTGGCAGCTTCCGGTGCTCGGTGCTGTGCCTGCTCCGAGTGCCGTGTTGATCCGTCCTGATGGATACGTGGCCTGGGTGGGAGATCGCATCCAGCGCGGTCTGCCGGAAGCGCTCACCACTTGGTTCGGCCCCGCTGCTGCGGCCTAGCGCGAAGCGTCCGATGGCGATCGCAATATCCGCTGGGGTGTCTTCGGCCTGCCATGTCGGCTGATGGCCACCCAGCGGATACCTCCGCGTTCAAGGGCAAAGCCGGGATGGCGATTTTGTGAGGACACGCCCTGGCGTCCCAGACTCGAAGTCCGCACAATTGCCCGGCAGGCACTTTTGCGAAGGTCCGGACCACAACAGGACTCGTGCGGCTGCTGGGAGGAAGCAATGACACAACGTGAAGAATCCAAAGCGTCCGTCAATCGTCGCAACGTCATGGCCGGCGTCGCCGCGGGTGCGGCTGTCGCTGCGGCAGCCGTGACATCCGCCGATGCGCAACCGGCGGCGGGCGCCGTCATGGCGGAGGCCAGGCCCGAGGACTACAAACGCGATCCGAGTCGCTGGGGTAGCCCTGAGGTTGCGGCGCTGTTCCCGGGTTTCAAGCACCTCGACATGCGCACCAGCGGCGCGACCATCCGGCTGCGTCACGGCGGCTCCGGGCCGCCGCTGCTGCTGCTTCACGGCAATCCGCAAAATCATGTCTGCTGGCACAAGATCGCGGCAAAGCTTGCGCAGAACTATCACGTCATCCTGCCGGACCTGCGCGGCTATGGCGACAGCTCGCTGCCCGAGGCCGGACCGAAGAACATCAACTTCAGCTTCCGCGCCATGGGCCGCGATATGTTCGAGATCATGACGGCGCTCGGCCATCAGCGTTTCTTTCTCGCCGGCCACGATCGCGGCGCCCGCGCCGCGCACCGCATGTGCCTCGACGAGGGCGAGCGCATCACCCGGGTCTGCATCATGGATGTGGTGCCGACCTTCCACGTCTGGAACAACACCACCAAGAACTGGGCGATCGGCTCCTGGCACTGGTCGTTCATGGCGCAGCCTGAGCCGTTCCCCGAGCGCATGATCAGCGCGGTTCCGGCCGAATTCTTTCTCAAGAGCCGGATGGTGATCCGCGGCGGCACGGGCTTGGGCTTCCTCACCCAGACCGCGCTCGACGAGTACATCCGCTGCTACACCTATAAAACCATCACCGGCTCCTGCCGCGACTTCCGCGCCTCGCCGACCAGCGACTACGAGATCGACCAGGCCGACAAGGACAAGCAGATCCAGATGCCGGCGCTGATCCTGTGGGGCGCCCGCGGCCAGCCGCCGGAGCGCACCAAAGAATTCGCCGATGTGTGGAAAAAATATGCAGCCAACGTTGTAGACACCGACGCGATGCCGTGCGGTCATTACATCGCGGAAGAAATGCCGGACCACGTCTACAGTCGTTTCGTCGAGTTCTTCAAAACCTGAAATGTGCCCATGAAACTGTTCGCCGCTGTTCTCGCGCTTTTGTTCGTTGCCACTTTGGCTGACGCGCAGGAGGCCAAAAAAGTCACCATCGCGGTTTCCGGCCCGCCAGCGCAGCTTTATTTCCTGCCGGTCGTGCTCGCCAAGCAGCTCGGCTACTTCGATCAGGCCCAGGTCAATGTCGAGCTGCAGCACTTCAACGCCGGCTCCAAGGCACTTGAATCCGTGGTCGGCGGCAGCGCCGACATCGTCGCCGGCGCCTACGAGAACACCGTGCGCATGCAGGCCAAGGGCCAGCCGATGCAGAGCATCGTGCTGTTCGGCCGCTATCCGCAGAACATCCTCGGCATCGCCAAGGCCCAGGCGGCGAACTACAAATCGCCGGCCGACCTGAAGGGCCAGAAGATCGGCATCACCGGTCCGGGCTCGGCAACGCAGACCTTCCTCAACCTGATCCTGGAGAAGGCAGGCCTGAAGCCCGACGACGTGTCGCCGGTGACGGTCGGCGCGGGCGCCGTCGCGGTCGCGGCGATGAAGCGCGGCAACGAGCTTTACGCCATCTCCAACCTCGACCTCGCCATCACCGAGCTGACCCTGTCGGGCGACATCGTGGTTGCGATCGACAGCCGCACCGCGGAAGGCACGCGCGCGGTCTATGGCGGCGAATACGCCTCCGGCAGCCTCTACGCGCCGATCGCCTTCGTGCAGCGCAATCCGAAGAACATCCAGGCGATCGCGCTTGCGATGGTGCGCACGCTTGCCTGGATGAAGAAGGCCACGCCCGACGAGATCGTCGCCAAGCTCCCGGCGGATTTCTATCAGGCCAATCCGGCGGTCTACCGCAAGGCTTTGGAGAGCAACCTGCCGAGCTTCTCACCCGACGGGCTGATGCCGCCCGACGCACCGGGCAATGTGCTGAAGGCCATGACCCGGTTCGATGCGGCGATTGCCAGCGCCAAGGTCGACATGGGCACGACTTTTGACAACCGCTTCGTCGAAGCGGCGTTGAAAGCCGTCAAATAAGGCAAGCTTTCCCACACACGGGTTGTGGATGACGGGGGATGTCGGAACTGCGCCTTGCCGAGAAGGCATGATTGTCAGAATTCTTGGACCCAACCGGGCGGGGGCAGGCCCCGCCGAAGCCGCGCATCACGCATCAGGAGTCCGGAATGTCCGCCGTGGAAAAAGAGCAGCCCGAAGCCGCCAACACCCGCTTCGCCAAGGACCAGCTCAAGGCCTTCGTCGAGCGGATCGAGCGGCTCGAGGAGGAGAAGAAGACCATCTCCGAGGACATCCGCGACGTCTATGCGGAATCCAAGGCCAACGGCTTCGACACCAAGGCACTGCGCGCCGTGATCCGGCTGCGCAAGCAGGAGCCGACCGAGCGCAACGAGCAGCAGATGATCCTGGAAACCTACATGCACGCGCTGGGGATGCTGGCGGCGTAAGCGATCGAAAGCTCTCCACGGGTCATTCCGGGGCGCGGGCGAAGCCCGCGAACCCGGAATCCAGATAAGCAGGCAGTCCCGATGTGTCTGGATTCCGGGTTCGCTCGCTGCGCGAGCGCCCCGGAATGACCGCGGCAATAATTGGTGTCCTAAACGGGCAGCGGCTCCACGCGGCGAAGCCCGCGGTACTTCGCCTCTTCGGCACACTTGGCGGCGTGGACGTCGCGGTTGATGACCTGGAGATTGGGCACGCCCCAATAGGCCAGGAGCTGCGGCCAAGGCGTGTCGCGACGCTCCTGCCAGACTTGAAACAGCGGCACCCGATGATCGATCTCGGCGGTCTTCCAAAGCCGGCCGCCGCTCTGCGCGCAGCGGCGTGACTGCAGCCGCCGCAGCATGCGGTCGTGATCGCTCGGTGCATTCCACAACCGCCACGCCGTGACGCAGGCGGAATGCCATGCGGCGCGGCGGTTTGGGCCCGCATCCCACAGGTCGCGATGCCAGCCGAAGCGATAGACAGCCTGCCCGCACACGCAGCAGAAGCCCGGGCCGCGCGAGAATTTCTTCTCGCGATACGGCGCGGGTGGCTGGCGGAAGCTCTCGGGCAGGCCGCGCTTGCCGGTGCGCCAAGTCCAATCATCGGGCGTGCCGCTGCGGGCGGCGAGTGCCCGCGCGAGCCGGTCGGCGCGGATCACGTGTGCGCGCCAGTAGCTGTCGGCCGCAAGCCGCGGCATCGGCGGCGTCCAGCGAAGACCACGGGCGTGAATGAGCACAGGCGCCGGAAAGACCTCGGGTGTGGCACGCGTCAGCCGCGCCAAGGCGCGCTTGTTGTAGAGAGCCTGCGTCTCCGACATCTTCATGTCAGCGATCGTCGCAGCAAGTCGTAAAGGCTTTGTCAGCGCGGAGCAGGATGCGGAGATTCAGGACGATCACAGATCGAGGCGCTTCCGCGCCACGTCGGCATCCGTGCTCATCGCCTTCGCGTCGAGCTCCATCGGCTTGAACTCGCAGCGCGCGAACCGCTCTTTCTCGGCGAACGGCACAGTGGCGTCGATGCCGAGCTTGGTGCGCATGCCGCGGTCGCTGACGCGCACATATTCGTGGCCGCGCGCGGCCGGAATCGTGAACAGGTCCTTCGAGGCCTCCATGCGGGTCGCCAGCGCATATTCGACGTCGGCCCAGTCGCGGATGTCGATGTCGTCGTCGACGACGATCACCATGTCGAGGTCTTTCAACGCGCCGAACGACGCCATGATGGCGTTGCGCTGCAGCCCGTCATGCGCAGGGCCGGTCTTCTTCACCTGTACGATGGCGTGGAAGCGATGCAGGCCGCCGGCCGTCATCTCGGCGTCGGTGACGATCGGCACCGCGCCTTGCAGAACTTTCAGCAGGCTCGCTTCGAGAACGTATTTGCGCAACACCACGGTCTCGCGGCCGTAGCCGTTGATGGCGTGATAGATCGGTTTGTTCCGATGCGTCACCGCGGTGACTTCGAACACCGGACCGGGATCGGCCGGCGCCAGATAGCCGACGAACTCGCCGAACGGGCCTTCCATCACCTCTTCGTCGCACTTGAGCACGCCTTCGAGCACGATTTCGCTTTCGGCCGGCACTAGGAGGTCCTGCGAGACCGCCTTCACGACCGACAGCGGCCGGCCGCACAGCCCGCCGGCGACCGCCAGCTCGTCGGCATTCTCCGGCATCTGCGAGCCCATGGTGGCGGCGGTGTAGTGCAGCGCGAGGTCCGAGCCGATGCACACCACCACCGGCAGATGCTGGCCCTTCTTCTGAGCGCGCTCGAAGGCGGCGCGCAGGTGGCGGCCGAAGTCGAGCTGGATGGCGGCCTTGTTCGGCCCGCACAGCATCAGGCGGTGATAGGACGCGTTGTAGACTTGGGTTTCGGGATCGCGGGTGATGACGATGCCGGCGGTCATGTAGCGGCCCGCGTCTGCCGCGGTGTGGTGCAGCGCCGGCAGCATCTTGCCAAGATCGATGTTGGTCGTGTGCACCTGCTCCTGCGCGGGTCCGCGCTCCATCAGCACCGGCGGCTTCGGATCGCCGAGCGCCCGGCCGACGAACTCGCGCACGCCGCGGAAGTCGATGCCGAAGGCTGCTTCGACGTTGGGCTGGCAGGACAGCAGGTTGCCGATCACCGGCATGTCGTGGCCGTTCACCTTGGAGAACAGCAGCGCCGGCCCGCCGTCGAGCTTCTTCATGATGCCGGCGATCTCGAGATACGGATCGACCGGCGCCGAATAGGTCTGCAAGCGGCCCTGATCGGCCATGCGGCCGAGCGCCGAACGAAAGCGGGTGTCGAGGATCGAGTTGGAAAGCGTCAATGCCGTCTCCCTGGAAGGTGGCGGCATCATACGATGCGGCGCGGCGCGAGATAGCGCGTTATCGCCGACCCAGCATTCCTACTCCCCGTTGAACAACTCTTTCAGGTAGCGGCCCGCCGTGGCCCGCGACTGCACGTCGGCGCGCTGGTCGGGCTTGCTTTTGGGCACCGAGAAGCCGTGCTGGGCGCCGCTGTAGACCTCGTACTGGAAGTCGACCTTGGCGGCGCGCAGCTCGTCGATCACGCCCGCAACCGTCGTGAGCGGATAGCCTTGGTCTTCGGCGCCATGCATGATCAGCATCTTGCCCTTGAGGCTCTTGGCCCAGCCCGCCGGATGGTTGGCGAACGAGCCGTGGAAGGTCAGTGTTGCGGCGAGCGGCACGCCGGTCGAGCCGAACTCGACCGCGGTGCTGCCGCCGAAGCAGTAGCCGGCTTGCGCGATCTTCGACGCGTCGACCAGCGGGTGCCTGGCCAGCACGTCATAGCCCGCCTGCGTCCGTGCTTTCAGCAGCGTGCGATTCTGGTTGTACATCGTGGTCTGCGCCTGCATCGCCGGCACGTCCTTGGGCAGCACGCCCTGGCCGTAGCCGAAGATGTCCGCCGCGAACGCCACGTAGCCGTCCTTCGCGAACATCTCGACGTTCTTCTTGGTGTTCTCGGTCATGCCCTCGCGAGCGTGGATCACGAGCACGGCGGGACGCTTGCCGGTGATGGCGTCGTCATAGGCGAGGTAGCCCTTCAGCTTCACGTCGCCGTGGCTGTACTCGACCCACTCGGTTTTGATTTCGGCTCGCGCCTGCCCGGCCAGTGCGACGACAAGAGCCGTGAATACGACAGCAATCGCTCGATTGACGATCATCGGATCCTCCCCAGGATGCATGGTGTTTTTTGCAACCTTTGCGCAGCCGGAAGGGACTGTCCAGATGGCTGCGCCGGCGCGACCTGGGGCTGCGGGGCAGCACAACAAAAAGCCCGCGCTCAGGAGCGCGGGCTCGTAACGAGGAGAATCGGTGGAACTAGCGCAGCGCTGCCGTGCGGCGGGAGTTGCTGTTGAAGATCACGGTGGTTTGGAACACCACGGCGCTGCCGGTGAAGCTGTCGGTGGTCATGCCGGCGTTCGGATCGGCGTTGAACGTCATCACCACGGAGGAGGCCGGCTTCTGCATGTGCTGGGTGAGGCTCGTGACGTCGAGCTCGCCGACCCGCATGACGACGAGCGAGCTCTGCACACTCGGCGCCAGGATCACGCCGCGCAGCCAGGGATCGTCGAGCCGATCGGCCGTCCGGGCAACGCGGTTGGCCGTGAAATTGGCGGGCTTCTCGGCGACCGAGGACGAACTGCCGTTGGTGGAGACGACCGCGCGCGGGCGCGAATTGGTGCCGGCGTCGGGAGCCGCATAAGCGAGCGCGGTTTCGACCGGCACACGGTCCGACGAACTGGCGAAAGAGTTGATCCCGGCCGTCAGATCGCGGTTGCCGCTGAGCGACGCGGCCAGCGTGCGGCGCGCGCTCGAAAGATTGCTGTCCGAAGCTTGGGTGTCGGCGGGCTGCGGCTGGGCGTCCCAGAGGCCGCGCATGCCGATGATGTCATTCGGCGACAGCGACGCGAGATTGATCGGCGCAGCCGGACGTGGCGCGGGAGCCGGCGGCAACGCGTCCGCTGTGGCGACCTGATAGATCGGCCGTCGCGGCGGCATCGGCACTTGAACGGTGGTTTCGGCGGCGACGGCAACGGGCTCCGGCGTCGCGGCCGATGCGAGCACCATGGTGCGGGCTGGCGCGGCGGCCTGCGCTGACGGCGCGGGCTTGGCGGCGGCAACGACACTGCGCGCGGCGGGCGCGGGAGCCGGTGAAGGCTCGCTGGCCGCAGAAGCGTTGTCGTCCGCCTCCTCGGCGTCCTTGTCGCGGCTGAACAGTCGCGCCAGGAAGTTCCTCTTTTCAGGCTTCGCCACGCTGCGCTGGCCGCGTTCGACGTCGGCCAGTGCCAGTTGATATCCCGGCAGCGGCTTGCCGTCGGCCGGCAGATGCACGGTGCGGCCATCCGGGAACAGCTTGACGAGTTGCTCGCGGGTCATGCGCGGCCAGGCGCGCACATTGCCGACGTCGACATGCACGAATGGCGAACCCGAGGTCGGGTAATAGCCGACGCCGCCGCCCTGCACCTTCATGGCAGTGGCGCGCAAGACGTCGAGCGGAATTCCAGGGATGTAGAAGTCGATCGCCTTGCCGAGCGTGTGCTGGCTGAACTTGGCGACGCCCTTGCTGCGGCTGCGCAGCATGGAATTGGTTTCGGGCGACCGGTAGCCGCAAATGATGTGGATCGGCCCTTTGGCGCCGACGTCGCGATAGACCTCCCAAAGAAGATCGATCTCGTGCGGGTCCATGGCGATCGCTTGGTTCTTGCGCCAATCGCGCAGGATCCAGTTGATCTTCTGCAGCGCGGCCTCGTCGTACTGGCCGTTCCGCTTGAACGTAATGGTCAGATCTTCGTTGGTGTGGACGTGATGCAGCGAAATCGTGCGGGTGTCGTCGGGGTTAACGGCGCCGGCCTGCTGGAAGGCTGCCGATCCGGCAAGGACGCAAAATGTGGCCAGCCCGGCACGACGCACCGACAACTTAAGGCTTGATACCAGTCCGGCTTTGGCTTTCGCGCAAACTTGCACTCGCGATCTCGCATTAAGGTCGTCGGCGACGGTGCCGCCCCACGCGACACCATGGCTAACGCAGTCTTAATCGGGATCGGTTACTGAAGAGTGCAGTCCCCCCGACCCAGAAAGCCATCCTAGTTTCCAAGTATGGCGAAAAATAGCCTATTGAATCCAGGAACTTCGTGCTAGGCGGCGTTCGGTGGATAATCCGTCGCGGTGCCGGAATGATGAATTTTCGGCTCGTTTCAGGGGCAAAGCTGTCTCGAAAGCATGAACGGACCCGGAACATCGCCTCCGTCCTGGGTCATATCCCAGAGCCCATTACCTTGAGGCAAAGCGGGACGCTCACAGCAAATC